>JAICOJ010000162.1 GCA_025930755.1 Gemmatimonadaceae bacterium
ATGGTACATCCAGCATTCGTTCAACTATGCGCGCGTGGCCCTCGACCAGCTCACGATCGCGCGGCGGGTGCTGCTCACGCTCGGACGCGACCTCTCCCCCGCGGCGAAGGAGCGCGTCAGGTCGCTGATCGATCTCATCGCGGTGTGCATGGATCCGGTGTCCGGCCAGCTTCCGAACCATGGTCCGAATGACGGCGCGTACGTGCTGCCTCTCTCGACTCGCTCCTATTGCGACTTTCGTCCTTCGCTGACCGGAGCCGCCGCGACGTTTGGAGCTGCGCTTCCGGAGACCATCGAGCCTGACCGCGAAACGCTCGCGTGGCTGCGGGCCGATGCTCCGGCGCATTCGCCGGTCCTTCCCACGCCGTGGGTGAGGAGCGGTTCCTCGGGATGGGCGGTCGGAGTCACCTCCGGCGCTCGCCTCTTCGTGCGCGCAGGCGGCTATCGATCCCGTCCCGGGCATATCGATCCTGCTCACGTCGATCTGCGGATCGACGGAGCGCCTGTCGCGATCGACGCCGGTACCTTTCGCTACTCCGCGCCTCCCCCCTGGAACAATGGACTCGTACCGATCGACGTCCACAACACCGTCGCGATCACGGGTGTCGACGCCGCTCGGCAGGGGCCTCGGTTCCTATGGCTCTCGTGGCCACGCGCTCGGATCAACACCGCCGTCACTCTTGGCGACGCCGTCTCGATCCACATGACCAATGATTCGTGGATCGACGAAGGCATCGTGCATCGTCGTGCTTGCACGCTGTACCCGCGGGGCGCACTGATCGTTGACGAGGTTGACGCAACACCTGACTTCGACGCCCCGGTGCACGTGCACTGGCTCCTCGAGCCGGAAGCCTCGGTCCAGCTGGTGGCGGAAGGCGCCACGGTGACTGACGTCTCCGGCGATGCCACGTCGGTACGAGGGTGGACGTCCGACTCGTATGGGGTGAAGCGACCGGCGCGTTCTGTCCGCCTGACAGTGCGGCCACGTGACGGCTCGGCCCGCATCACATCATCGTTCGGCGACGTGGATGAGGCGCCCGCATCGACGCAAGCCGCTTCAGCCGACGCAGGAGCTCCATGCTCCACGTAATCGGTGGGGGCGGTCACGCGTCCGTCGTCGTGGACGTGGCACGTCGGTCGGGCGTGAGCAATTTCACGATCTGGTCCGACGACAGCCCGTCAGCGAGTCGGTTTCCCCCTGGCACCGAGTTTCGCCGTCTCGACGATCTCGACGCCGCGCTTCCCGTGATCCTCGGCATCGGTGACCTCGCGCTCCGCTCGGAGCTGCGCGCCCGGTTTCCCGTCCTCGCCCCACCGATCATCGATCCCGCCGCCGTCGTGGGCGGGGGCGTGCGCGTGGCTGATGGGGCAGTCATCTTTCCGCTATGTGTCGTGAATGCGAATGCTCGTATCGAGGCTGATGCGATCGTCAACACCGGGTGTATCGTCGAGCATGACTGTGTCGTGCAACGCAACGCCCACCTGTCGCCGGGGACGCGGCTTGCCGGTGGCGTCGTCATCGGACGCGGCGCACATGTCGGCACGGGAGGAATCGTATTGCCGGGGGTGAGCGTCGGAGAGGGATCGATCGTTGGTGCAGGCGCGGTGGTCACGCAGGATGTTCCGCCGGGGATCACCGTGGTGGGTGTGCCCGCGCGAGCTCTCGCGAGACGATGAGCACGAGAATCCATCTGTCCGCCCCGCACATGGGCGAGGACGAGCGACGATTCGTCGCCGAGGCATTCGACACGAACTGGCTATCGACGGTCGGGCCAAACGTCGAGGGATTCGAGCGTGAGCTCGCGCAGCGGCTTGGGGGCAGCGTGCAGGCGCTCGCCGTATCGAGCGGGACCGCTGCTCTTCACCTGATCCTCCGCGCGATCGGCGTGGGGCAAGGCGACCGCGTGGCCGTGTCGACGCTGACGTTCGCCGGCTCCGTGTGGCCGATCATGTACCTGGGCGCCGAGCCCATCCTCATCGACAGTGAGACGATGTCGTGGAACCTGGACGCGGCGCTCGTCGAGGAGTATCTGACGAGCGCGGCACGCTCGGATGCCCTGCCCAAGGCGCTCATCGCCGTTCACCTCTATGGCCAGCACGCCGACCTCGATCCGATCGCCGCCGCGTGCGCGAGGCATGGTGTGGTCCTCATCGAGGATGCGGCTGAGTCCCTTGGCGCAACCTATCGCGGGCGGGAGACCGGGACGACGGCGGATTTCTCGATCCTGAGCTTCAACGGCAACAAGATCATTACCACTACGGGCGGTGGTGCCGTGCTTGCCAAGGACGCGACGGCGTTGGCTCGCATGCGCAAGTGGGCGAATCAGTCCCGCGAGCCGGCGGTCGAGTATCTGCACCGCGAGTACGGGTTCAACTACCGCATGAGCAACGTGCTCGCCGGCATCGGACGCGGCCAGCTTCGCGTGCTCGACGATCGCGTCCGCCGACGTCGTGCGATCTTCGCCCAGTATCGCGAGGCCTTCGCCGACCTGTCCGGCGTCGTTATGCAGCCCGAGGCGGCGTGGGGCTCTCACACGCGCTGGCTGACCGTCCTCAGCCTCGAGCCGGAGGAGGTGCCGGTCACCCCGCGTGAGGTCGTGACGGAGCTCGACAAGGAGAACATCGAAGCGCGGCCGGTGTGGCGCCCGATGCACATGCAGCCGATCTTCGCCGAGGCGACGGTCATCGGCGGCGGCACCGCGCAGCGTCTATTCGAGACGGGTCTATGCCTGCCGTCCTCGTCGAGCCTGACCGAGAGCGATCAGGCTCGCGTGATCGACGCGGTCCGCGCGGCCCTTGCCGTCATGCCCGATCGTAGCCGGTAAACTCCGGCATCGTGGCCTGGCCGGCGGCACTAATGCCCTCACGTCGAACCACGGCTCGCGCGCTCTGTAACAGGATGCGGAGGTCGAGCGCGAACGAGCAACGTTCCACGTACTCGACATCCAGGTCGAGCTTTTCCGGCCAGGTAATCGCGTTCCGACCACTCACCTGCGCCATCCCGGTGAGTCCCGGTCGCACGTCGTGCCTGCGACGATGGCGCTCGTTGTACAGCGCCAGGTACTTCGTCAGCAGCGGCCGGGGCCCCACCAGACTCATTTCGCCGCGAAGGACGTTCCAGAGCTCCGGCAGCTCATCGAGCGAGGTCGAGCGAAGAAAACGCCCCAGGGGTGTGAGGCGGTGCTCATCGGGGAGCAGAGTGCCGGTCGCATCGCGCGCGTCCGTCATGGTCCGCAGTTTGACGAGACGGAATGGCGCCCCATGCAGGCCTGGTCGTGACTGGATGAAGAACGCCGGCGCACCGAGGCGCGCACGCACGAGCAGCGCGGTGATGGCGACGGCGGGCACCCACAGCGGTGCACCGACAAGCGTCAGCGCGAGGTCGAGGAGTCGCTTGCCCGGGTATCCTGACACGAGGCGGATGAGATGGGACTAGAGACGAGGCCGGACGAGGAGAAGATGCGCATCGCCCCTGACACAGGGAACCTCAAGGAACGGGTTCGACAGCATTGGGATGATCAGCCGTGCGGTACGCGAGACATTCCAGTCGAGAATCGTGCCGCCTTCTTCCGCGACCTCGAGCGTGAGCGCTATTCCTGGGAGCCGTACATTCCCGCGTTCGCGCGCTTCGATCGCGCAAAAGGCAAAGACCTCCTTGAAGTAGGCGTTGGAGCAGGCACCGATTTCGTGAATTGGGTTCGGCACGGCGCCCGGGGCCAGGGCGTGGACCTGACACCGCGCGGCGTCGAGCTGACGCGCGAGCGCCTTGCGCTCGAGGGGCTGCATGCCGACGTGCGCATTGCCGACGCGGAGCGACTCCCCTTTGCGGACGACTCGTTCGACATCGTGTACTCGTACGGCGTTCTTCACCACTCGCCGGACACCGCCCGTGCGATCGGCGAAGTGCGGCGCGTTTTGCGGCCCGGTGGCACGGCGCTCATAATGATCTACCACGTGCGGTCCTGGGTCGCATTCATGCTCTGGACGCTTCACTGTGCCGCGAAGCTGCGTCCCTGGCGCTCACCGCGATGGGCGATGTACCACCACCTCGAAAGTCCGGGGACCAAGGGGTATACCAAGGCCGAGGCCCGGGCCATGCTCGTCGGCTTCCGCGAGGCGCGCGTATGGACGCAGCTCTCGCACGGCGACCTGCTCCTGATGCGCCCCGGCGAGAAGTACGGCGGGACGCTGCACCGCCTGCTATGGCGGCTGTATCCTCGATGGCTGGTTCGACGCACAGGCAATGTCTTCGGCACGAATCTCTTCATCGAGGCGGTAAAGTGAGTTCCGAGCTCGCCCCGTGATTCACCTGCTGCAATCGCTGGCTGACGGCTCGACCCAGCTCGTGGATGTCCCGGTGCCGTCCGCGACGGGGGTGACGCTGGTGGTCGAGTCACGCGTGAGCGTCGTGTCCGCCGGCACCGAGCGGATGCTCGTCGACTTCGGGCGCGCGGGATGGCTGGAGAAGGCGCGCCGCCAACCGGACAAGGTGCGCCAGGTCGTCGACAAGATGCGCACCGACGGCATTGGCCCTACACTCGGTGCCGTCCGGGCCAAGCTCGACGCTCCCATCCCCATTGGCTACTGCCAGGCCGGCGTCGTGGTGGAGACGGGGCCTCGCGTGGAGCGGTTCGCACCGGGCGATCATGTAGTCACCAACGGTCCCCACGCGGAATACGTGCGCGTGCCTCACACGCTCGCGGCGCACATCCCCGAGGGCGTGTCGTTCGAGGCTGCGGCATTCACCCCGCTCGCGGCGATCGGCCTCCAGGGATTGCGACTCGCGGCGCCCACGCTGGGCGAAACGGTCGTGGTCTACGGCCTGGGCCTCATCGGGCTTCTCACGGTCCAGCTGGCGCGCGCCAATGGCTGCGAGGTGATCGGCATCGACCGCGATGCCTCACGACTGACGCTCGCGGAACGATTCGGGGCGCGAACCATCGCCGCGAGCGAAGGGGTCGACATCGCTCGCGCCGTGTTGGACCTCACCGCTGGGGACGGCGCCGACATCGTGTTGCTGACTCTGGCCACCGACGACGATGAGCCCGTTCGTGCTGCCGCGGGGATGAGCCGGAAGCGAGGGCGAATCGTGCTGGTCGGGGTCGCCGGACTCCACCTGCGTCGCGACGACTTTTATCGGAAGGAGTTGTCGTTTCAGGTGTCGTGCAGCTATGGGCCGGGACGATATGATCCGGTGCACGAAGACCAGGGCGTCGACTATCCGAGAGGGTTCGTCCGTTGGACGGAAGCCCGGAACTTCGAGGCGGTGCTGGCGCTCATGGCGGACGGCCGGCTCGATCCCGGCGCCTTGGTCACACACCGCTTCGACATTGCCGACGCGACGAAGGCGTACGATGTCGTATCGGGGTCGGCACCGAGCCTGGGAATCGTGCTTCAGTATCCCGGCAAGACGGAGACGAACGGAGATGTCCAGCGCTCGGTCGTCCTTCGCGGAGACGAACCGCGGCCGGGGCAGGGAGTCGTTGGATGGATCGGCGCGGGAAACTTCGCCTCGCGCGTGCTGATTCCTGCGTTTGCGAAGGCCGGCGCAACGCTGCACACGCTCGCCTCCAGCGGAGGTGTTTCGGCGGCCGTCGTTGGGAAGCGCGAGGGATTTCGACGCGCCACCACCGACCCTGATACCCTCCTCTCGAATGAGCTCCTCGACACGATCGTGGTGACGACGCGCCATGATACCCATGCCTCCTGGACGCGACGCGCGCTCGAGTCGGGGAAGCACGTGTTCGTAGAGAAGCCGCTGGCGATCGATCTCGAGGAAGTCGATCGAATCGCGGCGGCGCTCGAGCGCACGTCAGGCGTGATGTGTGTGGGATTCAACCGGCGGTATGCGCCCATGGCCGTTCGGGCGAGCGAGGCGTTGCGCGCGCGGACCGGGCCGCTGGTCGTCGACATCCTGGTGAACGCGGGCTCCATTCCGCGCGACCACTGGACGCAGCGGCCTGAGGAGGGCGGAGGGCGCATCGTCGGCGAGGCCGTCCACTTCATCGATCTCGCGCGATTCTTCGTCGGTGCGCCGATCGCCGACCTTCAGGTGAAGACCGCGGCGAATGAACGACCGATGGATGATGTCGCGTCGATCCATTTGGGATTCACCGACGGGTCGATGGCCGCCATTCGCTATCTCAGCAACGGGCACCGTGCCTTCCCGAAGGAACGTATCGAGCTCTTTGCCGACGGCACGGTGGTCCGCATCGACAACTGGCGGCGCATGCATGCCTGGGGCCTCTCCGGTCTCACGACGCATCTGCCACACGCGCAGGACAAGGGGCATGAGGCGCTTGCCGCGGCGTTCGTGCGGTCGGTGCGCCAGGGAGGCGCCGCGCCGATTCCGCCGGAGGAGATTCTCGAGGTGAGCCGCTGGGCCATCAGGGCGGGCCAGCTGGCCGCGCAGGGCGGGGGGAGCGCATGAAGGTCATGCACGTGGTCGGCGCGCGGCCCAACTTCATGAAGCTCGCACCCTGTCACCGCGCGTTAGGTGCGCGTGGCGATTCCGACCAGATCGTGGTGCACACCGGCCAGCACTACGACGATGCGATGTCGGACTCGTTTTTTCGCGACCTGGAGATTCCGCCGCCGGACATCAACCTCGAGGTGGGATCAGCGTCGCACGCGGTGCAGACCGCGCGCATCATGGAGCGCTTCGAGCCGGTGGTGCTCGAGCATCGTCCCGACTGGGTGCTGGTGTACGGCGATGTGAACTCGACGGCAGCGGCCGCACTCGTGTGCGCGAAGCTCGGCGTCCGTCTGGCGCATGTCGAAGCGGGGTTGCGCAGCGGCGACCGGTCGATGCCGGAAGAGATCAACCGGCTGGTCACCGACCGCCTCGCCGATCTCTTGCTCACGCCCTCCACCGATGCCGACGATAATCTGCGCCGCGAAGGCATAGAGCACGACAAGATCGTGTTCGTCGGCAACGTGATGGTTGACACCCTGCTTCACGGCTTGGCACGCGCTCGTGAAGCGCGAATGCTGGAG
>JAICOJ010000096.1 GCA_025930755.1 Gemmatimonadaceae bacterium
ACTGACAGACGCGCACGGCTGTCGAGGCTGTCCACGATGACGGCTGCCGGGCTTGGTCGCTCGCGCAGCACCACCCCCGCCTCACGAGAAACGACCGTGATCGGGGCTCCCAGGCGTTGTACCGCGCTCGCCGTCACGAATCCCGCCTCGCCGCCAGGCAGTCTGACGCGCAACCAGCTTCCCGCCGCGCCGAGCACCGTGAGCACCGCGCTTCGCGGCACGGCGCGCATTGAATCGCCGTTCGCACGCGGTGACGGTCGCATCACGACCTGAGCGCGCGCGATACGCACGCGCGCGCCGAACAAGGACGTGTCGGCCGTGATCTCGGCGGGGGTGCCACGACGGGTATCGATGAAGGGAAGCGGATCCACGGGGCCCTGCCCTCTCCGGTAAATGCCGAAGTGCAGGTGGGGCGGCGTATTCCGCGCATTACCCGTATTGCCGACGAGACCGAGCGTGTCGCCCACCTGGACGACGTCGCCGGCATCAACCAGCTGCCGGTCCAGGTGGGCGTAGTACAGCGACTGCTCGCGGCGCGTGTCGAGCAGCCACACGACGTTGCCACCGAGATCCGTTTCTCCCACGCGCCTGACAATACCGGGCGCCGCGGCGACCACGGGAGTTCCTCGCGGCGCGAAGAGATCGACGCCATGGTGCGAGCGGCGCCCGGCATCGCGCGGT
Organism: Gemmatimonadaceae bacterium; assembly: GCA_025930755.1. Classification (GTDB taxonomy): domain Bacteria; phylum Gemmatimonadota; class Gemmatimonadetes; order Gemmatimonadales; family Gemmatimonadaceae; genus JAICNG01. Next base: position 682 of record JAICOJ010000096.1, read on the forward strand.
GCGCCGAACAGACTCCGCGCGATTCGAGCGTCGCGCCCGGCGACGGGAAAGGCGAGTGTCGGGCCGGTGGTGATCGTGACGACGACGCGACCGCCACGCAGGAGCTCGGGCTGCGCGCGCAGCACGTACTCACCGTCGCGCCGGATCTCGACGTCGATCGACGTGCCCCCGTCCGTCGCGCTCGCCACGCGCTCGTACGTCTCGGTGGTGTCGCGCGGCGCCGAGAAGAGGTCGATGAACAGCCGGCCGAGCGGGTCCATCGCCACTTCGGCCGAGGCGATGAGCCGATCGCCCCGGCGAAGCGGGACCCTCCAGGCAACCGCGCGCGGCTCACTCGCCGGCAGGTGTACCGCTTCGCGATGCGGGGCACTGACCGGCGTGGCGACGCCCAATACGGCATCGCCGGCCGCGATCCAGTCGCGCCCGACCGCGGTGCGATGAAGGTCGGCCTTCTCGAGCGCCTGCACGTACTCGTCGCGTGGCGAGCGAAAGCCGCGATCGCCTAACGATCTGGCGCGGTCGCAGGCGGTGAGCGTCGCGAGCAGACTCAGGACGAGCCAGCCGCGGATCGTCGCGGATGAACGCTGATGGAGCGCGGACCTCATGCGCTCATCTACGCCAGTGACACGTCTACTGTTTCCAGGAGGTTCGCCACGCCGGCACATTGCCGAGGGCTTACGAGCGCGATGAGAGCGGCAGCTCGAGCTCGAAGTGGAAGCGCGTGCCCTGGCCGGGCGCGGTGTCGACGCGAAGCTCGCCGCCCATCCGGCTCACGAGCTTGCGGCAGATCGACAGGCCGAGTCCGGCGCTCGAGAACGTGAACTGCCCCGGCTTCACGCGGCGGCGGAACGCGTCGAACAGCGTCGGCAGCACCTCGGCGGGAATCCCCCGCCCGGTGTCTCTCACCGAGAACTCGATGCGCGATCTCGTTACCGCCTTGCAGGTGACCTCGACGTGGCCTTCCGATGTGAATTTGAGCGCGTTCGTCGTGAGGTTGAGGAGCACACGGCTCAGTGCCGCCGGATGACCGACTCTCGAGTCGGAGTCGGGGCGGATGACCTTGACCGTCAGTCCCTTCTCTTCGGCGATCGGCAGCACGATGTCGCGAACCGACTGAAGGGTCTCGGCGACCGAGAACGGAACGGGGTGCAGGTCCATGAGGCGCTCGCCACCCCGCACCAGCTCGATCACGTCGCTCGCCAGCGCGCTCAACCCGAAGGCCGCGCTATAGACGAGGCCGAGCTGCCGCTCCTGAATGGGGTTGATCGCGCCGCTCTGTCCCTTTCGGAGCGTTTCCGCGAGGAACAGCACCGACGCGAGCGGAGAGCGAAGGTCGTGCGCGACCTCCACCACCATCTCGAGACCATCGGGACCGGAGAGCTTGTTCGCGAAGCGCTGCGCGCTGTCGCGATCGAGCGCAGCCTGCACCCTCTCGATTGCCCGCAGCACGTGAACCGCCTGGGTGCTGGCCGAGCCGTCGACGTTGGTCAGCTCGTTGAGAAATGCGCCCCGGAGGCGCTCGAGCATCTTTCGGCCGGGGAGCGGAGCGGCGATCTCGAGCAACCCGGGCTCGCCACCGGTGGCCGCCTCGGTGACCGCCTTGCAGAGCCAGGCGACGCGCTCACGCACCTCGTCGGTGGTAGACCCGTCCTCGTTGGAGTCCCACCCATCGCGGACTTCGTGCGCCGCGCGCTCCAGCACGTCGGCGATGCCCGCACCGATCCCGAACTCGGCGAGCTTGGCGAGCTCGCCGGAGATGCGTGGAGGCGCGAACTCGCCTCCAACGAAGTCACCGCTAGGACGCGCTGCCACCCTGGTCGTAGGGCGGAGGTGGGTCGTTCCACCGTCGGACGAGCGAACGGTCACTCCCCGAATCCGGTGAGCTCGTTCCGCTGAAAGTTATGCTTCTCCATGAGACGGTATAACGTCGTCCGATCGATGCTCGCAAGGCGTGCCGCCTTTGACATGTTGCCGCCGGCCCTCGAAACGAGACGCGAGAGATACTCTTTCTCGAAGTGCGCAATGAGCCGGTCCTTCGCGGGGTGGTAGGCGTCATTCAGAATCCCCGTGGGCATGGACCCGTCTGACGCGATTTCGCCAGTAGGCTCATCATATATCGGAATGTCGCTCGGCTCGATGGGCTGGTTGGGCTCGGCAAGCACCGCGACGTGCTCGATGACGTTCTGCAGCTCGCGCACGTTTCCGCGCCAGGGCTTCGAGCGGAGGAAGTCGACCGCGCCCTCCGTGAGCTTCGGCGCCAGCTCGCCCGTCGAACGATGACGCTCCCAATAGTAAGCAAGGAAGTGGTTGGCGAGGAGCGGGATGTCCTCGAGACGCTTCCGCAGCGGCGGCAGCTGAATGGGAACCACTCGGAGGCGATAGAACAGGTCCTCGCGCAGAATCGACTGCTTCACCGCATCCTGCGGGTCACGGTTGGTCGCGGAGATGAACCGGACGTCGACGACGGCGTCCTGATTCTCGCTGCCGACCCGGCGAACCACGCCGTCCTGGATGACGCGGAGCAGCTTCGCCTGAAGCGGCTGCGACATCTCGGTGAGCTCATCGAGGAAGAACGTTCCGCCGTTGGCGACCTCGAGCAAGCCTGGCTTGTCGCGATCGGCACCCGTGAAAGCGCCCTTCTTGTGGCCGAACATCTCCGACTCGAGCAACGGCTCGGGGAGCGCGGCGCAGTTCACCGGAACGAGCTTCCGGCTGGCCCGGCGACTGTGCCGGTGAATGAACTGGGCGATGAGCTCCTTTCCGGTGCCGCTTTCGCCGGTGATCATCACCGAGGCGTCCGTCGGGGCCACCTTCCTGGCGAGGTCCACCGCCTTGCGGAAGGCCGGCGAGACGCCGAGGAGAGCGATCTTGTCGCTGTTTCCATTCTGCTTGAGCAGCTGGAAACGAAGATCGCGCGTTTCGCGCGCGACCATCACCGCATGCGAGGCCCGGCCCACCAGCACCTGGAGATGCGTCGCCGAGAAGGGCTTGGGCAGATAGTCCCAGGCCCCGGCGCGAAGCGCCTCGATGCTCGTGGTCACGCTCGGGTTCCCGGTCATGACGACGACGATGGTGTCCTTGTGGGCCGCCAGCGCCGCCTTGAGGACATCCATTCCCGAGACCGGCGTCATGTAGAGGTCGACGAGGATGATGTCGTATTTGCGGCGCTTCACCATCTCGACCGCCTCATCCCCCCGGCCGGTGAAGGCGACGTTGAACCCATCGATCTGGAGGACGCTCGCGCACCCCTCGCGGAGGGTGCGGTCATCGTCGACGACCAGGATTGAGATGGAGGCTTTGACTTCGGGCGGGATGGAAAGAGGATCCCGCTGCGTGTCAGCGACAGGCGTGTATTCGCTTTGCTCGACCAATTGACTCGACATGACGCTCCCTCTAGGCGAGGAACGAGGCGCGGTGCGACGGAGGTGTGAGCCGGAACCGAACGCAAAGCTTCGGCCCGTCTGGTGGGGGGCAGGCAACAATATTGGGCCCCTGTGGCGCTTGTCAAGCCACATCGTTGAGCCGAAACAACAGCCATGTGTTTCGCAAATGCAACAAAGTCGTTGTTGGCCTGCACCATACACCGGACGATTTCGTCCATTTCGGCCCGAGAAAAGGTGCCGGGGCATGGGCCTAATATTGCGTTCCCGCGGGGGCTGCCGGGTGGAAACCACAGCACACTACACCTGGTTCAGACTTTCAACCGCAGGTCTTCATGCCAGCGTTGCCGCCCCCGCCGTCGGTTAACAATCTCCCAGCCCACCCGGATCGCGCGTACACGCCGGCTGTTTCCGTTCCGCCCGCTCAACTGGGCGGGACCGTAGCGCCTCAGCGGGAGGGCGTGGCGTGGTATCGCTACATCTCGGCGATCAAGCGGAGCAAGCTGCTCATCGCGATCGTGATCGCCATTGGGTCGGCCGCCGGGTTCGGCGTCGCCCGCATGCAGCAACCCGAGTACCGCGTCCAGGCAACCATCTGGATCTCGAACGAATCGCCCGAGCAGCAGAGCCGCGGTCCGATCCGCGCCGATGAGCTGCTCTATTCATCTGGCTGGCTCGAGCTCTTCCGTAGCGGCGCCATCCTCGACCCGGTCGTGCGGTCGATGCGCCTCTATCTCAGCGCTCCCCCCCAGGACTCCGCGGCCTTCTCGAGCTTCGAGCTCGCGGAGCGGTTCCAGCCGGGCCAGTACCAGCTGAACATCGGCTCGGACGGCAAGTACGCGCTGATGACGTCCGAGGGACGCTGGCTCGAGGATGGGTTAGTCGGGGATTCGGTCGGGCGCACACTGGGCTTCCGCTGGGCCCCCCGGGCCGAGCACCTCGGTGCTGAGCGCGTGATCGCCTTCGAGGTGATTACTCCGCGCGAGGCCACCCTTGGCTTGACGGAACGTGTTGGCGCAACGATCCCGCGCTCGCCCGACGGCCGCGCGAGCAACTTCATGCGCGTGTGGCTCACCGGACACGAGTCGGCGAAGACCGCGGCCATCCTCAATGGCTGGGTCGGCGAGTTTCTGGACGCGGCGGCACGCCTCAAGAAGCGCAATCTCATCGAGTTCGCGCGGATCCTTCGCGAGCAGCTCGACTACGCCAAGCGGCAGCTCGACGGCGCCGAGATCGCGCTCGAAAGCTTCCGCGTGAACACGATCACGCAGCCCTCGGAGGGCGTGCCTGTCGCCGGCGGGCTCGAGGAGACGCGGGACCCCGTCTTCAACAATTTCTTCAATCAGCGCGTCCAGTTCGACGAGCTGAGGCGCGATCGCGAAGCCCTCGAGCGCATCGTCGCCGAAGCGCGCGGCGGCCGCGTGTCCGCCGAAGCATTCCTCTCGGTTCCGACCGTGCTCGCGAGCTCCGAAGGTTTGCGCGATGCGCTTTCCGAGCTGAACGCCAAGGAAGCACAGCTTCGGGGTGCGCGGCAGCTCTATACGGACGAGCACAAGATGGTGAAGGATCTCGACCAGGCAGTGCGGTCGCTCCGCACCAACACCATTCCCGAGCTTGGCTCGGCCCTCCTGACACAGCTTCAGCTCCGCGAGGCCGATCTCGACCGGCGCCTCCAGAGCGCCTCGAGCGAGCTGCGCGCGATTCCCGCCCGCACGATCGAGGAAATGCGCCTGCGCCGGAACGTGGCGGTCGCCGAGAACCTGTATACATCGCTGCAGTCTCGCTTCGAGGAAGCACGACTCGCCGAGGCGAGCGCCGTCCCCGACGTGCAGCTGCTCGACTCCGCCGTCGCTCCGCAGCGGCCAACGAATGACGCCGCGATTCGCATCATTCTCATGGCGATCGTCGGCAGCATCGGTGCATCGATCGCGCTCGCGATTCTACTCGATCGCGTCGATCCGCGCGTTCGCTATCCCGATCAGGTGACGAACGAGCTCGGCCTCGAAGTGCTCGGTGCCATTCCGACCATCAAGCAAACCGAGAAGGAAGCGGTGCGGTTCGCGACCGCCACCCAGGTGGTGGAAGCATTCCGGACGGTTCGCCTTACGCTCACGCACGCGCTTCAGGCGCCGCCGCCGATCGTCGTCACCGTCACGAGTCCCAGCCCGGGCGACGGCAAGTCGCTGGTGTCATCGAACCTGGCGCTCTCGTTCGCTGACGCCGGCTATCGCACTCTGCTCATCGACGGTGACGTTCGCCGCGGTCAGGTGCACGCGTGCTTCGGCATCGAGCGCAGGCCAGGGCTGGTCGAGTTCCTCGGCGGCGCGAGCCCGGTCGAGGACGTTCTTCGTCCCGTTGCGCACAGCAACCTGACCGTGATGCCGTGCGGCGCGCGCCGCAGCCAGGCGCCGGAGCTTCTCGCGTCGCAGGCGATGGTGCGGCTGCTCGATCAGCTCAAGCCGCGCTTCGACGCGATCATCATCGACAGCGCGCCTCTGAGCGCCGGCATCGATCCCTACGCGCTCTCCGCCGTGGCGGGACGAGTGATTCTCGTGATGAAGACGGGCGTGACCGACCGGCGCACGACGCAGGCGAAGCTTGCGCTGATGGATCGGATGCCGGTGGAGATCGTCGGAGCGGTGCTCAACGACTATCGTGCCGAGGGCGCCTACCGGTACTACGGATATCTCGACGAGTACGCGCTCGAGTCCGATGAGGACACCGCCGAGACCCCGCTGATCGCGGGGGTTACGGGGCGTCCTGGAGACTGATCTCCTCGAAGGCGACGATCGACGGCTCGGACACCGTGTTTCGGCCATGGCGCAGGGCCGCGGCGGCGCGAAGCACCATCTCCTCCGCATCGACCGCGGCTTCGGCGAAGTCGTCAACCGCGTAGTACCCACCGGCCAGCTTCACCGGCTCGCCCTCGTCCAGCGGCTCACGCGACACGACATCGGAGAGTCGCTCGACAATGCGTCGCGCTCCCTCGGCCCGGGTCGCCGGCGCGATGATGACGAAGTCAGCCGGACCGAGTCGCCCGATCGCGTCCGACGCACGTCCCGCGCGGCGAACGACGTCTCCCACGCGCAGCGCGAGATCGTCGGTTACGTCCTCCGGCGAGTCGCCAGCCTGTGCCGGCCGTCGCGGCGAGAGCGCCACGCAGGCAAGCGATTCGTGCTGACGAAAGGCGATCGCCCCGAGCTCGCGCGCGCGGCGAACCAGCCCGCGAAGGTTATAGAGGCCGGTTTCTTCATCGAGCAGGCTCTCCCCGCGCATGCGCTCCACGTCCTGCTTGCTCCGCATGAACGTGTCGAGCATCGCCACGAGCACCTCGGCGTCCAGCGGCTGGCTGCAGATCCCCCATGCACCGGCGCGGTATGCAGCGAGGCGCTGGCTCCGTGTCAGCTGCGTCGCAGCAGTCACGACGATGGGCGTTGACGCGCCAAGCCCCTCCTCCAGAACCTGACGGCAGACATCGATGCCATCGAGGTCGGGGAGCCGCACATCGATGATCAGGAGGTCGGGCTGGGACTGGCTCGCCATCTCGATTGCCTGGCGACCGGTATACGCCCGCAGCACCGCGTATCCGCGGGGACCGATGATGCTCTCGAGGGAACGGGCGGACCATTCCTGGTCGCTGGCGATGAGAACGAGAGGGGGACGTTGGGAACCCGCTGAGGAGCGCATGTGTCGCGGTGAAGGCCTCGAGAAGCCCGTCATCGGGCTGAAAGGTACTGCGAGCTTGGAGAAACGACGCATGTTGCATGCGGGGAAAATGCGTTCCCCGTAACTTCTTGCTCGATCTCGCGATAGCGGTCTGCCCGTCCGCGCCCGCGCGCGCGCGCATGACGCACCACCGCCACAACTCCGTCACCGCCATGTCACGCCCGGTGGAGCTCGGAGGGTGATGAGTCCACACCCCATCGCGCTCCCCGCCCTCACCGAGTGTGTGGTTCGGCGCTGTAGACCCCCTGCAACAAAGCGACGACACTTCAGAATTCGCTTCGCGGATGCTGGCTGGTAAGTCGTTGTCGCAACTCGTCATACTCTCAGCCGACCGAGGGTTGGCGGTGAGCACGGAGACTGCATTCGCCCCGGGCGTCGGATCCTGGTTCCATTCATTCTCCTCGGTATCGTCTGGTGAGACTCGCTGCAGCTCTCTCGTTGGCACTCCTGACTTCCTGGACATCAGCCAACGCACAGGACCGCCCTGTGGGCGAGCCCTCCGCCGCACGGCGCAATCTCGAGACGATGGCCGAGCACGCGGAATCGGCGGCGATTGCCACGAGCGACGCCGCGAATCGCGCGCGCCTCATGTCGGAAGCCCAGGCGCTGCGGCTCCGGCTGGCGGAGGGTGACTTCCAGGTCGGCGACCGGATCGTTCTGCGAATCGTGGGAGACTCGACGCTTCCCGACACGCTGCCGGTTCGCGCCGGGCTCGTGCTTCCACTCGGACAGTACGGCGACGTTTCGCTTCGCGGCGTTCTCCGCCAGGATCTCATGCAGCACCTGACGACAGCGCTCGGTCGCTACATCCGTGAGCCGCAGGTGCAGGCGCTCACGCTGGTCCGCGTGGCCGTCATTGGTGCCGTCGCGAGGCCGGGCTACTACCACGTCGCCGGCGACGCTCTGATGACCGACCTGGTGATGCTGGCGGGCGGCCCGTCGAGCGAGGGGGATCTCGCCCGTATCTCGGTGAGGCGTAACGCCGGTGAGCTGATCGGCGACGAAGCCGTTCGCACCGCGGTCGCCTCCGGACGCACCGTGACGGATCTCGGCCTGCGCGCAGGCGATGAGATCGTGGTCGGTGAGCGCAAGCGCCGCTCGGTGAGCAGCATGCTGTCGGTGCTCTCGGCGATCAGCGCCGTCGCCATCGGCCTCGTCGCGATCGGGGGCTCCTGATGTCAACCGTGGAGACGTCCGTGTCCACTTTCGCCACTCCCGACCCGATTCCCACTCTTCGAGTGGATGGGGCGCATGCGACTTCGGCTGCACGTCCGACGACGGCCGTGCGGCCACTCGAGATCGTTCGCGACGACCTGCATTTCCGTTCTCGCGTGTCGGAGCAGCAGCGGGCCGAGCGCATCGAGCGGGTGGTGAATGTGGCTCTGGCCGTGATCGCGCTCGTGCTGTTGTCTCCTCTGCTCCTCCTGATCGCGCTCACGATCAAGCTGTCGTCGCCGGGACCGATCCTGTACACGCAGACGCGCGTGGGCATCGACCGCCGCCTGGCGCGTGGGAATCGCCCGTATGACCGCCGTGCGCAGGACCTGGGCGGGTCGGTGTTCACGATCTACAAGTTCCGCACGATGCGCGCGGACGCTGAGCGCAGGACGGGCGCGGTGTGGGCGACGCGAAGTGACCCTCGTGTCACGCCGATCGGCCGCTTTCTCCGCGCGTCCCGTCTCGATGAGCTTCCGCAGTTGTTCAACGTCGTTCGCGGGGACATGAACATCGTCGGCCCGCGTCCCGAGCGTCCCGGCATCTTCGCGCGTCTGCGCACGGAGATCGAGGAGTACCCGTTGCGTCAGCTGGCCAAGCCCGGCATCACCGGCTGGGCGCAGATCAACCGCTCGTACGACGCGTGCGTCGACGACGTGCGCCAGAAGGTGCGTTACGACCTGGAGTATCTGGACCGTCGCAGTCTCGCCGAGGACGTGCGGATCATGCTGAAGACGGTGCCGGTGATGCTGTTGAGGCGCGGGGGATGGTGAACTGCTGAAAGCGCTGAAAGCGCTGGAGGCGCTGAAGGCGCTGGAGGTGCAAAACCTCTGGCGCCTTTTCGCTTCTAGCGCCTTCAGCGCCCGCGCCCCCTAGCGCCCCTAGCGCCTCACGCGGGCCGCCTCGTCGGCTCCCAGATGGCCGTCCGCTGACCTCGCAGCGCGTTGCGCCAGGCGAGGACGCCGGCGGCGCTGGACAGCACCACGAACGCGGCGAGCGACGCGAGCTTTGGCAGCGGTCGCACGCGCGCCCGTGAGCGCGCGATCCATCCCAGCAGCGACACCGTCGCGATCGCGGCGAGCCCGGCCACGCCGACCCACGACCGCATCGCGATCATCAGCGTGCCAACGAGCGCGAGGGGCAGCGTGAGGTACACGAGCCAGCGCGCCAGCTTGTGGCTGAAGAGCATGAGCGCGAAGAGTCCGTGACGGCGTGGATTCAGCAGGTGCCGCCGATGCCAGAGCGTCTCGAGACCGCGCGCCATGGTGCGAATCTTCCGCCGGTACTCGGCCTCGAGCGAGGCGGCGCGTGGGACGAAGCAGAGCGCGTCGTCGACGGACACGGCACGATAGCCCTGCTCGCGCGCGATCAACGCCGTCGCGAAGTCGCGGCTGAGATGCTCGGGGAAGGACGTGTCGAACAGCCTCCGGCGGATGCCGTAAAAGCATCCGCTCGCCCCGACGATGGATCCGAGCCGCGTCTCGAGCGCGCGAATGCGCATCTCGTAGTCCACGTAGCCGCGCTCACCCGAGTTCGCCACGGCGGTCACGTCCCCGACGCTCACGTCGCGGCACGAGGCAGCGCCGACGGACGCGTCCTGAAACGCACGCACGAGGTTCTTGAGCCCGAGCGGAGGAACACGCACCGATGCATCGATGTTGACGACGATGTCCCCGCGCGCCAATCCCCCGCCGGCATTCTCGGCCGCCGATTTCCCGCGCCGCTCGCGCATGACGTGCAGCTCGACGCCCGTCCCGGCGTACCCGCGCACGATGTCCTCGGTGCGGTCGGTCGAGCCGTCGGAGATGACGAGGATCTGGCGGCGGTCCGCGGGATAGTCGAGCGCGAGGACCGCATCGAGACAGGACGCGATGCGACGTTCCTCGTTATGCACGGGGATGGTGATCGTGACCGTGGGCCACTGGACGGGATCACTGCTCGGCAGCGGCGGCATGCCGCGACGCATCGCCGCCAGGCCCGCGAGCACCATCGGGTAGCCGACGTACGCATAGCCCGCGAGCACCAACGGCGTCGCGACGAGGCCCGACCCGGCGACGAGGAGCGGATCCACAGCGGTCAGCCGGCCGACGACGCCGGCATCGCCTGGCGCGCCGGTGCCGGGGGCCAGGTCTCCACTCCGAGCTCCCCGTACGCCTCGACCAGCGCATCGGGGCGCGACTCGCCTAGAATCCCGCGGATGAGCGAGCCAACGGCGAGCGCCGCCCCCAACGAGAGCAGGTGGATCAGATGAATGGGAATCGAGGCGAACGCGAAGGCGAAGCCTCTCTGCTGCTCGAGGAACCCGAATAGCCGCCGGTTCACGAAGAGCACGGGAAGCAGCGAGATCCCCGACGTCATCACCCAGCGCGTGTCCGCGGTAATGGATCCGATGAGCAGTGTGACGAGCGCCAGCCAGAGAAGCGCCGAATTGATGCGCTCCACGACGCCGAGCCCGATGCGATCGCGTGGCCGCCCACGTGGCGTTCCCACGCGCGCGCGCGCCCAGGGTACGCCGCGATCGCGAAAATCGGAAGCGAGCGCCGACGCGAACGTCGTATGACGCAGATTGTCCACGCGCACGCCGAGGTCCAGGAGAATGGGATGTCCGAGCGTGTGCAGTCGGCGGCCCAGCTCCACATCCTCGATCTGCCGTCGCGAAAAGCGCCATTCGTCGAATCGGCCGGCCTCGATGAACGCTTCGCGCTTCACCGCCCCGCACCGTGCCCAGAAGGCTCCGACCAGCCCGGCGCTCTGTTCGTGCGTGTACCGCTGCACGAGCGTGCGATACGTCGGAAAGAACTTCGAGCTCTCTCCCGTACCATCGTAGGTACCAAAGATCGCCCCGAGATCCGACCGCTCCGCGAACGACACGGCGAAGCGACGAAGCACGTCGGGGAAGATTGCGACATCGGGATCGACGAAGACGATGCATCCGCCGCGCGCGATCTCCACGCCGCGATTGCGGGCGTAGGCCGGGCCGCGATTCGGCGCTGGCAGTCGGACTACCGTGTCCGCGTAGCGAGCCGCGATGAGCGCGGTGTCATCGGTGCTGGCATCGTCGACGACCACTAGCTCCCACAGCTCGCGCGGCAGGTCGCTCGCCACAATCGCCGCGAGCGCCCGGGACAGAGTGGATGACGCGTCGTGACAGGGGACCACCACCGAGAGCAGTGGTCCAGCCGCTCGCTGGCTCATGCGGGGTGATGCAAGTCGGCCAACACAGGCATCGACTCTCGCGCCGGCCGGAGTCCGACTCGCACCGCGCGGGATGCGGGGCGAGTCGCGGCGACGTCAGCGACTCCGTGGGCACGCAGGATGTCGCTCCATTCCGAGATCGGCGCGCATGCCCGGGCACGGTCAGCCAGATCGCGGGATGACTGTGCAGCGTTGACGCTCAGCTCGCCACCGCTCACGACCTCCTCGAAGAGCACGATGTCGCCCTCGGCATGCTGCATTGCCAGCTGACGAAGCTCGGCGCCGCCCGCGTCGGCGGGAGCGGACACGATCCGCACGCGCCGCCCGAGGAGGTCGTCATCGACACGCGTGCTCGCGTTCGTGACGACGATGCCATGGCTGCCGCTACGCTCGCACTGCGACGATAACCGCGTGACGCAAGCCAGAAGATCGGCTTCCGGCTCGAGGATGAGCGCAATCGTGACACGTGGCGATCGCGAAATGCGCGGCGTCCACCCTGCGGCGGATTTCGTCGGACGAGATCTCAATGCTTTCATTGCGTCCGTATTGATCGTGACCGGCTACACGCGAGCGGCAACGGGCGCCGTCGTATCGAGCACGTGACGCGAGGCTTTCGCGGCGGCAGTCGGCACGGCCAGCGTCGCTTCCAGCTCATCCACGCTGAGGCTCGTGAGACCATGTGCCGCCAGCAGGCGCCCAAGGGACGGCGTGGTGGTCACCGCGAACGCCGCCTCTCTCGCCGCGCGGACGATTCGCGATTCGTCGGTCGCCAGCGCGTAAACCACTCCCTGCACCGGCTTCGCCGTTTTCGTGACGAGCGGATCGAGAATGCGGTCGACGGTCGCGACTTCGATGTCACGGAGGACCAGGAGCACCGGAGCCGCGACGCTTGCGCGGTACGCCGCTCCGATGAGCGCAGTCGGGATCGCGCCATCCGCGAGACGGGCGACCTCGACGATCGCGCTGTAACGAATCATTGGAGAACACCTGACGGGGGAAGGCCGAGCGGCGAGTGAGCGGTGCGGATACGTGGGGTGGGCAACGCATATGCCACGTAAAGCCTCTCGATTCGGCCGCGGCGGCCTCGTAGAGGGCACAAACGAGTCATCGCGAGCACGCGCCTCAGGCTCTGCGGCGCCCGGGCGACAGTTCCGTTGATGAGCGACCACAGCGCGCGCTTTCATATACGTCTGCATAGCGCCGCATCCAGGTCGCGACGGAGAAGTCACGCTCGAGTCTTTGTCGCGCCCGTGTCGCTCGCTCCCGAGCCAATTCCGGCGCATCGCGAACCTGACGGATGGCATTGGCGAGCGCCTGGGGATTCTCGGACGGAATCAGAAGCGCCTCATCGGCGGTGACGACACCGGGAACTCCCCCCACCGCCGTCGCGATGATCGGGATCTCGGCCGCCATTGCCTCGAGGAGCGCGATCGGAGTTCCCTCCGTGCGGGAGCTGAGAACGAACGCATCGAAGCCCGGAAAGAGACGCGCGGCATTGGGCACAGAGCCGTGCCAGCGAATTCGAGCTTGCGCGAGCCCGGCGCGGTCACGCATCGCATCGAGCAGCGCGCCATCGCCGAGCACGGATGCGCTGACGTTCTCGCTCCGGAGGATGGCCATCGCGTCGACCAGCACATCGGGCCCCTTCTCCGCACTCACCCGGCCAGCCCAGCCGACGTTCATCTCATCTGCCGCAATCCCAAGCGCCAGCCGTGCCCCCTGACGGTCGAGCGCGGGGACGACGCCGCCCATCCATCCGTTGGGTACTAGATGAAGGCGCGAAGGGTCGATTCCTCGCCGGCTGAGATCGTCCAGCAGCGGGCGGGACACGACGGCGACGGCGTCGAAGCGCGAAAACGCACGATCCTGGAGCCGCTCGTAGAGTGTTATCTTCATCGAGCCGCCCGTTCGGCCGTGGGCGGTCGTGACCGTCGTCAGGCCAAGCCGGCGTGCGACTCCGGCGAGGAGAACGTCGGGGCGGAACCCGTGGGTGTGGACGATGTCGGGTGCGAGGCGCTCGAGCACGCGACGAACGGCAGCGCGTTCAGCGAAGTACGCCCGGGGCGCAACGATGATGCGCTCCACGCGCACATCGGACCGACGCAGCCGGTCGGCGAGAGGATCGTCGGCGTGGTCCCGACGGATACAGATGACGTGAACTCGGTGCCCCGCGCGACGTTGCACGACGGCGAGCCCCTCGACCACACGTTCCAGCCCACCGTATTCGCCAGGCTCGAACGCGTGGAC
>JAICOJ010000172.1 GCA_025930755.1 Gemmatimonadaceae bacterium
CCTTGACATCCGACAATAGAAACCATATTGTCGAATGACAAGGTATCCCCACCCGGAGCGCACCCATGCCCAGCCGCGCCGATCTCCTCCAGGGCACCCTGGATCTCCTCATTCTCAAGGCGCTCGTCCTCGGCCCGCTGCACGGCTGGGGGATCTCGAAGCGCCTCCGCCAGATCTCGGGTGACGTGCTCGAGGTCGGCCAGGGCTCGCTCTACCCTGCCCTCTACCGCCTCGAGGATCGCGGGTGGGTGACCGCCGAGTGGGGGACGAGCGACGAGGGGCGCCGCGCGAAGGTCTACACCCTGACGGCTGACGGACGCCGTCAGCTCGCCCTCGAGCGGTCGTACTGGCGCCGCTTCTCCGCGGCGGTCGACGAAGTCCTGGCCGCGACGTAGGCCCGCCGATGAACTGGCAACGTCGCCTGGGGCGCCGTATCGATGCGCTGATGCGGCCCGAGGACCTCGACCGCGACGTACAAGAGGAGATGCGTCTTCACGTCGAGCTCGAGGCGGCGGAGATCGCCCGAGTCGAGGGCGTCCCGCCTGACGAGGCACGCCGCCGCGCCCTCGTCGCCTTCGGAGGGCTGACGCAGTTTCAGGAAGAGCATCGAAGCGTACGTGGCGTCGGTTTTCTCGAGCACACGGGGAGGGAGCTGCGGCAGGCCGTCCGCGGCCTGATGCACAGCCCGGGGTTCACGCTGGCGGCGGTCGGGGTGCTGGCGCTCGGCATCGGCTCGACCACGGCGGTGTTCAGCGCAGTGAATGCCGTGCTGCGGAATCCCAATCACGACGATCTCGCCATCATCTTCTACCGGGGATTCCCCTCCCTCTCCACGGTGGACTATCGCGCGATCGAGGAGCAGCAGCGGAGCTTCGCGGCCGTCGGCGCGATGCGCCGCGGCGAGGCCGCCTTCCGCGCGAGCGGCGATCCGGAGCGGGTACAGGTCGGGCGAGTGACGTCGGGGTTCTTCCGAGCGGTTGGCGTGCGTCCCGCCGCGGGCCGGCTCATCGAGCCACGTGACGAGCCGGTCGGGGCGGATCGCGTCGTCGTCGTGAGTAACGCGCTCGCCGAGCGCACGGCCGGCAGCGCGGCGGCCGCGGTCGGCCAGCGCGTGAGCCTCGACGGGTTCTCGCACACGGTCATCGGCGTGCTTCCGCCGACCGACGAGCCTCTGCTTACACGATCGGACATCTATCCCGCTCTCCAGCTCGCGGCGCCGACGCGCCGCGGACCGTTCGGGATGCTGGTGATCGCCCGTCTGAGGCCGGGCTCCACCTTCGAGTCCGCCACCACCGACATCAGCGCGATCAGCAATCGCATCTTCGACCTGTGGCTGCCGTCGGGGGACCGCACGGCGCGATACGAAGCCGTTCCGGTCCGCACCGCTGCGCTCGCCGCGCCGTCGCGAATGCTTCGCATCTTCGGCGCGGCCGTGGCGCTCGTGCTGCTCATCGGCATCGCCAACGTCGCGAGCCTCATGCTGGTGCGCGCCATCGGACGCTCGCGCGAAGTGTCGCTGCGAGCCGTACTCGGCGCGAGTCCGCTTCAGCTCGTGCGCATGTTCGTGACGGAGAGCGCGCTCCTCTGCGCCGCGGGTGCCGTCCTCGGAATCGCCATTGGATACCTCGCGCTCCGCGCGCTGGTGGCGGCCGGTCCGTCGATGCCGGGGCTGTCGGTCTCGAGCCTGGACGCGCGAGCCATGTTCTTCGCCGCGGCGCTCGCCGTGCTGGCGGGCATCGTCGTCGGGACCTATCCCGCGATCATGCTCTTGCGGAACCGGCACGTCGGGCTCTCGGTCGGAGACCGCGCGATCGGCGGTGGGCGCGGAACGCGCATGCTTCGCAGCGGATTCGTCGTCGCCCAGTTCGCGCTGGCGCTGCCGTTGCTCGCCATCTCGGGATTGCTGCTGCTGAGCTTCGTGCGGCTTCAGCGCGTCGATCCGGGATTCGATCCCGGCAACCTCGTCACAGTCCGCGTGTCGCTTCCTACCGGGCAATACGCCGACAGTGCGGCCATCGCGGCATATTGGGCGCGCGCATTGCCGCGCGTGCGACAGGTTGGCGGGGTGCGCGAAGCGGGTCTCGGCTCGTCGATGCCACCCGATGATTTCGGCTCGAGCAACGACAACTTCAACCTCATCGACCGGCCGGCGGCGCCAGGGACGGCGGAGCCTAACGGCCCGTGGCCGTTCGCCGACGCGGGGTATTTCGCGACGCTGGGAGTGCGGTTGCTCGAGGGCCGGATGTTCCTGCCGTCCGACACGGGCGGCGCACCGCCGGTGGCGCTCGTCAGCCGCTCATGGGTTCGGAAGTACTACCCGCGCGAATCCGCCCTCGGCAAGACGATGGTGCGAGGCGGCTGTCTCGAGTGTCCGCCCACGACGATCGTGGGCGTGGTGGATGACATCCGCTACTCCGGGCCGGCCGGACCGCTGGACGCTCTTTATTCGCCGGTCTCGGAGAACGCCCCGCGCACGCTCTTCCTCTACGTGCGGACGGCGGCGGCGCCTGACGAGCTCATCGAGCCGGTCCGTGAGGCGCTCCGCTCGGTCGATTCGTCCGTCCCGCTGGACGACGCGATGTCGATGAACGACCGCCTCTACGCGTACGTGGCGCAGCCGCGTCAGTGGGCGACACTGCTCGGCGCATTCGCCGCGGCGGCGTTGGCGCTCGCGGCGGTCGGCGTCTTCGGAATGCTCTCGTACATGGTGAGCACGCGCCGGCGGGAGATCGGCGTCCGGATGGCGATCGGCGCGCAGCCGCGCAGGATCGTGCAGATGGTCGTGCGAAGCGGGCTGGCGCACGCGGTCATCGGATCGGTGCTCGGGCTGGCGGCGGCACTCATCGGCACGCGCGCCCTGACGAGCGTGCTCTACGACGTGAGTCCGGGCGATCCGGCGACGCTCGGGCTGGCGACGCTCGCCCTGCTCGTCGTGGCGCTGTTCGCCTGCTGGCTGCCCGCGCGGCGCGCGGCGGCGATCGATCCGCTCGAGGCCATCCGCCACGAGTAAGAGCGCTTCAGAGGCGCAGCGCCACCGAGATGTCCACGCGTCCGCGTTTCGGGACGACCATCAACGCCGCGCTGTCGGGGGGATAGATCCGCTCCCATCGGTCCACCTTCCGAGAGCCGAGGAGGCCGCCGATGACCGCGCCTCCGAGGGCCGTCCACGGAACGAGGATGATGAGACCGATCCCGCATAACTCGTTGCCCTTGGGACAGGTCGCCCGATCGTAGACAATCCCGCCAATCGCGCCAACCGCCGCGCCCATGGCGGCCCAGCCGATTACACGCGACACCCTGCGCTCCCGGCCGTTGATCACCGCCACGGATTGCACGTCCGCCATGGGCACCGTGTCGATCCCGCAGCAGCCACGGATCAGAACGAGCGAGTCCCCGGCCAGCTCGAGGAATGTCGCCTGCTCCCAGTTCCAGGCGCCGGGGCGCCAGATCCGGATGGGCGCACCGGAATCGGGAGTCACCGGCAGAGGCTGTGCGCTCGCGCCCGGAGCAACGAAGGAGGCGATGATGGCGCAGAGAGCAGGCGCGGCCGCCCGCCTCACGAGGCGTGGCTTCATTGCTGCGGGGCGAGCGCCCGCCCAGCCTCGAAGTCGTAGAGTGTCAGGCGACGCAGCCGGTAGTACGCCAGCCAGTAGTTCCTGAGTGCCTCGACGTAGCTCAACAGCGCCGCGTCCTTTTCGCTCTGCGCGATGTACAGGGCGCCGATGTCGATCCGGCCGATGACGTAACGATTCTTGGCCACGTCGAAGCGCCGCGTGGCGACGGTGTCGGCCTTCGCCGACGTCGCCAGCTGCCGCCGGGCGAGTGGCAATTGCAGTGCGGCGAAGCGCGCGTCCTGCTCCACCGATGCCCGGCTGTCGCGCGCCAGCGCGGCCACCCGGTCCTGATCGGCCCGCGCCGCCTGGATCTGCGCGCTGCGCCCGCCCCACTGCACCAGCGGCATCTCGACGGCGACCGTCAGGCGCTGCTGCTCGAGCAGCGAGCGGTAGGCATCGTCGAAGATCGGCGCCGTCTGGTTGAGTCCCGCCATCGCTTCGACCGTCAGCCCGAAGCCGGTGTTCAACCGCGCCTGCGACACCCCGCGCCGCGCGACGAGCTCGTCGAGCTCCAGGCCGCGGATCCGGCTCTGGTTGCGAAGCGCCTGCGCCGCGGCGACCGCGGTGTCCGGCTGGACATCGGGCGCAGTCGCGGGCACGACGATGCGTATGTCGGCGCCTGCGGGCAGATTCGTCAGGCGCTTGAGGTCGGCAAGCGCGCGCTCTCGCTCGAGCCGGGCGCCGTCGAGGCTCGTCCGTGCGCGCAGCACCGCGAGCTCGCTTTGCAACAGATCGTTCTCGCCGATCCGTCCCACCTCGTAGCGGCCGCTGTTCAACAGGTGCAGCGTGTCGTTGATGGCCGAGTTCGCCAGCGCGTTCTGGAGCGCCATCTCGGCGGCGTAGAGGTCGAAGAAGGCGTCGGCCGTCACGAGCGCGACATCCTCGCGCGCCTCGAGGTAGCGCTGCTCGGCGACCTCGGCGCGCACGTTCTGCTCGCGATAGTCCCAGCGCAGGTCGTTCGACCGGAAGAGCGACTGGCGAATGCCGAACACGAGCGGCGTCGACTGCCAGAGCGGGCTCAGCTGAGCGCCGTGGACGTCGAGCCGCGTGAGACCGGATGACAGAAAGACCTCGCCGCCCGTCGCGGTCACCTGCTGCGAGAGCGTGAGGTTCAGCGACGACTGCATCTCGCGCTGGGTGACGAACGCCGTCGTCCCATCGGGACGAAAGACGGGCGAAATGCCGCGATTGATGCTCGGGACTATTCCCTCGAGCGCGAGCTGCGGCAGACGTCGAGCGCCGAACGCGCGGTCACGCCACCGCTCGGCGTCACGTGCGCGCTCGGCGGCCCGTGCCGCCAACCCCTGTTGCTGCGCGAGGGCGATCGCCTGCTCGAGGGTCAGCGTTTGCTGCGCATCAAGGGAAGCAGCGAGCGCGAGCGCAAAGATCAGCGAGAGACCGAGGCGCATCGTCATTCGTATCGCAGGCACATGACCGGGTCCTGTCGCGCCGCGCGCCACGCCGGCATTGCGCCGAAGGCGACGCCCACCGCGAACGAGACGCCGAACGCGAGAAACACCGAGATCGGCGAGACGATGGTGCTGATGTCGGCGATCCGCTCGATGCCGATGCTCAGCGCGAAGCCGAGGATGATGCCGGCGACGCCGCCCGCGACGCTGATCAAGACCGCCTCGCTCAGGAACTGGGTGAGGATGTCGCGCTGCGTGGCGCCGATCGCGCGCCGCACGCCGATCTCCTTGATGCGCTCCAGCACCGACGCGAGCATGATGTTCATGATGCCGATGCCGCCGACGATCAGGGAGATCGAGGCGATGGCGCCGAGGACGACGTTGAAGATCGTGCGCGTGCGGCGCTCCTGCTCCAGGAGGAGCTGCGGCACCACGATCTCGAAGTCCACGACCTGGTTGTGCCGCCGCTCCAGCATCCGCTGGATGACCTCGGCCACCGCGGGGACGACGCTCGCGTCGCGCGCCCGCACGATGATGCGGTCGAGCTGGTTCGGGTTCGTGCGCTCGGCCCGCACGGAGGCGTCCTGGTTGTCGTCGCTGTCGTCGGTGTCGAACTGCTGGCTGGCCATCTCGATGTCGCGTTGCGTCACCTGCGCGCGGTTGCGGTAGCGCAGCAGCATCGACGAGACGGGCACGTAGACATCCATGTTCGCGTCGCGGATGCCTAACCGCTGGGACGTCTGCTCGGCCACCTGCCGGTCGCGAAGGACGCCGACCACGGTGAGCCAGGTGTCGCCGACCTTGAGCGGCTTGCCGACCGGCTCCTCGGTGGTGAAGAACCGTGAGCGCACCCCCTGGCCGATGATGGCGACGGGGGCGGCTCCGATGACCTGCTCGTCGGTGAACGGCGAGCCATCGGCGAGGTGCATGTTCAGCATGCGGAAGTAGCTCGTGTCCACGCCGACGAGCTTGCCGGAGCGGCGGCGTCCCTCGCGCGTGATCGTCGTCTCCAGCACCACTTCCCCGCTCGCGGCATCGACCTCCGGGATCACCGCGGCGATGCTGCGCGCGTCGTGCATGGTGAGGCCGGGTGAGTAGCGCTTCTGCTCCTTCTCGTCCTCTTCCTCGTTGGCGACGCCTTCCCTCTGCTCGACGAGCGGGGAGACGACGA
>JAICOJ010000153.1 GCA_025930755.1 Gemmatimonadaceae bacterium
ACCAGGACCGAGGTCACGCGTCGGCCGGCCGCCGCGAGCGCCCGGTGCTGCTCGAGGCTTTCGCCGGCGCGCGGCGGAAGCGCGATCGCCGTCATCGCGTGAACGCCTTTCGTTAGGCGTTCGACGCGGAGGCGCTCGAGACGGCTGGCGACCCGCGCGCGGAGCTCGAGCGGAATGAGGGGCTTGGCGAGCGTCTCATCGATGCCGGCATCGTAGGCCGCCAGCGACGTGGCGCTGTCGAGGTTCCCCCCGAGCAGCAGCACCGGTAGATCCCGATAGGCGGGCATTCCACGCAAGAGGCGCGTGAACGCGATCGCATCGAAGGAGGGCAGGCGCGCCTCGAAGAGCAGTACGACCGGTTGCTCGCGCTCGAGCGTCTCGAAGAGGTGAAGGGGGGAATCGATGGTGACGACGCGAAGCTCCTGGCCCAGCGCATAACGCGCGATCTCGAGAATCGAAGGATCATCGTCGAGCAGGAGAATGGTTGGCCTGAGCCAGGTCGTCGCGAGCAAGAGCCGGTCGGCGCGATCGAACAGTGCGTCGACATTGCCCGGGCCCTCCGGCCCCTCGTCGATGGCGAGCGTCGGGAGCCAGCGCTCCGACTGCGACCGCGCGGCGTGGGCGGCGCGCGCTCGAGGCATGACGACGAGATGTGGCATCCGATCGCGCGTGATCGCGCTGGTGGTATCGCCGTCGATTGCCTCGAGCGCGTATCCGCGACGAGGCGCGTCCCCGGCAAGCGCGTTCCGCGTGCGCTCCGAGAGCGAGATCAACAGCATTCGGCGGCGAGGCGCGGCGGTGAGCGCCGGCAGTCGGTCCGCCTCGACGGGGATCTGGAAGGCGAGACGGAGCGCGCTGGCGAAATGACTGATGATCGTCGCACGACTGTCGATCTCGAGCCGCGGGTCCGCGCTCCAGCTCGAGACGCGCTCTTCGAGGCGCGTGGCCAGCGTGCTCGCGTCGAGGAATCCGTAGCTTCCCGCCGTGCCCTTGACCCGGTGCAGCTCGCGCTTGAGGGCGGCGAGCGTACGGGGCGCGGCCGGCATCCTCGTGAGCTGGCCGGCCAGCCCGTCGAACGTGGCAACGAGCGGACCCGAGGACGCGCGAAAGTGCTCGCGCAGGGCGGCGAGCGCGTGACCCAGTTCCGCGGTGGTGCCGCCGTTGATGCCGGTGGTTGTGCTCGTCATCTCGATGCAAGCGTGACGCGACCCGAGCGGTGCTCGTCGCTCGGGGCATTCGCGTAACATATCGAGCCCTCCCGCGCTTCGCGCCCCCACATGCCGATCCGTCTACTCTGCGCCGAGGACGAGGACGACATTCGAACGATCCTCCGTTTGGCGCTTTCGCTCGACGGTGAGCTCGACGTCCACTTCGTCTCATCGGGAACGGAGGCGCTGGCCCAGGCGCACGGGGGACGGTTCGACGCGATCGTGCTCGACGGCATGATGCCCGGTCTCGACGGCTATGAGACCTGCCGCCGGCTCAAGGCCGATCCCGCGACGGCACACATTCCGGTGGTCTTTCTCACCGCGAAGTCACAGCGTGAGGAAATGCAGCGCGCGCTCGCGATCGGTGCGATCGCCTGTCTGACCAAACCGTTCGATCCCATGACGATCGCCAGCGACCTGCGTCGCGCACTCGGGCGCTAGCGTCGCGGCAGGGCTGGTGAAGTCGCGGGCCGCCGGTCCATATTCGCGGCGCCTATGACCAGCCCAGAGTCTCCGCGCACCGCGGCGCACGTCTCACTGCGCACGAAGCTGCTGTGGGTCGCGGCGTTCTACTTCGCGTCGGGGTTCCCGTTCGGCATCGCGACCGAGCTC
The DNA here is from genome assembly GCA_025930755.1 of Gemmatimonadaceae bacterium. Taxonomy (GTDB): domain Bacteria; phylum Gemmatimonadota; class Gemmatimonadetes; order Gemmatimonadales; family Gemmatimonadaceae; genus JAICNG01. Next base: position 1,821 of record JAICOJ010000153.1, read on the forward strand.
CTCCCAGTGTACTACCGCCAGCGCGGGGTCAGCCTCACCGACATCGGGCTCCTGAGCGTCATCGCCTTCCCCTGGACCTTCAAGTTTCTCTGGGCGCCGCTGGTCGACCGCATCGGCACGTACAAGCGGTGGCTGCTTGGCGTGCAGATTGGCCTCGCGGGAACGATGCTCGCCCTCCTGCTCGCGGACCCCGCGCGGGCAATGCCGCTGCTGTGGGTGGTGCTGGTCGCCATGGCGACGCTCTCCGCCACCCAGGACATCGTCGTCGACGCCTACACGATCCGCCTGCTCGACACACGCGAATACGGTGCGGCGAATGGCGTGCGGGTGACCGCCTATCGAGTGGCGATGCTCGTGGCCGCCGGCGTGCTGCTGACCGCGGCCGGCCGTCTCGGGTGGCCGACGATCTTCGTGCTCGCGGCGGGCCTGATGCTCATCCTGACCGCGATCTCCTTCACGGTTCCGAGCAGCGACGTGCCGCGGGCCGCCGCCCACGGCGGGATCCGGGATCTTGTCGAGCCGTTCCGCGAGCTGCTGACGCTCCCAGCCGCGATCGCCGTTCTCATCTTCGTTCTGACGTTCAAGCTGGGGGACATTTCCCTCATCCCGATGACGAAGCCGTTCTGGGTCGATCGCGGCTTCTCGACGGAGAGCATCGGCGCCGCGAGCACCGTGGGAATCGTTGCCGCGATCACGGGGGCACTCGTTGGGGGAGCGCTGACGACACGGTGGGGAATCTTCACCGCACTCTGGAGCCTGGGTCTCGTGCAGGCGCTCTCGAACCTCGGCTACTGGGGCGCGTCGCAGCTTCCGGCCGAGCAGAGCGTCCTCTACGGCACGATCTTGCTGGAGCAGTTCACGTACGGGATGGGCACGGCCGCGTTCCTGTCGTTCCTGATGTCGCTCTGCTCGAAGCGATACGCGGCGACGCAGTACGCGCTATTGTCCGCGCTCTTCCGCGTTGGCGGGATGGTCGCCGGGGCGATCTCCGGGGCGATCACGGAGGACGTGGGCTACGGGACGTATTTCTTCATCACCTTCCTGCTCGCGCTCCCCGCGTTCTCGCTGCTCCCCTGGATACGCAGGACAGTCGCCCGTTAGGTGCCGCGGATCAGAAGCGTCGGAGGGCCGCGGCCAGGCGCGCCCGTCAACGCGCCTTGAGCAGCCACCGCGCCGCCGCGTGCTGCATCACCGTCTCGCCGCCCCAAGCGCTGACGACGTGCTTGGGCTTCTTGAGCTCGGTCGCCAGGCGGGGATGCGAGAACTGCATCACGACGGCTTCCGGCGCCTTGTCGATCACTTTGTCGACGACCTTGCGCGCTTCGGCGGAGTAGCCCGGGCGCCCCTTCCAGCTGCGAATGTCGCCGAACAGCGCGACGACCACGGACGCGCGTCCATCGCCGCTGACCTTCTCGACACGCTTCACCTCGGCGCCCGCCAGCGACAAGGTCTGAAAGAAGGGGTCACGTGAAGGCGCGGGGTACGGTCCACCGAGGTCATCGTCGACGACCACGACCTCGACCGGGGAGGTCACTCGCGGCGGCGCGCCGCGCACGACCTGGATCACCCGGTCGGCGAGCGTCGCACCCCAGGCGACGTCGGCCGCCGAGGCGCGCCGGTACTCGTTGGGCGGCGAGGCCCACTGTGCCCACTTCTGACGCCGCCGCAGCGAATGCTGAATGCGCTCGCGATCGAGCGTCCCGGTCTCGACCGCCTTCTCGAGCGCATGTGCGACCGCGGCGAGATCCTTCGGATACAGGAGCACATCGCAGCCCGCATCGAGCGCACGGATCGCCGCCTCGCCTTCGGTCCGGCCCTCGAGCACCCCGTCCATGATGAACGCATCGGTCACGATGAGTCCTTCGAACTTCATCTGTTGGCGCAGGAGCCACCGCAAGATCTCCCGCGAGAGCGTGGCGGGCATTCCGCTGGGGTCGAGCGAGGGAAAGGCGACATGTGCGGTCATCACCGACGCGACGCCAGCCTCGATGGCCGCGCGAAAGGGCAGCAGGTCGTTGTCGAGCAGCTCCTGTCGCGAGGCGTTGACGACGGGCATTTTCATGTGCGAATCGACGGTCGTCCGGCCGTGCCCCGGAAAATGCTTCGCGCACGCGAGCACGCCCTCGGCCTGACACGCGTCGATCCACTCGCTCGCCAGCTTCGCGACCACCCGCGGATTGCTCCCTAACGAGCGCGTCCCGATGATCGGGTTCGTGGGCTCGATGTCGAGATCGCACACCGGGGCGTAGTCCCAGTTCACCCCCATGGTGCGCGCCTCACGGGCGGTGAGTCGCGCTGCGCGACGCACGGCGTCGGTATCCCCGAGCGAGGCAATGGCGGCGAGCGGGGGTAACCCGGTCGCGCCGGCGATCTGCTGCCCTGCACCGCGCTCGAGGTCGGCCCCGATGAGCAGGGGCACGCGAGACCGTTGGCGAAGCTCCTTCGTCAACGATCGCACCGCGTCTTCGACGCCGCCGAAGAGAATGAATCCGCCGACGCCGAGCTGCAACCCTTTCTCGATGAGGGGTCGCTCTTTCTCCCACCCCACGGCGGTGTCCCAGCGAAGGGCGGGCAGGAGCAGCTGCGCGACGCCGTTCACGCCGGGCTCCATTTGCCGAGCAGGCGACGGCCGCGGGCACCGGTCGCTCCGGGCACGTTGCCAGACCGACCCTCGATGAAGAGATAGCCCATGAGCGCGAATGCCACGGCCTCCTTCGCTTCGGCATCAAAGAAGAGGTCGTCGAAGCGGGTGACGACAGCCGGGGCGAGCCGCGCGGTAACCGCGTCGACGAGCGTCGGGTTCCGAGCGCCCCCACCCGACACCACCAGCTCAGCCACGGGTTCCGGGATGAAGCGACGAAAGGCGTCGGCGATGCTCTCCGCGGTGAGCGCAACGGCAGTCGCGACGATGTCCTCGGTGGTCGCGTCGCACTTCGCGCGACACAGGGTGATGAGCCGCTCCATGTACGCGCGCGTGAAGAGCTCACGGCCCGTGCTCTTCGGCGGCGGGGCCGCGAAGTACGGCTCGGCGAGCAGCTCGCGCACGACCGCGTCGCATGCCCGGCCACGTCGGGCGAGCGCTCCGTCCACATCGTACGGCAATTCAGGAACGAGCATGCGTGTCACACCATCGATGACCCCCACGCCCGGCCCGGTGTCGAATGCGCGCACGCCCTCGAGCGCGCCTCCGGGTGGAACAATGGTGACGTTCCCAATGCCGCCGAGGTTCTGGAGAGCCCGCCACCGTTGCGCGTCGTGAAAGAGCAGCGCGTCCGCGATCGGAACGAGCGGTGCCCCCTGGCCTCCCGCGGCGACGTCTCGTACCCGGAAGTCGCTCACCACGTCGATGCCGGTTCGCTCGGCGATCACCGCCGGCTCGCCGAACTGCCAGGTGGAATGCCCCGGCTCGTGCCACACCGTCTGCCCGTGCGAGGCGATCGCGCGCACGTCCTCGCGGGAGACGCCGGCGTCGGCGAGCACCGCGACGGCCGCGTCGGCGAGCCAGGCGCCAAGCTCGAAGTTGAGGCGGCAGTATTCGGTTGGTGACGTGCCCTCGAGCGCGCGCAGCAGCCTCTCGCGCTGCTCTCGCGTGTACGAGACCGACCGAAAGGCCAGCAGCTCCGCCGAGATGTGATCAACGCCGGGGACGAACCGCGCGACGGCGGCGGAGATGCCGTCGAGCGACGTGCCCGACATGAGCCCGACGACCACCGCCGGGGCGAGCGGCCGCTCCTCCGTGAGCTGCGAGACGCGCGCGGAGGCCGTGCGAAGCGCGGTCACGTCGACGGCAGCGGAGGCGCTCCCGGAACGACGCGACGCACCACGCCGCGCGATGCGGCGAGCAGACGCTCGGCCTCCTCGCGCGTCGTCGAGAGCTTCTGCATAACGATCGCCGTCTTCACGCTCCCGTGCGCGGCGTGGATCAGCCGGCGGGCTTCCTCGCGCTCGACTCCGCAGACCTCCATCAGGATTCGCTCGCCGCGGTCGACGAGCTTCTGACTCATGGCGCGGAGATCCACCATGAGATTGCCGTACGTCTTGCCGAGGCGAATCATGGCGCCGGTGGTGATCATGTTGAGCACCAGTTTCGTGGCGGTGCCGGCCTTGAGCCGCGTGGAGCCGGTGACGACCTCGGGTCCGGTGATCGCGACGATGGCGACGTCGACGCGCTGCACGAGGTCTGCCGGCGGTGGCGAGCAGGCGAGGATCGCCGTACGGGCACCGCGGTCGATCGCGCGCTCCAATGCGCCACGCACGTAGGGCGTGGTGCCCGACGCCGCGATGCCGACCACGAAATCGTTGGCCCCCACTTCACGCTCATCCATCGCCGCCGCCCCGTCGGGCGCAACGTCTTCGGCGCCTTCCTGCGATTTCGTCAGTGCGGGCAAACCGCCGGCGATGATCCCTTGAACCATCTCCGGATCGGTGCCGAAGGTCGGCGGACATTCGCTGGCGTCGAGGACACCGAGGCGGCCCGACGTGCCGGCGCCGATGTAGAACAGCCGGCCTCCCGCGCGGAACGCCTCCTCGGCGAGCTCGATCGCTCGCGCAATCTCGCCGCGTTGCGTGCCCACCGCCTCGGGCACGCTGCGATCCTCGGCGTTCATGAGATCGACGATCTCGGCCGGCGTGGCGAGGTCGATGCTGGCGGTGCGCGGATTGCGCCGTTCAGTGAGGCGCGGATCGATGAATGACAGCGTCAATCGCGAAGGAGTTCGAGGAGTTGTGGCGCGGGGTGGCTGTTTCGTCGGGCGAACAGAGACGGGCTCAACACGCTCCGCATTCCGCAATCCGCGCCCCGTCCCCTATCTTACCCATCACCTATCCCCTCGACCAGTGCAATCTTCCCTCGCTCGTGTCCTGGCCGTCGCGCTCGGTGTAACGATGCTCACCGCCGATGCAGCCGCACAGATTCTTCAGCTGCCCGGCCAGCGCCGCGATGCCGTGTGGGTGACGGCGTGGGCCGGATACTACGATCCCGGCTCGTTCGCCGACGGTCGGACGAACACCGATTGGCTGTTCTCCGACGGCCTCGGCTGGCGCGCGTCGGTCGAGTACGGAATCGGGGGCGGATCCGCGATCGGCATCCTGGGAACGTTCGCGCGAATGCCGCTCGAGGTGCGGAGCCGCGTCGGGGCGCCATCGCGTGAGGCCGATGGCGACATTCGTTCGCTCCAGGCGCTCTTTCACGCTGGAGGAGGCACCGGCCTCCATCAGGTGATCGAAGTCTCAGTCGGCGTGATCGAGTTTCGAAACTTCCGGGCGAAGGACAACGGCGAAGCGCTCGGTCCACCGGATGGGGACCGCGATCTCACGTTCGGCCTTGGCTACGGATTCGGATACGGAATCTCGCGTCGGGCACAGATCGCGCTCGTGCAGGACTTCGGGTACACGTTTCACCAACGGGATGGGCTGCCCGCCAGCTCGTCACGCACGACGATGAATCGCTCGACGCGCATTGGACTTCGCATCGGGTTTGGCGGATAGCGTGCGCTTCTTCGGATCCTGGAGCATCGCATGACTGGGCGACACCGGCTCGTTCTCGCACTCTCGATCCTCACCCTGCTGACGTGCCTGCCGTCGGCGACCTCGACGGGCCTTTTCCCCGCCGAGTGGCGGTTCGGCTCGGGAGGTTCCGCGGCGTATGCGCCGAGCGCGATGGTGTCGAGCAACGACTCGCTCGCCAGCCTGGCGGGAGTTGAGATCCTGCGCCGAGGTGGGAACGCCGTCGACGCAGCGGTCGCCGTGGGCTTTGCGCTGGCCGTCACGTATCCCGAGGCGGGGAACCTCGGTGGCGGCGGGTACATGGTCATTCGCATGGCGGATGGTCGCACCGCCGCGCTCGACTATCGGGAGCGGGCGCCTCGTGCGGCCACGAGGGACATGTATTCGCAGACGTACGCGAGCATTCCGAAGGCGAGCCTGGTGGGGCACCTCGCGTCTGGGGTCCCCGGTGCGGTGGCGGGGATGGTGGAAGCGCACTCCAAGTATGGCGTGCTCCCACTCGCGGACGTGATCGCGCCCGCGATTCGGCTGGCGGACTCCGGCATCCTGGTGGACTCGGCGCTGGCCCGCTCGATCGAAAACGCGCGTGACCTCCTCACGGCCTA
>JAICOJ010000154.1 GCA_025930755.1 Gemmatimonadaceae bacterium
AGGGATTGTGGACGAACGATCCCTTCTTGACGGCGAGCTGGTAGTTGAAGTCGGCCCCTTCGGCGGTCGTCCACTTCTTGTCGTTGGCGTTGATCGCCGTCGCCCGCACCTGATCCACGAGCCGCTTGAGCTCGGCGGCGTCGTCCAGGATCTCGCTCTGGGTCGTCGAGAACACGGAGCGGGCCGCGTTCTCGTCGCCGTGGCAGCCGCTGGCGGTGCACGTGCGGAACGTCCGGGCCGTCAGCGCGCACGAGTCGTCGGCGGTCGGAATGCCGTTGACCAGGCACGGGATCGCCTTGAAGAGATGGCCGGTGGCCTGGAAGACGAAATCGCCGCTCTCCGGATCGGTGACCTCGAACCGCGGCATGTGACAGCCCGCGCACAGTCGCGGGTTCCGCCCCGTTCCATGCGTACCCACAATGCGATCGAGGTCGGCGAGCGAGTCACCGAACCAGAAGCCCACGTTCTCGCCGAGGAGCAGCGGCCCCTCCGGGGAATGCGGACCGCGCGACGTCTGCGTCGCCGGATCGATGTCGGGCTGCGCGCGCTTGTGGTGACACTTCATGCACAGATTCTCTTCCTCGTTCGGCACGTCGATCGAGTACCGAAGCTGACCACCCGACTCCGGCATACCGATCGGGTCGTCGACGTCCGTGCCGGGCGGAAGGCGCCGACTCGCCCGGTTGCTATGCGGATCGTGGCACACGCCGCAGACGATGGGCAGATGCGTCGGCGAGTTCTTCTCCAGGTAGTCGGCGGTGATGCCCCACGCGCGGAGCGCCGCCTGCCCCGTGTGACATCCCTGGCACTCGGCGCGTCCCGCCGGACTGGCGAGTACGGTCCCGTGCCCCGACTGCTCCCACTCCTCGACAAAGGGGTGATGGGTGCCGTTGTGACACTCGCCGCACCCAACCGTCAGGTCGAGACCGACCGAGAGTGGCGCGAGCGGCTGCGTGGCGTCGGGGTTCTGCACGTGCGTCAGTCCCGGGCCATGGCAGTTCTCGCACTGCACGTCGTGGTAGCGCGGGTCCTGCGTGCCGATCCAGCCGCCGGTCGAATCGGTCGAGGCGTTGCCGCGCTGGTTGACGGTGTGACACCCCTGACAGAACCCCTGCATCTCGCCGCTCTGCTCGAGCGTCGTGAAGGCGTCGGCGTGCGCGGTCTCCTCCCACTCGCCCTGCTGGCCCACGTGGCAGTTGCCGCAGACGGTCTCGTTCTGCAAGCGGTCGCGGAAGCCGAGGAATCCCGCGGCGGCGGCTGGAGGGGTCTCGAACAGGGGCCGATCGCGGTACGTCACATCGGTACAGGCGAACACGCCGAGGCTGCCTAACACACCGGCCAGACCGGCCGCCCATCGTGATGCCACGTGGTTCATCACCGGCGCCACCTCCCTGGGAGTCCCGCCCTCTACCGATCCACCGTCTCCTCGTGCACCGGCTCCACCGTCCTCGGCGTGCCGGTCGCGGACCAGCGTCGTGTCGCTCGTGCGACCACCACCGCGCCGCCCAGGAGAGCGACCAGCGGCAGCACATACACCATCGCGTTCCAGCCCCGTGCCTTCGGCCGCAGCAGAATCCACTCGCCGTACTTCTCGACGAAGTATGCTTTCACCTCGTCAGGCGTTCGTCCGGCGGCGAGCTGCTCGCGCACGATCGCTTTCATCTCCTGCGCCAGCGCCGCCGGTGAATCCTGAATCGACTCGCCCTGACAGACCGGGCACCGCAGCTCCGACGCGACCTGGCGAACTCGTGCCTCGAGCACCGAGTCGGAAGCCTGCCCAATTTGCGCAACCAGGATTCCGTCCGTAGCCGGGGATTCCCCTACAAAAGCGGGGGCTGGGGCCCACAGGACCAGCGCGAGCAGGGCCCAGACCCCGGAGCTCACTGGGTGGTAAGGGTTGGCGGACGGATTCGCTCGATCTGCTCGATGAGGACGCGCTCGGTCACGGGCCCAATGTGCTTGTACGCGACGACGCCGTCGGGGCCGATGAAGAACGTCTCGGGCACGCCATACACGCCGAAGTCGATGGCGGCGCGCGAGCGATGATCGCTCACCGAGGCGTAGCTCTGGCCGCCCATGTCCTTGATCCACTGGATTCCGTTCGCGGGACGATCGCTGTACAGGATGCCGACGAAGCGCACTCCGCGACCCGCGTAGAGCTGGGCGACCGAAGACAGGACTTCGTGCTCGTCGCGACACGCCAGACACCAGGACGCCCAGAAATTCACGACGACGACCTCCCCCTTCAGGTCGGCGAAGCGAAGTGTGTCGCCAGGCTGCAATCCGCCACCCGCCGAGCCGTCGCCTGCGCGAATGACCTCGAGCGCAAAGTCCGGCGCGGGTCGTCCGGGCAGCGGCGATGGAATGTCGCGCGGGTTGCGCGTCATCCCGTAGCCGAACAGGGCGACGATGGGGACCGCGCACGCGGTCGCGATCGCGGCGCGACGCCAGTTCACGGTGCCGCTCCGCGTGTGTCGGGATCGGCAATGACCAGCGGTCGCGCGGGCGCCGCTCCCGGGACGAGCGGAGGCCGCACGGGCGCCGCAACCGGGAGACTCCTGCGCGCGCGCTGCCGTGAGGGTGTGACGGTGATCAGCGCGCCGAGCACGATGATCAGTCCTCCAGCCCAGATCCACGGCACGAGCGGCTCGACGATCATCCGGATGGTCGCCGTCGATCCGTCGCGCTCCACCGCCATGAGGTTCAGGTAGAGATCGCCCGAGGCTCGGCTTCGCACGGCCGGCGTGGTGATCGGCTGCTCGGACGTCTGGTAGAAGTTGAGGCGCGGATCCATCCGGCCCGCGGGCTTGCCGTCGCGAAGCACCGTCACGTCGGCGCCGAGCACGAATCGCTGCGGCTCCTGCCGTCCCCACAGCTCATCGAGCCGAATCGTGTGGCCGCGGAGCGACATCGTCTCGCCCTTGCGAAGGGTGGCCTCCGTCTCGGACTTGTACGCGGATGATGCGCCGACGGCGACTGCGACCATGATCGCCCCGATGTGCGCCAGATACCCGCCGTACCGTCGGCGATTGCCGCCGATGAGCCGCGCGAGCGCCACCGGCGGCGCCTCGCCATGCGCACGCATTCGCGCCCGCGCGCCGGTCGAGAACTGCCGCAGGTTCACCGCGAGCGCAAAGGTCCCGAAGGCGAACGTCACGATGGCGTACACGCCTCCGCCCACGAGCAGCCCCACCGCCAGCGCGACGAGCACCGCCAACACGGCCGGCACGGCCAGCTCGCGCCTGACGATGTCACGCGGCGCCACACGCCAGGGAAGGGCGGGCCCGACGCCCATGAGGAACAGCAGCGCCATGCACAGCGGGAGCGTCATGCTGTTGAAGAACGGCTCACCGACGCTGACCTTCACCCCCCGCACCGCTTCGGCCACGAGCGGAAAGAGCGTGCCTAACAGCACGGTGAACGTGAAGACCGAGAACAGCAGGTTGTTGAACAGAAACGCGGTCTCACGCGACGCCACCGCGTCGAGACGCCCTTCCGTGCGGAGCTGGTCGCTCCGTCCCGCCACCAGCGACAGCGAGAAGATGAGCACGATCGCGATGAAGCCGAGAAACCAGTAGCCGATGTCCCCCTCGGCGAACGCGTGCACCGACGACAGGATGCCGCTGCGTGTGAGAAACGTGCCGAGGATCGTGAGCGCGAACGTCGCCGTGATCAGGCTGAGATTCCACACCCGCAGCATCCCCCGGCGCTCTTCGACCATCGCCGAGTGCAGGAACGCCGTCGCCGTGAGCCAGGGAAGAAAGGATGCGTTCTCCACCGGGTCCCACGCCCAGTATCCCCCCCAACCGAGGACTTCGTACGACCACCACATCCCCGCGATGATCGCCGCGGTCAGGAACATCCACGCCGCCGTCGTCCACCGCCGCGTGAGCTGGATCCAGGCGCCGCCCTTCACCCCGGCGAGGAGCGCTCCCATCGCGAACGCGAAGGGCACCGACATCCCCACGTAGCCGAGATACAGAAGGGGCGGGTGGATGCCCATCAGGATGTGATTCTGCAGCAGGGGATTCGGCCCTGGACCGTCGGCCGGCACCGGGAACACCGCACGGAACGGGTTGGCCGGCATAACGAGCAACAGATAGAAGAACGCGCCGATGCCGAGCAGAATGGCCGTCGCGTACGGCATCAGTCGCTCGATGTCGGCGTGTGCCGCACCGTGCGTACCCCGCGTTCCGCGCCACACCGCCACCGCGGTGAAGCCGGCCAGCACGAGCCCCCAGAAGAGGATCGATCCCTCGAGGGCGCCCCACAGCGAGATGATCGTGTAGAAGAGCGGCGTGGAGCGGCTCCCCACCTGCGCGACGTACGAGACGCTGAAGTCGTGCGTGACGAGCGCCCACACCATCGCCAGCGATGCGAGGGCCAGCAGCCCGAAGTTCACGTACGCGGCCGTGTACGCCCCGCGCACGATGTCGGCGCGTCGCAGTCGAGTACCGACGATCGCCATCACCATGCCGGCGATGGCTACCCCGAATGCCACCAGCACTGCGCTTGCGCCGAGAATCCGCGTCACTCCTCGCTCCCCGTCGTGAGGCTCCGGTACATCTCGGCCGGCTTCTCCCCGTGCTTCGGCGCGCGATACTCGTTCGAGTGCTTGACCATCACGCTCGTCGATTCGAAGACGCCGGCGCGGTGATACCGCCCTTCGACGACGACGCCGATGCCATCACGGAACATCTGCGGTGGCGCGCCGCTCGAGTGAACGGGCACCGTCTTCGCGCCGTCGGTGATCGCGAATCGCAGATCCACCGCCTGCGCATTCCACACCACTGAGCCGGGGACGACCTGTCCGCCGAGGCGCACGGGCACATCGTAGGCGCGGTCGCCTCGCGCCATGAGCTCCTCGGGGGTGAGGAAATACACGAGGTTCTCCCCGATGCCGCCGTAGACGAGATAGGCGAACGTTCCCAGAATCGCGGCGGCCGCGATCGCCATTCCAACGCGTCGGCCCCGTTTGCTCATGGCGTTTCTCCCGACAGCGCGACCGCGCGCGCCGCCCGCTCCGCGCGGCGGACGCGACGCAACGTCGTCGTCGTGAACACGATCAGCACCACCCAGGTGAGACCGTATGCCGCGTAAATGTATTGCTCGCCAGGCATGCTAACCCCTTCCACCGAGCGCCTCGCGCTCGGCGGCCAGCTCCGAGATGCGCTCGAGACGGGCGGCACGATACCGCGCACGCACGAGCCAGATCATCACCAAGAGAAACGCGATCGCATTGAGTCGCAATCCCCACGCGTAGGCCGGATCGACGGTGCTGGGTGACGACTGCGGCTGATGCAGCGTACGCCACCAGCGCACCGACATGTACACGATGGGGACGTTGAGCGCGCCGAGGATGCCGACGACCGCGCTCCATCGCGCTCGGCGCTCCGGCTCGTCGACGAAGCTGCGCAGCGCGAGATAGCCCACGATGATGACCAGCAGGATCGCCGTCGACGTGAGCCGCGGATCCCATGTCCACCACACTCCCCACGTCGGGCGCCCCCAGATCGAGCCGAGCGCTATCGTCAGCGCGGTGAGAACGGCCGCCACTTCGGCCGCCGACGCGGCGAGCAGGTCCCATTTCTCTTCGCGCTTCCAAAGATACATCACGCTTCCCGCCAGCACGACGACGAACGCGAGAAAGGCGTTCCATGCCGCGGGCACATGCACGTACATGATCTTCTGAAGGTGCCCCATATCGCGGTCGGGCGGCGACGTCAGGAAGCCGAAGGCCTGCGCCGCCGCGACGAGGGCCAGCACGATCAGTGCGCCGATCAGGGTCGCCGATCCCTTCGCCCTGGGCGCAGTGGCGGTGCTCACCCGTGGCTCCATCGTGTGCGTCATTCGCCGATTACGTAGTCGAAGGTCATGAACGTTGCGGCCAGGAACACGATATCGAAAGCCGCGAGCAGCCTGATCCACGCGCTGCCGTACCCCATTGGGTCACCCGCCAGCACCGCTTTCGTCGCGCCCACGGCGGCGACGAGGAGGGGGACGAGCATGGGGAAGAGCAGAAGTGGCAACAGGACTTCGCGCGCGCGGACGCGGCTCGCCATCGCGGCGTAGTAGGTTCCGAGCGTGACGAAGCCAACCGTTCCAAGGAACAATACCCCAACGAGTCCCGGGAGTGGCGTCAACAGGGGCAGGTCGTAAAGTACTCCCGCGATCGGCACGGTGATGGCCTCGACCAGGAGGACGAAGGCCAGATTCGCGAGGAGCTTCCCGGCGAAGATCGGCCAGCGGCCTCCGGGATAGAGCAGGAGCGCGTCGAGCGCACCCGCTTCGATCTCGAGCTCGTACGACCGGTTGAACGCCAAGACGCCGCTGAGAAGCACGGTGAGCCAGAGCAGCCCGGCGGCGGCCGTCCTGATCGGGGCGGGGTCGGGGCCGAGGGCGAACCCGAACATCAGCAGGGTGATCGCGGCCATGAACACGACGCCGTTGAACCCGGCCTTGCTGCGGCGCTCGGTCGTTAGGTCCTTCCACGCGACCGCCATGACGCGGGACAGCGCGAGACGGGCCGTCACTCGGCCACCAGGACGCCCGGCGTCCAGGGAGCGATCCGTCCGTCGTCGAGCATGACGACCCGGTCCGCGATGCTCGTCGCGCGCGAAACGTCATGGGTAATGAGAATCGCAGCGCCGCCGGCGCGTCGCGTGTCGGCGATCAGCGCCGTGACCAGCTCCACGCCTTCGGGATCGAGGCTCGAGTACGGCTCATCGAGGAGCAGGAGCTGGGGCTCGAGCGCGCGGAGCCGCGCAAGCGCGAGCCGACGCTGCATGCCCGCCGAGAAGCCGCGGGCGCGTGTGTTCGCGTGCGCGCCGAGCCCGACGGTGATGAGGGTGGCCTCGACGGCGCGCGGATCGACCGAGCGCCCAAGCATTCGCAGGGTGAATCCCAGATTCTCCGCCGCCGTCAAATCGGGATAGATGGCGTTGGTGTGACCGAGCAGGCCGATTCGGCTGCGCACCGCGTCAGGCTCTCGCGCGAGGTCGTGGCCGAAGACGACACCGGAGCCGCGACTGGGACGGAGGAGCGTCGCCACGATGCGGAGCAGCGTGGTCTTGCCGCTTCCGTTTCGTCCGAGAATGGCGACTGCCTCGCCGCTGCCGACGACCAGGTCGGCGCCCTTGAGCACCCAGCGGCTCCCGAAGCGTCGGGCGATGCCCGCCAGCTCGACGGCGGAGGACGCGGAGGACACCGGGGGGACCAGGGGGACTTACGGAGCCTGGCGGCGCGCGATACGCAGGGCCTCGTCGATATCCGTGGCGTGGCGCTCGTACTCCGGCAGATTCTTGCGGCGCTCCGCGGCCTCGGCGCCGATGAGGCGCCGGTCGAAGGTGCGGGCGGAGGCGTCGTCGTTCGTTAGGCGTGCCGCGCGGGCGGCGAGCGCGAGCCCGAGGAGATGCGTGGGCGACTCGCGAAGGATCGAGTCCGCCTGCGCCTTCGCGATAGAGGCGCTCCCCGCGGCCTCGGCGATTCGCCCCATGTCGTACCGGGCGTCGTGGTCGAGCGAGGGAAGCATCTGATAGGCGCGGATGCCCATGTCGGCGAAGAACTGGACGCTGTCGGTGACCCCGCGCTCCTGGTACGACATGACGCGATTGAAGAGACGATCGGCCCGCTCGCGCGGCGACATGGTGGAGAGGTCGGGCCCGCGAATCATGCCACCTGGAGCGCCAAGGGGCGTTGCGACCGCTTGCGTGGTTCCCGCATCGGAGCGCGCGCTTCGCGTGAGAACGAGGCGATGAGCGCGATGAAGGCGAAACCGGCGACTGCCCAGGGCACGAGGGTGCGTTGCGAGGGACGACCGATCGCGACGCCGCCTGCGATGGCGGCGCCGGTCGGGGCGCCGCAGCGATGGCAGAAGCGCGCCCCGGCGACGAGCGCTC
>JAICOJ010000013.1 GCA_025930755.1 Gemmatimonadaceae bacterium
CCCGCCGCATAACTAGCTGTTGCACCTGTCAGGCGCGATGTCTAAGGTATTCATCCCGATCTGAACCCCTTGAAGTGCAACTGCGAGGCGAGCTTCGCTCGCCTTCTGGAAAATCGCCTGCAGGTGAACGCAGCGTTATGCGGATGCCACACTTCTCGCTTATGCGACGGCTCGGCCGTTGGATCATGAGGCGGACCGCTCGCCCGGGTCTCGCAGTGGCTGACTGGATGCTGGCGCGCTTCGCCCCCTACGTCAGCGCCTGGGAAAGGATCAATGCACCTATTCCCGGCGTCGCGATGGGATGGCCGGATGACGACGCAATCAATCGATACTTGGCCGGCCCAAGTACGGTCCCGGTGGCCGACCTCGATGACATCCGGACATGGCTCCAGAGCTGCGCGTACGAGCGAACCCATGAGTTTCGCGCTCAAGCCGCGTGGGAATCGCTCCCCTTCGTCTTCGAGTACGTCAAGCGTGGGGACTGCATGGACCACGCGCTGTGGGCGTGGCGCAAGCTTCGGGAGCTTGGTATCGATGCCGACTTCGTCGTAGGTTGGACGGGTCCGCCAGGCGTCGGACATCGACATGCCTGGGTCATACTCGGTCAGGGGAGTGACCGGTTGCTCTTCGAGACGGTAGAGAAGGTGCGCCCGCGAATGCTTCGGCCGTTGTCGGATCGCGAGACGTACATCCCAGAGTTCGGTGTGGATCGTCACGGGCGTCGCTTCGCTTTTGGAGGTCTCGCGCACCTTGTGCGTGCGCAACGGTCGGCTTCTGGCGCCCGCACCGCATAACTAGCTGTTGCAACTGGCAGGCGCGATGTCTATGGTAGCCATCGTGGCTGAACCCCTTGAAGTGCAACTGCGAAGGCACGCTGTGCGCGCCTTCTGGAAGATCGCCTGCATTTTGAACGCGGCGTTCTGCGGACGCTCCAGTTTCTATGCGACGACTAAGACTGATCTTCATGATCGGCGTACCGGGTGCCGGCCTCGCTTGTCGCGAGATCGAGCAGGAACGCTTCCCTCTCACCGGCACATACGTAGTTGCACTCTGCCAGGGTGAATGCGAGCTCGACGATTCCAGTCGGACACTCTTCGCGGGGCGTCTCACGCTTGTGGATACTCCGCTCGTGATCGCGCACTTGCCGGAAGCAAAGCGCTCTTATCTTGAACTCACGTCCCTATTCAAGACGGTAAGCGGCCCCCTCAATGGCTGCTTCGAGTTCTATCCTGTGCGCGCCACGCGAGTAGACTTTCACGGCCTACCTTACCTGCGCGCGCCTGGGGCCTCGACGTGGCTCGATCCTGTAGGTCTTACGCACTGGGAAGCACGACCACCGGACAGCATCACGCTTACGCTCTATCGCTCCGCGGACGCTAGCCACGACATCCTGGCAAGGATTGTCAACGGTCGGTTGGAGGGCCGCGGATCGTGGTTCGCTGCTGGGGACGGCGCCGAGCGAGAACGCGAAGGCGATCTTGGCTCCGATTTCGTCATCGGACGTCGCATCGGCCCGCCGGATCTGGATTCGTGCATTCGGAACTCCCCTGAGCTTCCGAGTCGTGCGTCGCAAAGCTCCTCAACCGCGCCGCAGAACTAGCCGTTGCAACATGACAGGCGCGATGTCTGTGGTAGCCATCGCGATGAACCCCTTGAAGTGCAACTGGGAAGGCGAGCTTCGCTCGCCTTCTGAAAGGCCGCCTGCAGTTGGACGCAGCGTTATGCAGCACCGGAGTTCTGATGAGTAGAGAGCGTGTCCACATCGAGCAATTGCGCAACTACCACTGGCCTAGCGGGATCGATTCCTGGATCGGTTCCCTAGGTGTGCGCTTTGCTGACCTCGCCTCGCGCATAGGTCTCCACACAGACCGTTGGGAGGAGGAGGGCCTGGGCCCAGCAGTCGGTGCTCTCTGCCGCCTTTCTTCAGGGACGGTCATCCTGCTTAAAGAACTTGAATTCGCCGTGACGTATCACGGAGCGCGCGGGCCCGAGATGTCGGCCGACCTGGGCGAGGTTGCCGAGCAGGGGGTCGAGACTATCCGCAGCCAAGCACTCCTGGCGCTGGGGCTAACGGATGCCGATGTGATAGCTCAACCACCGTCGGACGCTGACGAGCAGGCCCGCGAGTTTCTGGGCCACCTGAAGCACCGGCGGGTTTCGAGTTCGGATTCGCGGGGCTGACGGGGAAAGCTCGGGCGCGCGTGCTGCATAACTGGCTGTTGCACCTGACGAGCGCGATGTTTAGGAAGCCAGCACCGTTTAACCCCTTCCGGCGCTGCGCGCCGGGTGAGCGCCCTGCCCCTTCGCGGCAGACCGCTCGCAGGTGAACGCAGCGTTATGCAGCACCCGAGCTCACTCGCCGGACCAGCACCCTTAGGCTGAGGTCGCCGTTGCGGTACGTCCTTCCCTTCGCACTCGCTACCCTGATGCTCGCGTCCTTGGGCTCAGCCGCTGCCGTTCTTCTGTGGCGCTCACTGGGGCGTTGGGCACTTTGGGGAGGATGCGCCCTCGCCACACTAATCCTCGCCGGCATTCTCTGGCCACAGGTCTTCAACGAGCCCGCGTACCAAGACCGCCGGGCAGAGACTGCAGTGATCACGGCTGTTGTTCTCCTCGGGATGTCCCTTGGACCCACGGTGGCCGTTGATCGCGCCGGCCGTGTGCCCGCGCTAACGTTCAGGCAGCATTGGACGCGTGGGGTGCTTGGATATTACGCTGGGCTTCTGGCTGGCTTCGTTGGCAGCCTGCTTACCATCGCACTCTTTCGCCTCGTATTCGTTGCTTTGTGACCAACGCGCATGCTGCATAACTAACGTTTGCAACTGTCAGGCGCGACGTTTAGGGAAGCCATCGCATTTACCCCCCGTCGCACTGGTGCGCGACAGCAGGCACCCGTCTCCTGCGGAGCCGGACGCCTGCAGTTGAAACGCAGCGTTCTGCGGCCACCCTATATCACGGTTAATGGAGCTCCCAACGATCGAGCGGCTCTCCGCGGGAGCTGGAGGCCGGTTCCGCGCTATCCGGCTTCGTTCCCTACGCGATGCTCCCGATGCGTTCGCGACGACCTACGAGGAAGCGGCGGCCTGGCCTCCTGACAGTTGGGATCGCCAGCTCGAGCAATTCCCGACGTTCGTCGCGAGCGCCGACGGGGTTGATTTGGGTGCAGTTCGCGGCGCGCTCCACGATGGGTCCGCTACCACGGGCTATTTGATCTCCATGTGGGTCGCCCCGGACGCCCGACGGCTCGGCATTGGGTCCGCGCTCCTTGACGCGGTGATCACGTGGGCCAGGACGCAGGGGCTGCGGCGATTACTCCTCGATGTCAGCGCGGAGAATACGCCCGCCATCGCGTTCTACGCCGGAAAGGGATTCACGCCCACGGGCGAGGTGGGGACGCTGCCGCCGCCGCGCCAACACATACATGAGATTCAGCTGGGTCTTACGCTCTGACGCGTGGCCTCACGGCTCGTCTCCCGTGCCGCAGAACTAACCGTTGCAACTGTCGGGCGCGACTGTTAGGGTAGCCATCGCAGTTCGTGTGCTTGAAGTGCAACTGCAAAGCGCACTATCGTGCGCTTTCAAGATCGCCGCCTGCCGTTGAACCGTCGGCGTTATGCGACACCCACTCCCTCCCCGAGGGTGAATGTCGTTCGCTTTGGTCGCTACGATCTGCGCCGGGATCTTCGCGGGCGCCGCGATCTATATCACGTTCGTCGAGCACCCGGCCCGAGTCTCCTGTGGCACCGCGCTCGCCCTCCGTGAATTTGCGCCGAGCTACCGCCGCGCGACGATCATGCAGGCTGCCCTGGCCATCGTCGGTCTTTTCACCGCCCTCGAGGCGTGGTCGCGGACCGGGGCTCCCGAGCTCCTGGTCGGTGGGATCGCCCTCGGCATCGTCGTGCCCTTTACCCTGGTGGTGATCGGGCCCACCAATCGGCGGCTTCTCGCCACCGAGCTGGATCCCGAGTCCGCGGAGGCCGCCGAGTTGCTTCAACGTTGGGGTCGACTCCACGCGGTCCGCAGCGTGCTCAGCGGCGTGGCGTTCCTCATCCTGATCCTGTACCTGATGCGAGCCCGGTCGTCGCCTGTCGCATAACTAGCTTGCAACTGGCAGGCGCGAGGTTCAAGGAAGCCATCGCAGCTGGGCGCCTTCAAGTGCAACACTAAGGCGCGCTGCCGCGTGCGCTTTCGAGAAGATCGCCTGCAGTTGAAACGCGGGCGTTATGCGGACGACGGCGTGTGGGAAAGGGAGAGATTCTCGGGACTATGACTCTTCGCAGACGGTCAAGACTGATCGTATTCGTAGGCCTTTGGAGCCTCGCGGGGTCATTCGCGATCGCGAGTTCGGGCCTCGCCGCACCCCTGCTCGCACAACTTTCCGCAGCCGACTCCGCAGCCGCCTGCCGCAGCGCTATCCAAGTCCGAGGCGTGTCACCTGATACACGCCACGCGATCCTGGCCTTCGACCAGCCTGCAGCTCTCTTGTGTACCGCACTGCCTGCAACTGCCGACACGCTCGAGATTCTCGCGGCTTTGGCGGAGCGTGGCGGCGATCGCGGTCTCGTCGGGCATTACGCGCTGATCGTCGCTAACCAGCATTGGCGCGCTTCGCGCAACTCTGGCGAGCGTCGCGACATCGAGCGGGCTCTCGCGTCTCTTCGCGTCGCGTACGGAATTGACTCTTCACGCACGACGGGCTTCCTGCTTGGAGCCACGGCCACGACGCTAGCCTGGCTGCTCCAAGAGAGCGGCGTTTGCGTGGATGCTGTTCGCGCGTCGTCGCTGCTGAGCGAGGCACGCTCCGTTTTTCCGCCCGATTCACACTCCGCGTACCCGGCGCCGGACTGGGCGGACGTGGAGCGCGAAGCGAAAGAGACCGAGAAGCGGGCGTGTCGACGCCCGAGCGTGCGGTCGGCGGATGTCGACCCGCCGCAGAACTAGCTATTGCACCTGACAGGGCGCGATGTCTAAGGTATTCATCACGTTTGATCTCCTTGAAGTGCAACCGCGACGGCGAGCTTCGCTCGCCTTCTGGAAGATCCCTGCAGGTGAACGCAGCGTTATACAGCGACAATCATCACAGTGAGATGAGCACGCTGATATCGGATTCACGGCCCTTGCGATTCCAAATTGATCCGCAGCCAGGGGAATCGCTCCGAGGGTGCAGCGCGATCGCGCAGTCGGCCATGTCACGCGCTCGAACTAATGTCATTGTGTTTGGGCTGTACGCCGGAGTCGCACTTGCGGCGTACTTCCTGACGCCAACCACTACTCTTACGACGTTTGCGATCGGTCTCGTCGCGGTCGCCGGGACGATCATTGCGTTGCAGGCCGAAGGCCGTTCCCAGATTCGGCGACTTCAGGAGAACGATCCTCATTCGCTCGAAACGTACTTTGTTGAATTGGGCCCCGAGGGAATTCACACATGGTGTTCGCACGTTGATGCCCGGTATCCCTGGCAGGAGTTCACGAAGACGACCGAGAACAAGGAGTTCTATTTGTTCGTTCGGCCGTCGGGTACCGGAGCAGCAATCCCAAAGCGCCTCCTAGACAACGCATCCGAGGCAGCGCTCCGAGCGCAGATTCGTCAATGGTCCCCGGATCGTGGGGCCGCACTTGCACGCGACGACCAATAAGTCCGCACGCGTGCGTGCACTCGTGCCCTGGTTCCCAGTTAACCCAGAGCGGCCGGCATGAATGTGCGGCCGCGTCGTTCGGCATCACGAGCCCGCTGTATAACTACCCGTTGCAACTGGCGGGCGCGATGTCTAAGGAAGCCATCACAATTCGTGTGCTTCACGTGCAACAGCAACGCTCTCGCGCGCTTTTTGAGAACACCGCCTGTAGTTGAACGGTATGGCGTTCTGCAGACGCCAGGCTTGCGATCTTGATTGAGTAGCGTCAGGCCATTTGAGCGAGGACTACGCGCACATAAGATGGCTGAGTGCATCTTCTGCCGTATTCTCACCGGTGAGCTCCCGGCGAGCTTCGTGTATCGCGATCACCGCTGCGCGGCGTTCCTGGATATTCAGCCCGTGAATCCCGGACATCTCCTCGTCGTCCCTGTGCAGCACGGTGCCTATCTCGCCGACATCGATCCCGAGACCGCCGCAGATCTGATGCGCGTGGGCCACGCGGCCGCAGCCGCCCTGCGCGCCAGTGGAGTACGGTGCGAGGGCGTGAACTTCTTTCTCGCCGATGGGGAGGCGGCCATGCAGGAGATCTTCCATGTGCATCTCCATGTCTTCCCCCGGTTTCAGAACGATGGCTTCGGCCTCAAGTTCAACCCAGAGTACTACACGCGTCGGCCCCCCCGCGCGGAGCTGGACGAGCTAGCGGCCACGTTGCGTCGACGCATGCCACCGGCTGTGGAGAGAGGCTCGCAAACATGATCAGTGATCGCGGGCGCATCGGGTTATTCGGGTTTCAGTGCTCTTGAATCAGCATCGCGGAAACGCGCTGCAGAACTAGCTGTTGCACTTGTCAGGCGCGATGTTCAAGGAAACCATCACGGTTGGACCCCTTGAAGTGCAACCGCGAAGGTGCGCATTTGCGCGTCTTCGGAGAGGCCGCCTGCAGTCGAGCGCGGCGTTCTGCGACACCAACATTCTCGTATGGTACGATTTGTTCCGGTAATCGAGCATCCCGGAATTGACGACCCGCCTAACTGGCCCGTCCTCCCAACACTCGCTCCGCCTTTTATCCACCTCACCGCTGAGACGGGCGAGGAGGCAACGGGGTCGGTCCTCTGGCACCTTGCCCGGTACAATCTTGGGACTCTCGCGCCCGGCAGTCGATATTACGAAGCTGATCTGAGCGGTGAACCCGCGGCTATCTTCACGCGCTTGATCCGTGACCCCGAGTGGACCGTCCCTGGCGGAATTGCAGTAATCGACCAAGCTTCCGGCCGGGAAATCACGCCGGGATGTTGCGCTGGGCTCGACAACTGGCGAGAGTGGCTCGAGTTCGAAGCGTCCGGGCAGACGCCGTGGATGGGCCACGAACCCGATCCGTGGCTGGAACACGTGGACAATCAGATTCGCATTTGGTCGCGTGGCCCGTTGGCCGAGGCGATCTCTGAGGAGCCGTTCGCCATCGACGTGACGGTCGACGAGTTTCGCGGTGGGCTCACGGCTGTGAGCCAGCATCTGATAGCGTTCGCCGCAGTACTACGGCACTGGGCCGATCGGCGAGCACCTGCGGTGGCTGCCGCGCTTGTCGATCGGTTTCTCGGCGAATTTGGCCCGCCGTCAGGCGTCCAGCGCGTGTCGCAGAACTAGCTGCTGCACCTGTCACGCGCGATGTTCAAGAAAGCCATTACGTTGATGGCCTTTAAGGGCAACTGCACGGCGCGCGTTCCGCGCGCCTTTAAGAAGCCGCCTGCAGGTGAACGCGGCGTTCTGCCGACACCAAGCATGCACGAGTACGCCGAGATCTTTCTCCGCTGGCTTCCCACAGCGGAAAGCGGCCGCACGACTCCGGCATTCGTTCGCGCGGATGGAAGCACTATGTATCGCCCGCACTTTCGCGTCGGCCCCACGGGAGAGTTTCTTGGCGTTGCCTTCCTGGACGGTGATCCGCCGCTCGCCGCGCCTGGCTCGGAAGGCTCCGCCCTGGTCGAGTTCATCTACGTCAGCACTGGGGTCGATTACACGCCGCTGCAGCCCGGCGTTTCATTCGACGTGCTCGAAGGCTTGCGTGTGATCGCGCGTGGGACGGTCCGCCGTCGCTGGCAGAGTGACGCCGATTGGCGATCGCAGCGCCTGCGGCAGAACCAGCGTGCACCTGACGAGCGTGAGTGTTGAGGTAGCCATCGCGTTTGAACCCCTTTCGGCGCGTTGCGGCGGGTGAGCGCCCTGCCCCTTCGGGCAGACCGCTCGCAGGTGCGTTGCGGCGTTATGCGGCACCGAAGTCACGCTCGGATTCCATGACTGCTCGTCGACTGTGGCCTCTACTCGGCCTTTCAGGTCTGGTTGCTGCGGGATGCGCGCAATCCCGGCCCGCCGTCGCCACGTTCAGCGACGCCGCCGCCGGTACCTACAGCTTGATCATCTTCTCCAAGGATTCGTCTGGAGTTTGGAATCGTGCCGCTGACGGTGTCTTGGTCCTGACGCAGGGTCGTCTACCCAACCGTGTCCGTCGCGCTCTCGAGCCAGTCGAAGGCGATGAGAGCGCCACGCCTCAGCGGCCCTCGCTTGGCGAGGCGTGCTTTCGATGGAGCGCGGTGGTAGCGAATGATCGAAGCCTTGCCACCGTTCATAGCGCAGGCGCAACCACGTGGCGACGCGTTCGAGGCGATTCGGTCCACTTGCTCCTCTTCACCACGATGGACGCGAGTTATCAGGTCGTTCTTGGGCCTGTAGCAGGCACGAGGCTGGCCGGCCGTGGCGATCCCTACGCCTTCCGCCTCGCATCCGAACCGGAACCCCCGGCCGACAGTGTGGTGATGGACCGCGTTGGGGAACCGAATGCCTCACGGTGTCTGGCGGTCGAACGATGACATCGCGACGCATACCGCATAACGACCCACTGCACCTGACGAGCGTGTTGCTCGAGAAAGCCATCCCATACCCCCTGCCCCGCTCCGCGCGAGAGCGACCATCCGTCTCCTGCGGGCCGGACGCTCGCAGGTGAATGGGAGCGTCATGCTGCTCCAGTCCTCTTGCCAGGTCTCCCTTGACTCCTTGGAGCGTCTTCCCTAGCGTCGGTCTCCCGCGGGCGCTTTCGCGCCGCAGCCGTGCAAGCCTTCTCGTGAAGGGGGGCCTATGCCTACGCAGCAGAGACTGCCCGTCACCGATACAGACTTTGAACGCCGATGGGTCGAAGCACTCAATCGTGGCGACATTGCGGTGGCCGATGAGACGTTCGCACCGGACTGCGTCATTCACATTACGGGCAGTCCCGATCCCAACCTGTCGGTGGAAGGGTTCAAGCAAATGGTCGGAGGCCTCTTGGCGGCCTTTCCCGATCTTCACTTCACGATCGAGGACCAGATAGTCACCGGCGACAAGGTCTGCACGCGTTGGACGGCGGAGGGAACGAACACGGGCATGTTCGGAGAGGTACCACCCACTGGACGGCCGGTGCACGTGGATGGGCTGATCCTCGACCGCGTCGAGAATGGCCGAGTCGTCGAGCGCTGGGAGCAATGGGATCAATCGGCCATGATGCGCCAGCTCGGGCTGCTCTGACTGTTCACCATTCAAGCAGGCGCCGGCGAGCGCCACGAGCCCGCCGCATAACTAACGTTTGCAACCGTCAGACGCGACGCTCAAGGAAGCCATCGCATTTACCCAGTGGTGTTCGAGGTTGAACACCTGCAAAACGGGCAGGCGGTCCGCTTTTCTTCGTCGGCGCCCGGCGGGTTGAAGCGTCTGCGGACAATGGCGCGGCCATCGTAGCGGACGAGGTCTCCACCCAACGCGCGGCTCTCATCATCGCGACGCTCTGCGCCGGCGTGTTCATCATCGGTGGGCATTAGTTGGGCGAGCTACCCCTCGCGTTCGCCGCGATCGCCGCCATTGTCGGGTGGCTCTTCCTCCCATTCTACGAGTTGGGCGGTAGGTTCTCGCTCACGATCATGAAGCGATTGTCGATGTCAGGCTCCACGCGATAGCGCCTAACCAGCCGGTTTTCCTGCACCAGGTACGCCCCATTTTTGGTGGCGACATAGACCCGATCCTTCCAGCGAACAATCTGATAGACCACTTCCTCGGTGGGGAACCTATGGCTGCTGCCCGACTTGAAGTCGTAGCGAATGAGTCCGCCGCCGTAGTCCTCCCCCTCGGGGTGACCGACCAGTCCGGTCCAGGCGGCGTCTTCCTCGACAAGAATCGCTGATACGGACCAGTCGGCCAGTTCCGGAAGCTGGAGAAATCCGTACTGGGATGTCTCGGTATCGAAGTAGCCCAACCCACCGACTCCAGAGGTGCCCTCGCCATCGTAGAAGGTCTTGCCGAACCAGATTCGTGAGCCCGCGATCTGGTGCGGCCCAGGCTCCTCTTCCAGATCGGTGTCTGATCCGTACCCGTTAGCCACACGTCGAGGCCGTGCCCGGGCAAACTCCTCGTAGCTGGACTGTGGCATGGGATGCTTCCGCAGCTCTGCGGGGAGGTGGGTCGAGTCCGGTTTTGCCCGCCAAGGGTTTCTCTTGAGCTGCTCGACGACCTCCGGGGAAACGTCAAGGAGGCGCGCTACCTCCGTATCACTTACCGCTGTGAGGCCAATATCCGGTGCGTAGTCGATCTGCTTGACCACTGCCTTGCTCTGTGGATGGAGAAAGAGCTTCAGCGAAGCCATTGACTCGTAGAATCCATTCCGTCCGATAACAACCGAGCTGTCATCCGTACGAAGTACCTCATACGTCTCTACGCCTCGGTCGTGCCGCTGCGCGATGATCCGCACTTGGTTGTCCCTTTGCCGGGGCATCAGGCTGACCCGCAATTCAGGCTCGGCGGCGTTTTTGGCATCACGCCATCTGATGGCTACCGAGAGGGTGAGGGTGTCGTTGAAATGTCTTTCATAGATCGACTGGAACGGCCCCGCGTCAATCGGATCTGCGACTATCCTGACCGCCGTATCCACCACCACCGCTGCCGGAGACCGGCCAGGGCTAGACGTTGTCGTTTCGGGAACGCGTGTCAGCGCGACGGAATCGACCGTGGCCGGCTCACGTGGCTGCATGCAAGCGAGGAGACCCGCGGCAGGGCCGAGAATGAGAACGAGGCGTCGCATGGTAAAAGGACGAACGAGCGCAGGAGGAGGCTACGACGACTCCCGGGTCCGATGTGCATTCAGTTGCCCGGGAATACAACCGGAGCAGGCCTACTCCTCCAGCTTGCATTCGCTCGTCGCATCCCTAGCTGTTGCACCTGTCAGGCGCGATGTTTGAGAAAGCCATCACGTCTGAACCCTTGAAAGGAAGCCATCACAGTTCGACTCCGTTGAATGCAGCAGCAAAGCGCCTTGCCGCGCGCCTTCGAGCGGACTGCTCTTATTAGAATGGCGATGTTCGCCAGCCACACGCATCTCGAGAGCGAGTGGTACCTTCATTCTGCGGGCCGCTTGCCGGCCGATGATCAGTGACCCCCAGGCTCCTGGTCTCCGCGGTTCTCCTCATCACCCCGCTTGTGGCTTCCTGTGGGCGCGAGGACTCGCGGCCGGAGAGGCCCCGCGTTGACGCCACCGACATCGTGCGTCGCGGCCAGCCATCCACATCTCGTGCCGACGCTGTCACTTCGCGCGCGTCCGAAGAGGATGTCGAGCTCGTCGAGGCAGCGACTCGGATCGTGCGTTTCCTTCGCGGCGAGGTTCCCTTCGACAGCATCCATCTCGCCGACACCGTTTCGCTCTATCTTGGCCTGGAAGAAGGCGGGACGCGGCGGGAGGTTGAACGCGCGTTGCTTCGGGATCGCGCAAACTGGAAGGTCCATTCGGAGTCGCTGCGCCATTGGTACTCGTTCGTCCCGCCCGCGCGGCCTGCGGCGTTGACGACGCGCGCAGGCCGCCACCTCAACTGCCTCGACTACCCGCTATCGGCAACCTTCCCAGCGCTCGCTCGACTCCCCCACGTCGGCACGATGCTCAGCTACGGTACCGCGAGCTGCCTGCAAACCTGGACGCTCACCGTCGTCTTCGACCCGCACGCGCGACCACGAACGCTCGTCGCCGCCGTCTATGACCAGTTCGAGTGGTAATATTCGGTCAGCCACACGCCAGGATTTGAGCATCTGCACGCGCACGCGCACGCGTCCGCTTCAGCGTGGAGGCGACGATCTCGCCGCGTTAGGTCCCGGGGCGGCACCGAGTCGCCGCCGCAGGGCGAGACCCCAGGCGGCCACGTAACGAGCGTCGCACCTGTCGGGCGCGAGTGTCGTTCTGGCGGGCCGATGCGTTGGCGTTCTATACGCCAACATGAGACCAGATTTCGCCCATGTCGTGGTTCGCCAGTTCACAGGAAGACGAACGATGGCACGGCGACTGCTCCCCATGCTTGACGATTCCAACCGGCCAATGATGCTGCACAATCTTGATTGCACCGCCGGGCGCGCGCGCGAAAAGGGCGCGGCTCGCGGGCTTGCCCTGACGCTCGCGCTCCTCCCGCTCGTTCTCCTGGCGTGCGACGGGGGGCCCAGCGCGCCGCCGCTGGGCGATCCCGCATTCTCCATCGTCTATGCGTTCTCACCGAGCAACGCAGGGCCCTGGGACTTGTACGTTGTCACTCCCGACGGTCGGTTCCGACGGCAGCTCACATCGGAGCCCGGACACGAATTCAACCCGGCGTGGTCGCCGGACGGCCGGCGCGTGGCTTTCGAGCAATACGATCCCACGAGTCCGTCGACACACATAGCGCTGATCAGCGCCGACGGCACCGGGGTTACGGCGCTCGCGTCCGAGGTTGATTTGCGATGGCCGGAGTGGGCACCGGACGGCACCCGGCTCATGGTGTACTCGTACGACTTGGGCTTCGCGGTGCTGCAGGCGGACGGGTCCGCGCTTTCGCCGCTGCCGCCCCGCACCGCGTCCCCCGGGCGGCTCGCGTGGTCACCCGCCGGCGACAGCCTGCTGTTCACGACGCAGTTTGGCGATGAGCCGGCGCCATCGCTTCGGATCGCCGCCGTGGGCGACACCGCTCACATGTCGCGACTCGTCAGCACGGACGCGGCCCAGGGGCGCTGGTCGCGCGACGGCCGGCGGATCGCGTTCGTCGGGTATTCCATTAGCCCCGCCACCGGCGCGAGGGGCGACGGGATCTTTGTGATGAACGCCGACGGCTCCGGACGTCGGCGCGTGACCTCGATCGGAGGAGCACCGGTGTGGTCTCCGGACGGGCGGCGGATCGCGTTCGAGGTCAGTCGCAGTGCACTCGGTCTTCCCGGTGGCGGCAGCGACATCTACGTGGTGGATGTCGATGGTGGCGCGCCAGTGAACATCACGAACAACGCGCCCGGGCAGTACGCGGTGGCCCCCGATTGGTCGCCAGCCAACTAACGTCATCACCGCCGTCGTCACGCGACGCTGCGAAGAAGAGTTTGGCGTCGACATGCGCCGCTTCTCAATGGATTCCGAATTCGTTCACGACATGGGAGTGGACTGGCGGCCGCAGAACTAGCGGTAGCAACCGTCAGGCGCGACTGTTAGGGTAGCCACCGCGGCCCGTGTGCCTGAAGTGCCACGGCACAGTGCGTCGTCACGCGCTTACAAGAAGACCACCTGCAGTTGAATGGTGCCGTTATGCCGCTACGACCCATGCGTCGCATTCTGCGTTTCTTGGCATTGCTCGTACTCACCGGAACCGTGGCGATCGTCGGGCGTCCGCTTCCCGCACAGCTTGCCGTTCAAAGCGCCGCCCGCGGACCGTCATCTCCTCGTACGGAGACGTTGCCCCAGGCCGTCGCCTCGGCACCCTCTCGCCTCCCGGCCCGCCTGGGGCTCGGCCTCGTGGGCAGCGTCGCCGGCCTCTTCGCGGGCGCGTTCGTCGGAGCCGGAGTCGGCCCCCTCGAAGACTGCGCCTGTGACGACCCCGGCCTGCGCGAAGTCGTCATCGGCGCCGTCGTTGGGTCGGCCCTGGGCGCGGCCCTTCTGGCCGCCGCGCCGCGCGGACCCGCGGCTTGTCGCTATGGCACACGACTTCTCCGCGGCCTCCTCGGATCGGCGTTAGGCGTGGCCGTTGGGCTTCGCGCCGAGGGCAATACGAGCCTCGTTACCGTGCCGCTCGGCGCGCTCGTCGGTGCCGCGATCGGCGCGGAAAGTTGCACGTGGCAGCGGCACTAGCGCGAGCTCCTGTCGAGCGCCAGTGTCGAGGTGGCCATGACGTTCGCACCCGTCTCGGCAGTCGCTGGCGGAGCACAGGGCCCCATGCCCAACGCGCTGATCGACACGTGGATCGCTGTTTGGACACACTTCCGCGACGGTGCCAGGCATAGACGCCTTTATACGGCCGATGACGAGATTCATCGCGGTGGCGACAGAGCCGACGCTTACATCGCCGCCGCCTAACCGGAGCGCCGATGGTCGGTCTCCGCCAGGCGCTCCCCGAGGCGCGAAAGACCGCGCGTACGGTCATTCGCACTGAGAACGGAGGTGCCGTGTGCCTGACATCGCAATCCGCTACTGCGCCTACTGACTCTCCGGCCTCCACGCCGTCCGTGTGGCGGCACGCCTCCGTCGCGAATTCAGCCGGGATGTCGCCATGATCCACGGCAGTTACGGGGAGTTCAAGGTGCTGGTGAACGACGAGGTTGTAGTCGACGCCGGAGCCCTGACCGCGCTCGGCATCGTTCCGTCGAACCGGCGAATCATCGCGGCGGTGCGTGCGCGCCTCGACGCCCCATGACGTGCACGATGCTCATTCCACTTGCCGAGGCGTCGTTAGGTCCGACAGCTCGCTGAGGATGTGGCTCCAGCCGACCTGATGCTTGTGTCGAATCTCGGCGTCACCCAGCCCGATATGTTCCAGCGTCAGCATGGTTTGGCCGAGTGGCCGATCGGCGAAGGTCAACGTGACGCGGCTGCCTTCGGCGGCGAGGTGTGAGAGCCAGGTGAAGACGATGCGCGTATAGCGCTCGATCTCGAGGTAATGCCCGCGGTGCGGCAGGTCATGGCCGTCCACGTTCATCACGATCAGGAATTCGCCGCCGACGCGGGGATCGCATTCGGCGCGCGTGACCCTGACGCCCGGGCCCCCACACATGAAGCGCTGGAGCGCCTCCCGATCGAGCCACGCTTCGAACACCACCCGCGGCGGGGCTGGAACGAGCCGCTCGATAACGACCGACCGCGCAGAATCATTCATGGTGCATCCCCTCGCGTCGAGCGCCCCTTCGTTCGAGTGTAGTCCACCAGCGCATCGAGGCGCGTGCTCCAGAAGTGGTGATGGGCATGCAGAAACTCGTAAGCGACCTGGAGCGCGCTCCAATCAACCGAAATCCAGTGCACCCGACCCTCGATGCGGCGCCGCACGACGCCGGCGCGCTCGAGCACTTTGACGTGCTTCGACACGCCATTGAGCGTCATCGAGAACGCGTCGGCGACCACGCCCACCGGCAGCTCACCGGATTCGCGCAGCAGGGCGATGATCCGGCGTCGCGCGGGATCGGCCAGCGCGTGAAAGACGCGGCTCAGCCGCTGCTCGTCGGCGGCCTTGCCGCGCCGCGGGCTCACGCGCGTTCCCGCGCACCGTCCCGCGGCGCGTGATGTCTAGTTCCAATTGTCGATCTTGACGTCATCTGGCGACGGCTTCCCTCGTCCCGTTTCTACGAGCTCCTTGAGGCTCAACATGAACGACGCCCACTTCGTGCTGCAATGGGCCATGAACTCGACCGGCTCCCGCCAGTTCCTGTGGCCGAACAGCACGATGGTGTAATCGCCGTCCTGGGAGAGATCGAAGATCGCGTCCGTTCCGATCCATTCCTCGGGCCCTTTTCTGAAGCGCCAGTGGACCTTCCTGTCGGGCTCCAGCGCGAGCACCTCCATGGTCATG
Organism: Gemmatimonadaceae bacterium; assembly: GCA_025930755.1. Taxonomy (GTDB): domain Bacteria; phylum Gemmatimonadota; class Gemmatimonadetes; order Gemmatimonadales; family Gemmatimonadaceae; genus JAICNG01. Next base: position 15,482 of record JAICOJ010000013.1, read on the forward strand.
CCGCCGATCTCCTCGCCGGTGGGCCTGTGAAATCGGACGTCGATCTCCCCGCCCGGCTTTGCGACTCCTGCGGTTGCTTGGGTCCACCAGCCCGCAACACCCTCGACAGTGGACACCGCCGCATACACCTTCGAAATGGGTGCCTTGATGCCGACCCGATGAATGATGTCCGCCATTGCTCTCTCCCGTGCGAATGATGTTCAACCATATGGTTGATAAACCAATTGGTTGAACGTTAGCGGAGGTGGCCGGCGGTGTCAAGCATGTCGCATGACCCTGCTTTTTTCCGTGGAGACCACGTGCAGATAGTCAACGTCATCGCCCAACTGCGGACCACCGATCTCGCCGCATCGATCCGCTTCTACACGGCGCTGCCGGGATTCACGCTCGCCTTTCAGTACGAGGACTTCTATGCAGGCATTCGCGCCGGCACGCAGCTGTTTCATCTCAAGCTCGTCGATGTGAAGGACCCGTCAATCGACGTCGTGGCCCGCGAGGAGCACTTGCACCTCTACTTCGAAACCTCCGACGTGAACGCGGTCGCGGACGCGTGTCGCCGTGCCGGCGTGCCGCTGGCCAAAGATGTCCACGGGACGCCTTGGGGAACGCGCGAGCTCGTGGTCCACGACGATCAGGGACACACGCTGTATTTCGGAGAGATCCACGCGAGCGCGCCCGGCAACCACGATTGAGCGTCTCGTAATCGCGCTTCGCACCCTCCGCTATATGAGTGATCCCCTCTCGTTCACCTTTACCATCGACCCAGCCGAGCACGTGCGCGCGGCCGGCTCTCTCGCGCGTCGGCATCGTTCGTGGTTCCTCCGCTGGGGGTGGGCGGTCATCGTCGCGCTACCCGCCATGATATCGCTCGCTTCCGGCGCTCCGTTGACCTCGCTCTGGCCGTACGGCGTCATGATTTTCGCCGGTGGCCTGTATCTCCTCCTCGCGCCTCCGCTGCTCCGGCGACAAGTCCGCCGACAGCTCGAGCAGACGCCAAGTCTTCGCGAGCCGCAAACCTATCGCTTCGCCGAGACCAGCTTGCAGATGGGAAACCCGCTCGCCGCAACCGAGCTCGGATGGGATGCCGTGATCGAGGCGGTCGAGACTCCAGAGTTCCTGTTCGTCTACTTTTCTCCGAAGTGTGCGTACTACCTGCCGAAACGGGTCCTGGGCCGTCGCGCCGAAGACGTTCGCAACTTTCTCCGCGGGCGGCTCGGTGCTCGGGCGGCCGGTTTGTCGGCGGTCGATGCTACCGCGGAGATCGCGAACTAGCGGTTGCGACGGGGCGAGCGCGGTTCCCGTGAACGGATTCGTTATGCGGACTCTGTCTCAGTCGTCGAGCCGATATGGAATCGGACTCCTCGAGTAGCTGGCAGCGCTACTGGGGCGGGCTTCGCGCTCGCCGACTGGCGCTCGTGGCGGCGGTGCCACTCACGCTGCCCATCTGGTTCATCGCGGGCGGCCTCGCAGGGTTCGTCATCAGCGTCGTCGCCTCCGTCGTCGCCGTCTGGACGCTTCGCTCGTGGCCGTGCCCGCGATGTGGCAACCCGTTCGGTGGAATCCGATGGAGTCTCTTTTCCGAACGGTGCGTGTCCTGTGCGCTGCCAGCGTTCGCGCGCCCGGACTTCGTTCGCCGTACCGATTTCGTTCGAGCGACGGACCTGAGAACCCTTCCCGACGGGCTGCGTCGCTTTGTCGCTGGCGCCGAGATGGCAGGGGGCGCCGCGGTCATGGCGCTCACTGCGCTCCAAGGGGTCGGTCCTCTCTGGTTCCGGCTCGCGATCGAGAGCGTCGGCGCGACGGCGGTAGCTGCTGGCGTCTGGCTCTGGCGCGACGACGCGCGCGGGTACACGTGGTCACGTCTCGTGCAGGGTCTCCAGCTCGTCCGGTTCTCGATTCCACCGGTTGCGTACGCGGTCAGCGCCGGCCCCTTTGCCGACGTCTATTTCGGCCAGATACAGTCGGGGTTCAACGTCGGGTTTCGCGGTCAACTCGTGCTGATGTGGGGCAACGCCTCGCCGTTAGCCGTCAGCTTCAACGTGCTAGCGGCGGCGTGGCTTCTCATGCTCCTCGACGCTCGGCCGAAGAGCGCAGTCGTGCCGTCGGGGGTGAAACAGTTCGAAGTGACATGGTCAGAATCCGCTGCCGCGGTACCGGATGCGCCACCGCCACCTGGTCCCCCGCCTGCGCATTCACCACGTGAATAGCCGTCGCGACTCGCCAGCGGGGGTGTTATGGTAGCTCGCACTCACCGCCGGGATGACGGCGTCATGCGGAGACAAGAGGCTTTCGTGAAAGGTAGATTCCGTGCCACCATCCTCTTCGCCATGGTGGCCGTCACCGTCCCGCTCAGCGCGCAGGAGCCGGCGAGCCAATGGGATCGTTACGTTCCCAGTCGCCTGCAGACCATCGTCGATGCACACTCGGCCGTGATTGCCGAGTCTCCCGTCGAGGATTCGGTGCTCGCCATTTCAGCCAAGGATTTCCCAACCCGAGCCACGCTCACGTACGTCGGCGAGTCCCGCGCGCTGCCGCCACACAAGCGAGCGTTTCTCACCAAGTGGCTCCGCAGCATGGGAAAGGACACCGCCTTGGCGAGCCGGTACTCACGGGAGATTCACTTTCGCGAGGGTCAGACGAGCTTCTGGCTACCCGTGCAGGACGGTATGACGGAGTGGGCGGAGGCCAACCTCAAACCCGGAGAAGTCACCGCCGTGTTTGTCATGTTTCTCGGCGCGCGGCGCGTTCACGGGACGACCGAGTGGATGTTCTTCGCCACGGGCATTTAAACGGCAGTCTCGTCGTGCATCGAGCACGTCTGTGCACGAGTTTCCCCTGTGCGCTGGCAGATCTGGCTTGGGACTCGCTTCATCGCCACCACCGAGGCCGGTTCCCCGATCATCGGAGGTAGAGTGGAAACGTCCCACGACGCCAGCGTCGCACGTAGCCGTCGCATTTGGCTCGGTGCAATACTGCTTGTGGTCGGCTTGGCGGGTCATGTCCTTGCCGCGCGCGCCACAGGCGGCAGCGCCGTGCACTACCAACACCACATCGCCGCTTTCATCGGTGCTTCCGTCGTGACGGGCGCGATCATCGCGGGTCTGGGTTGGCGCTTCTGGAAGGGCCGGCATGACATCTCCTTGCTGATTCTGGGGGTGGTTCAAGCGGTGTTCGGGCTTCTCGTCTATGCCGGGACGTTCGGCGCCAGTTAGGCACGATCGCGCGGTGACGCCCTGCCTTCGGATGCGTGAGCCGAGCGTCCGGAATCCTCTGCCCTTACGCGCGGGCGGTGCCCTCGCGTTGACCGGGGCGAAGTGAGCACGTGGCGGCGCGCACGTCGTCGAGGAGGAGGGGGTTTGACGCCGGGATCGGCCCTTTCGTCCACCAGCGCGAGGCGGTTCATGCGGCGGCAGATGAGGACCCCGCACGCCGGGTGGACCGGTATGTTCTCGTACGTTGCGTCCCGGAGCACTGTCCTGCCATCCTGGTTGCAGAACCGCGCGCGGACGTGCTCCGCGAAGGCGCCAAAGGAGACAGTTGATGAAGCTCTACACGTACCTGAATTACGGCGGCAACTGTCGTCAGGCGTTCGAATTCTATGTGGAGCACCTCGGCGGCAAGATCACATCGCTAGCGACACACGGCGAGCTACCGGAGTCCAATGTTCCGCCAGACTGGAAGAATGCCATCCTCCACGCGCGGATGGAGCTTGGTGAGACGATGCTGCTCGGCGCGGACATCCCGCCGGATCGCTTTCAGCCCATGCGCAGCGCCTACCTCACCCTGATGGTGGATAGCATCGACGAGGCCGAGCGGATCTACACGCTGCTCACGGAAGGCGGGCAAGTCTTCATGCCCATGGAGGAGACGTTCTTCGCTCATCGCTTCGCGATGCTCAGGGATCGCTTCGGCACGTCGTGGATGTTGCTTCACCAGCGAGCCGCACCGTAGTCGACCGGTGCCCGCAACGCTACTAGTCGGAGAACTGGCCGCCGCGATATTGTTCGGGCGGACTCGGCTGGTGAGCACACGGGTAACGGCGAGCAACAGCAAACACGATCCCTGGCGTGAATCGTCGAGTGGCTTCGATCGCCCCGAGCTTCGCCGTGATGTGCCTGGTCGCGTACGCATTCGGCCGCATGACCCGCACGGAGTGGATCTGGTGGCTCGCTCCCATCACCGTTGCGATCGACGGCAGCCGCTTGTTCCGCTCGCGCGCCTACGGGAGTGATGCGCCCCTTTCCCTTTCGGAGCTCCGCCTCGCGAACGATGCGGTGACTTCGGTTTACATGGCCTCGTCCTTCGTCGCTGCGGTAGTCGCCGCCTGGGGGGCATACACGGGAAATCGCCCGGCGGTCATCCTCGGGGCCGTCGTCGCCATCGTGGGGAGAGCGCTGGAGCCCGGAGAGGATACCGCATCCGATCAGGCGAGCGGCCGACACAGCGTTCTGTCGCCACCGACAGATTCGAGCCTCATGATCGCGGACGCTTTGACCGCCGCTCGCGTGCGCGCGCGACGCCGGCACCACGCTTCTGCTGGAGTGGGACGCCCGTAGACACGCGCGCCGCTCGAGGAGCGTGTCTCGTCTGCCGTCGCGCTCGCCCCTAGGTCGCCCGGAATTTGGGATTGCCCGCCTGTACGCCCAGACGCACGTTAGGCACCGACGTCCCGAGCGTGAGCCGCACCATGCGTCTGACGTGAACCGGCCAGGCTTGCGGTACGCGATCATCCCGCTGCATGTTCGGGGGCGCGCCGACACTCCGCGCATTAGTGCTCCTGCCCGCAAGCCATTTCGGCCGCCCCACCCATGGCCTTTCGGAGCCCCCAGCTCGTTCGGTGGCACTGACGCACGGCTCAACCTGAACTCCCTGACGCTGCATCGCGCTGACCGTCATTGACGTACGCTGCCAGACAACCGGACCCATGGACGAGCTGACCCCGCTCACCCCGTCGCAGCGCGCCGCTCAGCTCCTGGCCGACGAGCGCGCCGAGACCCGCGACAGACGGCGCGCCTACCTCGCTGCCCTGGGGGCGGCGGTGGCGTCGGTGGCGCTCGGTCTCTTCCTTATAGGGAACGCGGTGCATACGACCGACGTCCGCACCGGCGAGATCTTCTTCTGGGCGGGACTTCTCGTGGGGAATGGTGGCTGGTTCGCGAGCATGGGCTGGGCATGGTACCGTGCATACGAACGAGGCGGCTTCTAGGGAGGCTCATGCAGAAAGAGGTCGATCTCTACCACGCCCACTACGGGTACATTGCCGCCGACCCACAGGTGGCGGTGCGCCGAGAGACCTACGATGAGGATCTCGGACAGGCCAGCTGGATCACGCTCGCCGAGGCCCGTGAGTTCTTTTCCGCTCTGGAGCTTGGGCCGGGGCATACCGCGCTCGAGGTGGCGTGCGGATCGGGCGGCGTCACCTGTCGCATGGCGGCGGAGACGGAGGCGAGCTGCGTGGGTGTCGACATCAGCGCCGAGGGGATCAGCGCCGCACGGGAGCGGGCCAGCGAGCAGGGCCTCGCCGCGCGCGTGTCGTTTCAGATCGCGGATGCGGGGCAACCCCTTCCCTTTCCTGACGAGTCCTTCGACGCGGTCCTTTGCAACGACTCGATCAACCACCTTCCCCGTCGCGCCGATGTGCTGCGGGATTGGTACCGCGTGCTGCGACCGGGAGGCCGCCTGCTGTTCACCGATCCGATCGTCGTCACCGGGCAGCTGACCAACGAGGAGATTCGCGATCGCAGCTCGATCGGGTTCTTTCTCTTCACCCCTGCCGAATTCAACGAGCCGCTGCTGGCGCAGACGGGGTTCATCGTTCATGAGGTACGCGATGTGACCGACAACGTCGCATCGGTCTCGAGGAAATGGCGCGAGGCTCGGGCGAAACGGCGCGCAGAGCTCGTGACGCTCGAGGGAGAGACCGCGTTCGACGGGGTGCAGCGCTTTCTCGCGGCGGTGCACGCTCTCTCGAGTGAGCGGCGGTTGTCCCGGTTCATGTACCTGGCGGCGAGGCCTTTTGGCGAAGATGTGAGAGAGGCCGCGGCGGGATCGCGCCAGGCGGATCAAGCAGATCAGCATCCGTAGTCGCCTACGGGACTTGTCCTCGGAATCACCTTACGAGCAACCTGACGTGCGCTCACTCATGCGGTCACTGACGATTTTCGGCGCGCTGGTCCTCTTTGCCGTTGGTACGGCAGAGGCGCAGGTCACCTCGGCGCCCGTGGCGGTGGGGGCCCGCGTGCGCCTAACGCTCCCGGAGCCGGAAGCGCGACGATTTGGCGTCATCCGGCCCGAGCGATCGCTCGTTGGCGAGCTCGTCGGCGCTACGGCTGACACGCTCACGGTGCGGCCGCACCCGCTTCTCCCAGCGATCGATGTGCCACGGTCGGCCGTGCAGCGCCTTCACGTCAGCCGCGGCACGTCACGCTGGCGGAGTGCTGTTTCGGGCGCGGCGGGCGGTGGACTCGTCGGCATGCTCTGGGGACACGTGCTCTACGGGTGGGACCTGCGCAGCCCGGCATTCGATACGCAGGCGCACGCGCGATCGCGTGGCGCCATCGCCGGCTCCATCAGCCTCGCCGTCCTTCAGGCGATCTTCCCGCAGGAGCGGTGGCGTCGGGTTCGCTGATGACGTGGTGAGCCGCGCCTAACGTCGTTCGCTCCAGGGGACGCGCCGGTCGTTCCTGGTTGCTCTTGCTCGCGCCTGCGCGCCCCACCCCTTTGGCCGGCCCGATCTTGCTTCGGGCACCTGGGCCGAGGGCACGCGTGTTCCACGGACCGTTCCTGGCCTTTGGTTCCGAGCCTGGTGATATTGCAGCCACCTGGCGCCGCGCCTCGTCCGTCCTGAAACCACCCGCGTCCGCGGACGTATCGTTCAAAACCGTGATGCCGATAGCCCGCCCTCCCCGCTGCCTCACCCGCCCATCAACTCCCGCCGCATGAGTGACTCGCTCACCGAGCGCGTCGTGGCCGCCCTCGGGCACCAGTACGACGTCGAGAGCGAGGTCGGCCGGGGCGGAATGTCGATCGTGTATCGCGCCCGCGACATCCGGCTCAATCGCACCGTCGCGATCAAGGTGCTGCCGCCGGAGCTGGCGTACGATCCCGCCATTCGCACACGCTTCACGCGTGAAGCACAGACGTCGGCGCAGCTCTCCCACGCGCACATCGTCCCCATCTACGACGTCGGTGAGCGCGAAGGAATCGCGTATTTCGTGATGGCGCTCGTCTCGGGCGGGAACCTGGCGGCGTTGCTCGCGCGCGAGCCGCGCCAGCCCATCGAGGAAGTACGGCGCCTGCTCTCCGAGATCGCCGACGCGCTGGCATACGCCCACACCCGCGGTGTGATCCATCGCGACATCAAGCCCGACAACATCCTGCTGGATGCCGACACCGGACGCGCCATCGTCACCGACTTCGGGATCGCGCGAGCCATCGAGGCTGGCACTCGCCTCACGATTACCGGGAACGCGCTGGGCACGCCGCAGTACATGTCACCCGAGCAGGCGGTTGGAGAGCGCGAAGTGGACGGCCGGAGCGACATCTACTCGCTCGGCGTCGTCGCCTACCAGATGTTGACGGGGCGGCTGCCGTTCACCGGCGGCAACACGATGGCGCTCTTGCTGAAGCACGTGAACGAGCGTCCCTTGCCGATCGTCGATCTGCGTCCCGATGCTCCGAAGCCGCTGCGCGATGCCATCGAGCGCGCGCTGATGAAGGCGCCCGAGGATCGCTGGCCGACGGCCGGATCAATGCGGATGGCGATCATGTCCGACGAGCCGCCACCGTCGTGGCGTGCCGAGCAGCGCGATCAGGTGCGGTACACGTCGCCGAAACCCGAAACCGGGCGCCGCGATCGCACCTCCCGAGACGCCCCGCGGGCCGACGTGCGACTCGTGTCGCCCCGGCGGGGCTCGCCCGTCGCCCCTGGGCGTGCCGACGCGGTGGTGCCGGTCGTCATGGCCGGCGACGTCATCGTCGAGCCCGAGCACCTGGCGTCGTTGACGCCCGCGCAGCGCGACGACCTTCGCCTCTGGCATGGGCGCATCAGTCTGCTCGATCGCGTGAAGGCGATGCGCGGCTACACGCTGTACACGACGGCGATGTGGGCCGCGGGCATCGGGAGCTTCGTGGCCGGCGCCGCCGAGGGAGTACCGCCATTGCTGCTCGCTCCCATCGTGCCCTACTTCATGAGCGTCAAGCTGCGGCGGCGGGGACGGTCATTGCGCGCGAGCGGACTCAAGCTTCGCCGGGTCTTTCTCGCGTTGAGAGCCCGGTCGGTGCTGCCGGCGCCGCCACCGGCGCCTAACCAGCAACAGCTGCTGAAGCTCGCCCCCCGGGAGGTCATCGACAGTCCCTACGGTGCCGCGATCCGTCGCGCGCTCGAGGATCGGGCCGCGATCGTGGACATCGTGTCCAAGCTCTCCAAGGTCGATCGCGCCCTGCTGCCAGACATCGATCCCGCGGTCAAGGGACTCGTCGATCGCGTCGCCCAGCTCGCGCAGATGGTCTATCGCCTGGAGCAGAGCATCGACGTTCGGCTGCTCTCCGACCTCACCGCACGGATCGCGGAGGTGAAGAGCGAGGGCGGCTCACCGGAAGGTCAGCGCCGGCTTTCGCTGCTGCAGCGGCAGCGCGCCACGCTCGAAGAGCTCGTGCAGCGGCGGGATACCCTCATCCGTCAGATGGATAACGCGGGGCTTGCCCTCGGCAGCCTCCGGCTCGACCTGATCAAGTTCCGGTCGTCCGGCCTCGAGTCCGCGCTCTCCGACGTGTCGTCGGCAACGCAGGAGGCACGGGCCCTCTCGAAAGAGATCGGCGCCGTGCTGGAGGCGGCGGCCGAGGTCAAGGGGCTGTAGCGCAAGCGCAGCCTAACGGCGTGCCGCGCGGCACGCCGTTAGGTAGCGCACGAGGCTCGACGCGCGGTCAATTCTCGGTGCTGGCGAGCGCCAACGACGCCCGCGAGACGTCAGGCGGGCGTTCCGTTCCCTTCGGGCGGCGTCGTTGCCGCAGCGGCAGGCCGCGGCTGCCCACGATTATGCCAGCTTCGCGCGGGCTCGGCGCGGCGCGTCAGCATATTCTGATAGTAGGCCACGATCCGGTCGCGAACGGACGCTTCGGTATCACCGCGAGCGGCCTGAAACGGGGCGTAACGGTGGGAATCGCCCGACACCTCGAACCACCACCAAGCCTCCGGCCGGCCAGCCAAACCCTCGATATGGCAGGTGTACTTCCGGTCGCCATCAGCGAAACTGAACTTCTTGGTCATGGGTGCTCCACTGGTTGAATCGAAATCTACCACCGTGCGCGCGATAATGCCCGATCGAGGGGTTCTGGCGGGACATTGCGCGTCGTGACCGGGCGAGTGATGGGCGGGTATCTCTCGTGGAACCGCTCCTCGCGCACCTAACTCGCCCTTGCCCATGCCTCTGCCCCGTCGCCATGTCTCGCTGGCGCAAGCCTTTCGCGTGTTGATCGCTGCCCTTCCGCTGGCCGCCTGTAGCTCTCCGACGGACGTGGACCCGCTCAGCGTCTCGCTGCGGACGATCGCGTTCGCGACTCAGGAAGAGCTCGAACAGTGGCCATCATCGCCGGTGGTCCAGGGAGGCGAGCGCCTGATCGTTCGAGGCCGGGCATTCGTCGGTTGCGGCAGACCGGAGGCCGAGGTGCGCCGGTGGGGCAGCGTGGTCGGCCTCCAGGTCAAGGCTGTCGACACCGATAGAATTTGCCTCGGCATCATGGCCACGTGGGTCGCCGTCGAAGCGACGGTGTCCGGACTCGAGCCCGGTGCGTACCTGGTCCGCGTGGGAATGGAGGGGCTCTCCGAGCGAACGGAAGGAACTGCAACGATCGGTAGGCGCTGAAGGCGCTGAGGCGCTGAAGGCGCTGGAGGCGCTGGAGGCGCTGGAGGCGCTGGGGGCGCTGAAGGCGCTGGGGGCGCTGAAGGCGCTGAAGGCGCTGGAGGCGCTGGAGGCGCTGGAGGCGCTGGGGGCGCGGGGGGGGCTGGGGCTAACCTAGGGCTGTCGCTTTTGCTGGTGGCCGCGGCGATTGTCCTGCTTCTTCGGCGCGTCCACGTGCATGGCGTCGACCGGGCTCTCGGCGCCACCGCTGCCGGACTTCCTGCTCGGCCGATCCTGCGCCTCCCGCTGTGCCAGCTCGGCCGGGACTTCGGCGTCGCGTGCGTTCTTTCTCTTCGAACCGACGTTCTGGCTAGGCATCTTCGCGATTCTCGGATGAAGGTGCACACTCGGGCGTGCAGCCGGCGTGCCAGCCAGGCCCGCCGGGATCGAGCCTAGCCAACGCCGCGCCCGACGCGTACATCCGGGTCTGGTTCGACGCACGGACGGAGAGACCCGTGGACACACCACAAAGCTGTGGACGCGGCCTGGCGGAGCATTCCCCGCTTCCGATGAAGCTGGCCGAGCTGACCGATTCGGTGAGAGCGATCCTCGAGCTTCACATGCGCGCGCTGGATCTCAGCGACCCGGCCTCCGCGAAGGAGCTCGAGGTGTACCGCAAACTCGCCAACGAGCATCGCGACGCGGCGGCGCAGCTGCACGCCATCGGAACGGAAATGGCCCGCTACCGGGACCTTCCCATGGGCCGGCACGATCTCGCGGCGCTGGCGACGCCCGCGAACGCGGACGCGTTCGAGGCCTTCGTGAATATCGAGCGTGAGGTGGTGGCGTTGCTCGAGAATCGCCTCGCGCAGGACGCGCAGATGCTCGCCGCCCTGCGCGACGGGGACGCATGAGCGCGCGCCCAACGACCATCCTCTGTCTGGCCAGCTACGTAAAGGGCCAGGAGTTCATGCGCGAGTGCAAGCGTCTCGGCTGCCGCGTGCTCCTCCTGACCGTCGAGAAGCACAAGGGGGCGGACTGGCCGGGCGAGAGCATCGACGAGCGCTACCTCATGCCCGACCTGATGCGTCGCGAGGACGTCATCCATGCAGTCAGCTATCTCGCGCGCACGGAAGCGATCGATCGAATCGTCCCGCTCGACGAGTTCGACCTGGAGATGGCGTCGACGCTGCGCGAGCATCTCCGGATCCCGGGCATGGGGGAGACGACCGTCCGGTACTTCCGCGACAAGCTGGCGATGCGCATGCGCGCGCGCGAGCGCGGCGTTCCCGTGCCCGAGTTCGTCGCGATCCTGAACTACGACCGCATCCGCGAGTATCTGGCGACCGTACCACCGCCCTGGGTGCTCAAGCCGCGATTCTCGGCCTCGGCGATCGGCATCCGAAAGCTCGACCGCGCAGAGCAGCTCTGGCCCATTCTCGACGAGCTCGGTGACCGTCAGTCGTTTCATCTGCTGGAGCGCTTCATCCCGGGCGACGTCTACCACGTCGACTCGATCGTGACCGACGGCGATGTCCGGTTCGCGGAAGCTCACGGGTACGTGAATCCGCCCTTCGACGTCTACCACGGCGGGGGGTTGTTCGCGACGAGCACGCTCGACGTCGGCTCCGCCGAGGAGCGGACCCTCACCGCGCTCAACGCCGACGTGGCGCAGGCGTTAGGCATGGTGCGCGGCGTGCTGCACACCGAATTCATCCGCAGCGCGGCGGACGGCACCTGCTACTTCCTCGAGACGGCGGCCCGCGTCGGCGGGGCGTTCATCGTCGAGATGGTCGAGGCCGCGACCGGCATCAACCTGTGGCGCGAGTGGGCACGCCTGGAAGTCGCCAACGCACGCGGCGAGGCGTACGATCCGCCTCGGCCCCGACGGGACTACGCCGGTCTCGTCATCTCCCTCGCCAAACAGGAGTGGCCCGACACCTCGGCGTACGACGATCCGGAGATCGTGTGGCGTCTGCGCAAACGTCACCACGTGGGCGTGATCGTGGCGTCGCCGACGCGCGCGCGGGTGCACGAGCTGATTCCGGCATACATGCATCGCTTCCGCGACGAGTTCTACGCGACGCTGCCGGCCGCGGCGGAAGCAGTCGACTGACGGCCTCGATGACCCTCCTTGCGCTGACGCGCGACGTCAGCCCGGCCATTGCCCGGTGCGAGCTGACGCATCTCGAGCGAACGCCAATCGACGTCGACGTCGCTCGCGCGCAGCACGACGCTTACGAGCAGTGTCTCGAGGCGGCGGGGTGCGTCGTTCAGCGCCTGGAGGCGGACGCGGACATGCCCGATTCGGTGTTCATCGAGGACATCGCGGTGGTGTTCGATGAGATCGCGGTGATCACGCGGCCGGGGGCGGCATCACGACGCGCCGAGACACCTCCGGTGGCGGACGCAGTCGCTCGGATGCGCCCGGTTCGCCGCATTGAGCCACCCGGGACGCTCGACGGCGGAGACGTGCTCCGGGTCGGTCGAACCGTGTTCGTCGGCCGGTCCGGGCGGACGAACAGCGCCGGCGTCGGCCAGCTGCGGTGCGCGCTCCGCCCGTTAGGCTACGATGTGCGGGAAATCGAGGTTCGCGGTTGCCTGCACCTCAAGTCGGCCATGACGGCTGCGTCCGACACGGTCCTGGTCGTGAACCGCGCCTGGATTCCCACCGCGGACCTGACCGGATTCGAGATCGTCGAGGTTCACCCCGACGAGCACTACGGGGCCAACGTGCTCCACCTCGCCGACCGCGTGATTCATGCAGCGGCCTTCCCGAGAACCCGGGAACGGCTGGAGCAGCGTGGCATCCGTGTCGACTCCGTGGACCTGAGCGAGCTCGCCAAGGCCGAAGGAGCGGTCACGTGTTGCAGCATTCTCATTCCCGCGTGAACCCCATCGCGTAGATTCAGGTCGTTCAGGAGGAAGCGCCGTGCCCGACTATGATCTCGTTCGTTCCGTGAGTCGCCGCGAGTTTCTGCTCGCGGCGACGTCCGCGGCAGCGCTGGCATGCGCGGGGCGCCGCAGCGGCGCGCCGAGCGGGTCGGTGGTCGTATTTCAGGGGGATTCCATCACCGACGGCGGCCGCGATCGCGGCATCCTGGAGCCGAACACCGACGCCGCGTTCGGCTCGAGCTACGCGGCGCTGCTCATGCGCGACATCCGCGCCGCGCATCCGGAGGTTCCCTGGCGCTTCTATAATCGGGGGATCAGCGGCAACAAGCTTCCGGACCTGCAGGCGCGCTGGGCCACCGACACCATTGCGTTGCGACCCGACATCCTGAGCATTCTGGCCGGCGTGAACGACTACTGGCATACGCGGAGCTTCGGGTATGCCGGAACGGCGGCCGATTACGAGCGACAATACACCGCCTTGCTCACCGAGACGCGGACGGCGCTGCCTAACGTCACGATGGTCGTGCTCGAGCCGTTCGTGCTGCGGGCGGGGGTCGTGGATGCGAGCTGGTTCCCGGCGTTCGACGAGCGAAGAGCGGCCGCCGCGCGCGTCGCCGCCGCGGTGGGCGCGCGCTTCGTGCCGCTTCAGGCGACGTTCGACGCGCGTGCGGCCGAGACCGGGGCCGAGGCGCTGGCGAGGGACGGCGTGCACCCCACACCGGCCGGCCATGCGCTGATCGCGCAACAGTGGCGCGCGGTCGTCGGGCTCTAGACGGCACGCGCGCCGTGGACACCCACGACTCGACCGGCTCCGCACCGAAGCCGACCTCGGCGCCGACGTTGCCCCTGCCGGTGCGCATCCTGCTCGCGGTGTTCGCGCTTCCACTGCTGGTCGTTGGGGTCCTGCTGCTGATCGCCGCGGCGCGGAACATCTCCGCGGCGCCGGTGGCGGTAATCGCGATCGCGATCGTGCAGATCGTAGCCGGCATCGCGATCGGACTCGCCGCGGCACGTGGCCACTCGCGCTTCTGGGGCGGGGAGTCGGTGTCCTCGATCCTCCTGCCGCTCATCGGCGCGCTGGCGCTGGTCACCGCCTACGACCGCAGCGGGCAGGCGAGTCGGGCGCTCGGAATCTCCGAGCCAGCGGCGACGGCGCTGTTCCTGGTCATCGCCGGCATCGCGATCTTCGCCGCCATGGTGTTTGCATGGCGCAAAGGGGTGAGTGAGCGCGGCTCGCGCGATGCCCGCTGAGGATCGCGAGGCGCACGAGCGCGCCCTGCTCCGACATTTCCTCGCCGCGCTCGCGTATCGCACGCAGAAGGCGCTGCGCGATGCGCCCCCGGACTTCGGTGACTTCAGCGCGGGCAGCTCCTGCCGCACCCCCTCGGAGCTGGTCAGGCACATGACCAGCGTGCTCGGCTACGCGCGCACGTTCTTCGTGGGCGGACGATACTGGCCTGACGCCGAGCCCGACCTCGCGAGCGAGGTTCACCGCTTCCACGCGATGGTCGAGGACCTGGCGGCGCATTTGGAGCGCGGCCATCCGCTCGAGGGCACCACGCCGGCCCGCCTCCTTCAGGGACCGTTCGCCGACGCGATGACGCACGCCGGACAGCTGGCCCTCTTGCGACGACTCGCCGGCAGTCCCGTACCTCCCGAGAATTTCATCGTCGCGAGCATCGACCCGGGCAATCTCGGTCCCGAGCAGCCGAGGCCCGTCAGCCCGGATCGCAGCTGGCCCGAGGCCCCGCCAGGATGGCGGCCCGCTCACGAGTGATGTGCGAGGTGGCGCGTTTCCCGTTTGCCCCATAGCCTCTGCGCATGACCTTTCTCGATTACGGCGACATCACTCCGCGGGAGATCGCGCCCGGGTTCTCCGCGCGCTTCGTGCACACGAACGGCATGACGGTCGCTCGCGTCGAAGTGCGTGCCGATGCCCGCCTCCCACAGCATGCCCATCCCCACGAGCAGCTCACGACCGTGCTGTCGGGTGAGCTCGAGCTCACCGTCGGCGGCGAAGTGAAGATCCTGCGCGCCGGGATGATCGCGTTCATCCCCGGTGGCGTGCCGCACTCGGCGCGCGCGGTGACCGCGTGTCAGGTGCTGGACGTGTTTCACCCGGTGCGCGACGATTACCGCTGAGCGTCGGTGACAGTCTGGTTCTTCGTCGCGCTCACGCTCGTCGCGGTACTCTCCGGGGCGACGGCAGCGGTCGTCGGCTTCGGCATTGGCAGCCTGCTCACGCCGCTTCTCGCATTGCGCGTCGGCATGCCGGCCGCGATCGCGGCGATCGCGCTCCCCCACGCCGCCGCCACGGCGCTCCGCTTCTGGCGCCTGCGGGGCGCCGTGGACTGGGCGGTCGTCCGCCGCTTCGGTGTGCTCAGCGCGGCTGGCGGCCTCGCTGGCGCGCTCCTCTATGCCCGCCTCGGCGGCCGTGCGCTCACGCTCGCGCTCGCTGGCCTTCTGATCCTCACCGGGGTGACGGGCCTAACGGGGATCATGGCCCGGTGGAGCTCTCCCCGCGCTGCCGGACTTCTCGGCGCCATCTCGGGATTTTTCGGCGGACTCGCCGGCAATCAGGGCGGGCTGCGATCGGCGGCGCTCCTCACGTTCCGGCTCGAGCCGGCCGCCTTTGTCGCGACGGCCACCGCCACGGCACTGCTCGTGGATGCGGCGCGAACGCCCGTGTACCTCTGGCGCGCCGGCCCCACCCTCCTTGCGCTTTGGGTCCCCATCGCCCTCGCCACCGCGGGTGTGTTAGGCGGCACGCTCGTCGGCGAGCGCATCCTGCTCGGCATGACCGCGGAGCGCTTCCGCCGCGTGGTCTCGGTCGCGATCTTGGCACTCGGCGCGATGCTCCTCGTCCGCGCGTCATAGCCCTGGCTCACAGCCCAAGCGACATGCCTCGACGACTGATTCGGATCCTCCTCGCGCTGTTCGTGGTCGGACTCGCCACCGTGCTGATCGGGCCGGTCGCCGCCACGATGCTCACGCCAGGCTGGCTCGAAAGCGCCGACGTCCGCGATTGGGCGAGCATGACCTTCTTTCTGTCTGTCGCCGCCGTGCTGCTGTTGGCCGCGTTCCGTCTGGCGTTCGCCCACAACCGGTCGCCGTTTCGTCTGCTCGGAGCTATCGACTGGTGGGTGGTGGCCGGGGTCAGCCTCATCGCGACCGTGTGTGCGGCCATCGCCTCGCACTGGACGATCGCGCTTCCAGGCCTCGTCCCCGTCGCGATCGCGGTGCTGTTTGCACGCAGGCGCCAGAGGGAAGAGCGGTTGACGATCGTCGGGACGGATCAATCGGATCTTCCGCCGCGCGCGACGTTCACGAGCGCAGGGCCGTCAGGAAAGGGTTAGAAGTCGAACGCGCCATGGCGCGCGTCCCTGGCGCACGGTAACTGTGGTCCGACCCTGTTTTCAGGAGGTCGCTCCGTGCGACTTGTCCTCGCTGCGCTTGCGTTGCTCACGATGCCGGCGGCCCTGTGGCCGCAGGCCGCTGGCCGCTTCCCCCCCGACTCGCTCATCAACGTGCAGGTTTTTCCCCGCACGACGCCCGTCGCCGAAGTGACGGCGGCCATGCGAAGCTTTGCGAATGGACTGGGCGTACGCTGCCAGTTCTGCCACGTCGGCGAAGAAGGCATGCCGCTGGACCGCTTTGATTTCGCGAGCGATGAGAAGCGCACGAAGCTCGTGGCGCGCCAGATGATGCGCATGGTCCAGGAGATCAATCGACGGCTCGATACGCTACCCGGTCGCGCGGCGGCAGGACTCGAGGTGAGCTGCGCGACCTGTCATCGCGGGGTCAGCACGCCGACTCCCCTCTCGACGCTCATCGCCGATGCGGCGATGGCCGCGGGCGCCGACTCGGCGGTCCGTGCCTATCGGGCGCTTCGCCAGCGATTCCACGGGCGCGACGCGTACGACTTCGGCGAGGGCTCGCTCAACGCGGCAGCGCTTCGTGTTGGTCGCGCGGGAAAATACGACGAGGCGCTCGCGCTGCTCCGTCTCAACGAAGAGGTGTTCCCGAGCTCCGCGGGGACCTCGGTCGTTCGCGGCAACATTAGCTTGATGAAAGGGGATACGACCGCCGCCGAGGCGGCGTTCCGCGAAGCGCTGCGACGCGATCCCGCCGGCAACGAGGCGCGCGGCCGGCTTCGCGCCATTGGGCGTCAGCCGTAGGCACGGCAGGGAGCCGAAGCATGCGTCTATCGACAGCCGGTCGAGCTCTGGTCATGGTTGGGGCGCTCGTCGGGACGGCCGCCGGGATCGGACTCGCCGTTGGGTTCGACATCAGCCGGGTCCCACCTTGGATGATCACGGTCGGGATGTACAAGCTCGCCTTCATTGCGGCGGGCGGGCTGCTCTTCGCCGGGGCAGCGCTCGGTCGCGCAGCCCGACAGAACCGCCCTAACGACGCCGATCGCGGTCCCCGCGCCGTTGGTCCCGGCCCCGCCAGGTTCGCCGATGGGACGCCACGTGAAACCGAGCCGGTGGAGCGCAAGAACCGCCCAGAGTCTGGGGCGTAGCGGGCTGGCCGGGTCCAGGGAGTGACTGCCCGGGCGCAGACCCTGCATATGGATTCATTCCCCTGGACGGGATACGTTCCGGCCGGCGAGCTCCCTCGGAAATCCCTGCGCACCACTCATGGATCGGGTACTGGCGGTCATCCTCGGCGGCGGTGCGGGCACGCGGCTCTTTCCGCTCACGCGCGACCGTGCCAAGCCCGCCGTGCCCCTCGCCGGGAAGTACCGCCTGGTCGACGTCCCGATCTCGAATTGCCTCAACTCGAAGCTCGACCGGATCTTCGTCATCACCCAGTTCAACTCGGCGAGCCTCAACAACCACGTCGCGCGCGCCTACGCGTTCGATCGGTTCAGCGGTGGCTTCGTGACGATCCTCGCCGCCGAGCAGACGCCATCGTCGGAGAAATGGTATCAGGGCACCGCTGACGCCGTGCGCCGGTCGATTCCCCATTTCAAGAGTCAGATCCACGACCGCGTCCTCATCCTTTCCGGCGATCAGCTCTACACGATGGACTACCGGCTGATGCTCGAGCATCACCAGAAGAGCAAGGCGGACATCACGGTGGCGGTGACACCGGTCGTGGCGGCCGATGCCCCGGCGTTCGGCATTCTCAAGACGGACGACACGCAGCGCATTACCGAATTCTACGAGAAGCCGAAGATCGACAACCTCGTTGGCAAGGAGAGTCCCGTCTCGCCCGAGCTGACCGCGCAGGGTCGCATCTATCTCGCGTCGATGGGCATCTATCTCTTCGAGGCCTCCGTGCTGTACGATCTGCTCGACTCGCGGCCGGACGACCACGATTTCGGCAAGGCGATCATCCCGAACGCGATTCACGAGCGAGCCGTCGTCGCGTACCCCTTCACGGGGTACTGGAACGACATTGGAACGGTGCGCTCGTTCTTCGAGACGAACATCATGCTCGCGCAGCCGCATCCGGCGTTCAACCTGTACGATCCGAACTTTCCGCTGTACACCGACGCGTTGATGCTTCCGCCGGCGAAGATCAGCCGGTCGCGCCTGGAGAACACGCTCGTCGGCGTCGGCATCGTGGTCGTCGACAGTGACATCTCGAACTCCGTCATCGGCCTCCGGTCGTTCATCGATCGCGGCGCGCGACTGCACCGTACGGTGTTCATGGGTGCGGACTATTTCCGGTGGGAAGAATCGGAGGCGCGCAACAGCGCCCAGGGGCCGACCTATCCCGGCGTCGGCCAGGGGACGCACATCGAGAACGCCATCGTCGACAAGAACGCCTCGATCGGCAACCGCTGCACGATCACGAACGCGGCGGGTGTCCAGGAAGGCGAAGGCCCCGGCTTCTACATCCGCGATGGCATCATCGTGATCGTGAAGAATGCCGAGATCGCCGACGGCACCGTCATCTGACGCTGCGTCGTGCGCATCGCCCTGTTCACGAACGAGTATCCGCCTAACGTCTACGGCGGGGCCGGCGTCCACGTCGAGTACCTTTCGCGCGAGCTGGCGCGCGCCGAGGGCGGCGTTCATCACGTGGACGTCCTGTGCTTCGGTGATCAGGACGAGACGAAGGGCAACCTTCGCGTTCGCGGCGTCGCGCCGTCGTTGCGCTTCCCGACGCAGGACCCTCGACACGCCAGGTTCCTCGACGCCGTTCTGCGCGACCTGGCGATGGTGGGGGCGGTGGAGTCGCCCGACGTCGTGCACTGTCACACCTGGTACTCCCACCTTGCGGGCTGCCTCGCGCGTCCGCTCACCGGTGCACCGCTCGTGCTGACGACCCACTCCCTCGAGCCGCATCGGCCCTGGAAGGTCGAGCAGCTGGGGAGCGCCTACCACGCGACGACGTGGATCGAGCGCACCGCGTACGAGAATGCCGATGGCGTCGTGGCGGTCTCGCAGGCGATGAAGGAGGACGTCCAGGCGCTGTACGGCGTGGCCGCCGAGCGCGTGGAAGTCATTCATAACGGCATCGACCCCGACGAATATCGCCCGCGTCCCGCGCCGGCGACCTTGCGAAGACTCGGCGTCGACCCCGACGTGCCGATCGTGCTCTTCGTCGGCCGCATCACGCGGCAAAAGGGCATCCTGCACCTGGTGCGAGCGATCAAATACCTGAAGGAGGGTGTCCAGGTCGTGCTGTGCGCCGGCGCGCCAGACACCGAGGCAATCGCGACGGAGATGACCGAGCTCGTCGCGCAGGCAAAGCGCGATGCCGCGACGCCCATCGTCTGGATCCCGGAGATGGTGTCGAAGGCGGACGTCATCGCGCTCTACACGCACGCCGAGGTCTTCGTCTGCCCATCCGTCTACGAGCCGTTCGGGATCATCAACCTCGAGGCAATGGCGTGCGAGACGCCGGTCGTCGCCGCGGCGGTTGGGGGAATCCCCGAGATCGTGGTGCCAGGCGAGACCGGGCTCCTGGTGCCGCTCGAGGCTGAAGGGGGCGAGTCGCCCGAGCCACGGAACGCGGACGCGTTCTCACGGGCGCTTGCCGCGGCGGTGAACGAGCTGATGATGGCCGGCCCCGACCGTCGCTCCGAAATGGGCAGGGCGGCGCGGGCGCGCGTTCTTCAGCACTTCAGCTGGACGCACATCGCGCAGGTGACGCTCGAGTTTTATCGAGACCTCATCGAGAGGCGGCGGCGCGAGGAGTCGTGACCGACATTCTCACGCTTCTCGAGGAGCTTCAGAGCATCGCGCGAACAGGGCTCAACTATAGCACCGACCCGTACGCGCGTGCCCATTACTCGCGGCTCCTGGAGCTGGCGGCGACGCACTATGGCCGGGCCCTCGATCTTCCCGCGCAGGAAGTTCGCGCCCGTCTTCAGGGAGAGCTTGGCTCGATCACACCGAAGGTCGGCGCCGATGCCGCAATCTTCGATGAGGAGGGCCGCATCCTCCTCGTCGAGCGCGCCGACGACCGATGCTGGGGATTGCCCGCCGGGTGGGTGGACCCGAACGAGGCACCCATTGACACCGTGCGGCGTGAAGCGCGGGAAGAGCTCGCGCTGGAGGTCGAGCCGGTGCAGCTCGTGGACGTGATGTTCCGGCCGGCAAGCGCCGACTGGGGACCACACGCGGTGGTGTCGATCGTCTATCTCTGTGAGGTGCGCGGCGGGAAGATCGCGCTCTCGCACGAGGTGCTCCAGGCCCGATTCTGGACCATCGAGCACGTTCCGGTGTGGCATAAGGACCACCTCAAGTTCGCGAAGACCGCCCGGGCCGTCTGGACGACCCGACAAGCGAAGGTGTAGGTTGGCAGCCGTCAGCGCATACCCCTATTCGAGGCTCCGATGGACAACAAGAAGCTGCTCGCCTTGGCCAGAAAGAACGCCGCCAAATCGGCGAATCTCGAGAAGAAGCTGAAAAAGAAGACGTACGACGCCACCCTCGACGTGACCCGTCCCGAGGAACCGCCGGAGGACAGCGAGGCGGACGCCATCTTTCGCGAGATGAAGAAGCGGGAGTTTTGACCCCCGTTGACCCGCCGCCCCAGGGACCCAGGAGCGGCGGTAGCACATTTGCATAGGCACTGGTTGTGAGAACGTTGTGTCCGCTGCGGTGACCCTTGGGGAGGCGGCGATGCGGCTGCGCCCACTTGAAAGGGGCGGCTTGGGGCTCGCGACACTGATCGCTGCCAGCACTGTGTGGGTCGCCATTGGTGACCGACACTGGGCGGCTACGCTCGTGCTCGGCGTGCTGGCCCTGGCCTGCGCCTACCCCGCGATCACCGGTCGCGATCCGTTCGACCCTCGCAATCGGCGCCGAAAGCACCGCCGGCATCGGTCCAGGAAGGGGATGACCGCCGCGGGAACGACTCCCCCCGGCGGGGACACACCCTCTATCCTCGGTTCGCCGGACGGCGAAC
Organism: Gemmatimonadaceae bacterium; assembly: GCA_025930755.1. Taxonomy (GTDB): domain Bacteria; phylum Gemmatimonadota; class Gemmatimonadetes; order Gemmatimonadales; family Gemmatimonadaceae; genus JAICNG01. The sequence continues at coordinate 36,589 of JAICOJ010000013.1, forward strand.
CTCGAGCCTAGCACTTGCCGAACATCGGCAGCCCCCCGGCCCGCGAATCCGGCCCCCCTCCCTCCCCGCACGCGACCGAGCTCTATCGTCTGCTCGTCGAGCGGGTGACGGACTACGCCATCTTCGCGCTCGACCCCGGAGGCCACATCGTCAGCTGGAATCCCGGGGCGCAGCGGCTCAAAGGGTATCTCGCGCACGAGATCATCGGAAAGCACTTCTCGATCTTCTATCCCGAGAGCGACAGACGAGCCGGCAAAACGGAGTGGGAGCTCGAGGTGGCGATGGACGTCGGCCGGGTGGAAGACGAAGGGTGGCGTCTCCGGAAGGACGGAACTCGATTCTGGGCCAACGTGGTCATCACCGCGCTTCGCGACGATGACGGACGACTCGTTGGATTCGCCAAGATCACGCGCGATCTCACCGAGCGCATGGAGGCACAGGAGCGCGCGATCAACGACGCGCGACGTCTGGCCGAGGTCGAGGGACTGAGCCGGGCCAAGAGCCAGTTCCTGGCATCGATGTCGCACGAGCTGCGAACGCCGCTCAACGCCATCGGGGGATACGCGGAGCTGATCGAGATGGGGCTTGGCGGCAGCGTCTCGGAGCAGCAGCGCGAGTATCTGGCCCGGATTCGCAGCAGCCAGCAGCACCTCCTGCGCATCATCAACGATCTGCTCAACTACAGCCGCATCGAGTCGGGGAAGCTCACCTACGAGCAGGAGAAGGTCCCGCTTCGGGCGGTGATCGACGCGGTCGCGAGCATGGTCGGGCCCCAGGCCGCGGGCAAGAATATCACGGTGGAGACCCCTCCATGTCGCGATGACGTGATCGCGCTCGCCGATCGGCTCAAGGTCGAGCAGATCGTGCTCAACCTCGTCACGAACGCAGTCAAGTTCACGCCGCCGACGGGCCGCGTGACGGTCGCCTGCCAGAGCGGCGAGGACCAGGTCAAGCTGACGGTTGCCGACACGGGACCGGGTATTCCGGGGGACCGAATCGATGACATCTTCGAGCCCTTCGTTCAGCTCGGCCGTTCGCTCTCCAGCGGGCACGAGGGCGCCGGCCTTGGCCTCGCGATCAGCCGTGATCTCGCGCGCGCCATGGACGGCGACGTGACCGTCGAAAGCACATCCGGCAAAGGCGCGACCTTCACGCTGACCTTGCCGACGGCGGCAGCGACGCGACACGCCTAACGCGGCGCCGTCCAGAAGCCGGTCACCGACCGGATCCTGCCGGTCGAGCCCAGCACGAAGACGTTGGTCCCGCGTGCGCGTTCTTGTCCGTCGCTGCTGCTCGCGACCCAATCCACCAACGCCGTTCCCTGGCAGTGCCGCACGCTCCCGGCGCGCTTCATCCGCAACCCCGGCATGTGGAGCTGCGCGGCCGCGATGTGCGGAAGCAGGTCGTCGAGCCCGTCGGTGTTCCCGAAGCGATCCTGAAAACGGAGCTCACTCTCGGCGACGCGCCGAAGCGCGGCCTCGCGCGTTCGCTCGTCAGGCTCGGCCCACGCGTCGAACCAGGTATCGATCACTGAGGCAGCGTCGGCGTGCAGCTCATCGGCCACGACGTTCGAGAACAGCGCGAGCTGATAGCGCCAGCCCTGAACGTGCTCGTCGCGGACGGCCTGCTCCGCAAACTCGTGCGTGAGATGAAGGTGGGTGCCGAGTCGATGGGGCTCGAGCCGGATGGTGACGCGGGAGCTCCCGGAGGGGATGGGGTGGCCCTTCACGAACCCGTACGAAAACACCATGCGCTCGGGCGCTTTCAGCTCGAGGACTTCTCCGGCCACCTCGGTTCCGTCCGGATATCGAATCAACAGCGCGCCGCCCCGGCGCGGGTCGATGGTCGATCCCGCTCCCCACCAGGTCGCCCAGTGCGGTGTGTCGGTGAGAAAGCGAAAGACGTTTTCGCGCGGCGCCTGAATGACGACGCTGCGATCGAGCCGGTACGACAGATTCGACATGGAGATCACCCCTTGCGCGCCTTGACGGTTCGGCGTCGCGGATGGGGACCGCGACGTGTGTGCTCGAGCTCGGCAGCCAGCTTCAGCCGCCACAGCGCATCGTCCCACATCTGCTCCAGCATCCGGCCTAACGGGCCCAGCGCCTCCCGCCGCGCCCGATAGAATCGATGTCGCCCCTCGGCGCGCGCGTCGGCCAGGCCGGATTCGGTGAGCGATCGCAGCTGCAGGGAAACGGCGCCAAAGGTGACGTCCGGCATCGCCCGATGAATCGCGCCGGCGGTGAGCTCCTGCGTCCAGATGAGGCGCAGAATCTCCTGGCGGCGGGGCGACGCGAGCGCGGCAAGGACCGTCGGGGCGGTGGGAGCGGAGACGTTCACGGCGGTATTTTAGATATAACTAAAATGATTGTCAAGGACTTTGCACTTTCCAGCCTTGACGGCCCGGCGACATCGCGGCCACCATGAGCGGAGGTCGTCTCGCACCCCGTCAGGAATCGGCATCGTGGCTCTCTCCCTCCGTGGCTGGCGTCCGCGCCATTTGCTGCTGTCGTGGGTGGTTTACTGGATCGTGGCCCTTCTGGTCGCCCTCCGCTCCGGGATTGCCGCGATCTGGCGCGTGACGAGCGATCCGGATGCGCACGGCAGCATCAGCGCGGGCGTGACCGACGGCCTCTTCACGATGACGGTATCGGAGCCGACCGGCGTCGTGTGGCAGGGGAGCGCGTCGATGATGTCGATTCTGCTGTGGTTCGCCGGTCCGCCGCTGCTGCTGTTCCTGCTATGGCTCGCCGTGCGGCCGCGCGCCGCGGAGCCTGCGCTGTCCGCTCCGCCGCCGCGCTGAGGTCCCCGTGATGACCGAGGCGAATGGGTCGGAAACCCTGGCGTCGGTGCTCGTCCGCCGCGCGCGCCAGGCATCGGACGGACGACTCGTGCTCGACGCCGCGAGTGGGCTCGTGGTCGGTGCGCTGGCCATCGCCTTCCGGCCGCCCGCGTGGCCCGTGGTGCTCAGCGCCGCGGTGTCCATTCTGGCCTTCGGCTCGTGGGGAATCAGCGATCGGACCTTACGCGACATGGAGGCGGGCTCCCGCGGGGCGCAGGCGCTGCGCGCCCTCTGCGTCGCCCTGGCCGCGCTCGGCGCGCTCGGCGTCGTCGCTCTCGCCGCGACGACGATGGCGTTCGCGCTCGGCACCTGGGTCAGCTGATGGACACGGCCAGCCGTGCCTAACGTGCGTGCCGGGCGCCTTTCGCTGTTCATCGCGATCACCGCGGTCGCGTGCGGTGATGGGCCGACGGCTCCCGATCCCGAGCCGACCTACCTGCTCCCCTTCCCCGTCGGCGACAGTGCGCTGCTCATTCAAGGCAACCACGGCTCGTTCACGCACTTCGGACCGTCGGCGTACGGGTTCGACTTTCGCATGACGATCGGGCGGGTGGTGACCGCGATGCGCGCGGGACAGGTGGTCGCGGTCGAGGAGCGCTACCTGGACGGCAATCGAACGCCGGGGCAGGAGAACCTCGTCTTCCTGCGACACGACGACGGAACGTTCGCCCGATATTACCACCTGACAGTGAACGGCGCGCTGGTGTCGCTCGGTCAGCGCGTCGCGGCGGGTGACACGATCGGCTTGAGCGGCGATACCGGCTACAGCACCACGCCGCATCTGCACGTCGACGTCACGCGCGACTGCGTCGCGTGGGGGTGCCAGACGGTGTGGATCCGGTTCCAGAATGCGGGTGCTGATACGCTCGTGGCGGGTCGAGTGTATCGCGCGCAGTAAGCCGTCGTGCGTGGCGGCATCCAGGTTCAACGGTCTCACCTTTGAACCTGGATGCCAGCCCCATTTCCAGCCTCCTAGCCTAGGCACGCGGCTCGGGCGACATTCCGCCCGATGAAGATCGTCACCGTCGGCGGAGGCCCGGCCGGGCTGTATTTCGCGCTCCTGCTCAAGAAGCGCCGCCCCGACGCCGACATCATCGTGCTCGAGCGAAACGCTCCCGACGACACGTTCGGATGGGGGGTGGTGTTCTCCGATCAGACCCTCGACAACGTCCGCGCCGCCGATGAGCCCACCTATCAGGCGATCAGCGACAGCTTCGCGCGGTGGGACGACATCGACATTCACTTCAAGGGTACCACCATCACGTCCGGGGGACACGGCTTCGCCGGCATCGCGCGCCGCCGACTCCTCGAGATCCTTCAGCATCGCGCGCAGGCGCTCGGCGTCGACCTTCGATTTCGCCAGGAGGTTCGCGGGCTCGCGGATCTGAAGCGCCTCGGGCTCGACGACGCCGACCTCATCGTCGCCGCCGACGGCATCAACAGCATGATCCGGCAGGAGCTCGCCGCGCACTTCCGGCCGAATCTCGACGTGCGGAAGGCGCCCTACATCTGGCTCGGAACCACGCAGCGATTCGACGCCTTCACCTTCATCGTCGTGATCAACGAGGCGGGCGTCTTTCAGGTGCACGCCTATCGATTCGAGGAGGCGCAGTCGGCATTCATCGTCGAATGCGATGACCGCTCGTGGCGAAACGCCGGCTTCGACCGCATGGACGCCGGCGAGACGCTCGCCGCGTGCGAGTCGATGTTCGGGGCGTGGCTCGATGGGCACCGGCTCATGCACAACGCCGCGCATCAGCGGGCGAAGCCCTGGCTCACCTTCGTGCGTGTCAGCAACGCCGCATGGTTTCACGACAACGTCGTGCTCATCGGCGACGCGGCGCACACCGCACACTTCTCGATCGGGTCGGGGACGAAGCTGGCGCTCGAGGATGCGATCGTGCTCGCCCGAGTGATCGACGAGCACGGGGGGACGGATCTGCCGAACGCCCTGCGACGCTACCAGGACGAGCGTATGACGGAGGCCCTGCGTCTTCAGAACGCGGCGCGCAATTCGATGGAATGGTTCGAGAACGTGCGCCGGTACGTGAACCTCGATCCCCCCCAGTTCGCGTACTCGCTGCTCACGCGCAGCCAGCGGGTGAGTCACGAAAATCTCCGCCTGCGGGATGGCGCATATCTCTCTGGCGTCGAGCGATGGTTCGCGAGCCGGGCGGCGACGTCCGCGAACGCCGGCGCACCCTCGCCCGGCGAGGCGCCACCGCCACCGCCGATGTTCACCCCGTTTCGGCTGCGCGGCATGACGGTCGAGAACCGCGTCGTCGTCGCGCCGATGGACATGTACTCCGCGGTCGACGGCACGCCGGGCGACTTTCATTTCGTGCACCTCGGCGCACGCGCTCTCGGCGGCGCTGGATTGGTGGTGACCGAGATGACCTGCGTCGCTCCCGATGCGCGCATCACGCTCGGATGCACGGGGATGTACGCCGACGGGCACGTTGCGGCCTGGCGCCGCATCACGGGCTTCGTGCACCGCTGGAGCCGAGCCAAGATCTGCCTGCAGCTCGGGCATGCCGGCCGAAAGGGCTCGGTGAAGCTCCCGTGGGAGGGAGGCGACGACACGCCCCTCACGGAGCGGGGCTGGCAAGTCATCGCACCGTCGGCCCTCGCGTACACCCCGCACATGCCGGTGCCGCGCGAGATGGCGCGCGCCGACATGGAGCGGGTGCGCGACGCCTTCGTGCGCGCGGCACGCATGGCCATCGAGGCGGACTTCGACATGCTGGAGCTCCACTGCGCGCACGGCTATCTGCTCTCGAGCTTCATCACCCCCCTGAGCAATCACCGCCGGGACGAGTACGGCGGGACGCTCGAGAATCGGGTGCGCTTCCCGGTGGAGGTCTTCGCGGCGATGCGGACGGTGTGGCCGGCCGATCGGCCGATGTCGGTGCGCATCTCGGCCACCGATTGGGTGAACGGCGGCGTCACGGGAGACGACGCGGTCGGGATCTCCCGCGCGTTTGGTCGCGCCGGCGCCGACATCATACACGTCTCCACCGGTCAGACGTCGATCGATGCCAAGCCCGTCTATGGGCGCATGTATCAGACGCCGTACAGCGACCAGGTGCGCAACGAGTGCGGCCTGCCGACGATCGCCGTCGGCAACATCGTGGATGGCGACCAGGTGAACGCGATCATTGCCGCCGGGCGCGCCGACCTCTGCGCACTCGCGCGGCCGCACCTGGCCAATCCGCACTGGACGCTGCTCGCCGCGGCGACGGCGGGGTATTCCGCGCAGCATTGGCCGGTGCAATATCTCACGGGCAAGCGACAGCTGGAGCGCGCACTGGAGCGCGCGCTGGAGCTGCGCGGGACGGCCACGATATGACCACGCGCGCCGAGGGTGCGTTTCTCTCCGGAAAGCACGCCATCGTCACCGGCGGCGGCAAGGGGATTGGTGCCGCGATCGCGCGCGAGCTGGCGGCCCATGGCGCATCGCTGTCGCTGCTGGGGCGAGACACGACGGCGCTCGACCGTCAGGCCGCCGCGATTCGCGAGGGCGGAGCGCGCGTGGAGACGTTCGTCTGCGATGTCGCGGACGAAGGGCTGGTCGAGAGCGCCTTCGCCGACGCTCTTGGCGCGCTGGGCGTGCCGTACGTGCTCGTGAACAACGCCGGCGACGCGTCCGCCGCGCTCTTCCACGAGCTCGATCGCGCGAGCTGGGACCACACGATCGCGGTGAATCTCACCGGGACCTTTCTCTGCACGAGGCGTGTCATCGGTCCGATGCTCGCGGCGGGTGAGGGACGCATCGTCAACATCGCTTCCACGGCCGCACTCAAAGGCTACAAGCGGATGGCCGCCTACAGCGCCGCCAAGCACGGCATCCTCGGCCTAACGAAATGCCTGGCGCTGGAGACGGCGAAGAGCGGCATCACCGTCAACGCCGTCTGTCCGGGGTACACGGCGGAGACGGGGCTGCTCGATCGCGCCATCGACAACCTCAGGAGCGCCGGCAAGAGCGAGGAGGAGGCCCGGGACATGCTGAATCGTGGAAGCGCTCGCGGCTCGCTCGTGCGCCCGGAGGAAGTCGCCAGCACCGTGGCCTGGTTGTGCTCCCCGGGAGCGAGTGCAGTCACCGGGCAGGCGATCGTCGTCGCAGGCGGGGAGGTCATGTGACCCTCACCGCTTCCCGCCCCTGACCGTTCGCTCTATGTTGGCCGCATGACCACGCGCATTCGCGGCACGGATCTCACGCCGCGCCACTTCAAGTGGCACACCGACGACCGCGTCGCCACCATCACGCTGAACCGCCCCGAGCGAAAGAATCCGCTCACCTTCGAAGCGTACGCCGAGCTGCGCGACACGTTCAGGCAGCTGGCCTTCGCCAGCGACATCAAGGTCGTGGTGCTCACCGGCGCGGCCGGGAACTTTTCGTCAGGCGGCGACGTGCACGAGATCATCGGGCCGCTCGTGCAGATGAAACGCGACGGGAAGATGGATGAGCTCCTCGCGTTCACGAGAATGACCGGCGACGTCGTGCGAGCGATGCGGGCCTGCCCGCAGCCGATCATCGCGGCGGTGGACGGCGTCTGCGCCGGCGCCGGCGCCATCCTCGCCATGGCGAGCGACCTGCGCATCGGGACGTCGCGAACCCGCGTCGCGTTCCTGTTCACGCGGGTGGGGCTCTCGGGGGCGGACATGGGCGCGTGCGCGATGCTGCCGCGGATCATCGGTCAGGGCCGGGCCGCCGAGCTGCTGTATACCGGCCGGTTCATCTCCAGCGATGAGGCCGAGCGGTGGGGCTTTTTCAACAAGGTCACGGCGCCGGAGGCGCTCGAGGACGAGGTGCGCTCGCAGTCGCGATCGCTGGCCTCGGGCCCGACGTTCGCCCACGCGATGACCAAGCGTGCGCTCCACCAGGAATGGGGAATGGCGATCGACGAGGCGATCGAGAGCGAGGCGCAGGTGCAGGCGATGTGCATGCAGACGGAGGATTTCGCGAGGGCGTTCGAGGCGTTTGCCCGGAAGCAGTCGCCGGTGTTCGAAGGCAATTGAAGGAACGGCGAAGATGACCCACGAGGCCGACCACCTCGAGTGGCCATTCTTCGAGGCGGGTCATCGGACGCTGGCGCTCGAGATTCGGCGCTGGGCTCGAGCGGAGCTCTGGGACGAATCGGAGCCCCATGACGTCGATGCCGCCTGCCGGGCGCTCGTCAGGCAGCTCGGCGCGGCGGGATGGCTGCGGCACGTCGTGCCTGCGGCGTATGGCGGCGCGAGCGACGCGCTGGACGGGCGCTCGCTCTGCCTGATTCGGGAATCGCTCGCGACGTCGTCGGGGCTCGCCGACTTCGCCTTCGCGATGCAGGGGCTGGGGACGGGGCCGATCACGCTGTTCGGGTCGGACGCGATGAAACGGCGCTATCTGCCGGACGTCGCAGCGGGGCGCCGCATCGCCGCGTTCGCGATCTCGGAGCGTGGCGCCGGCTCCGACGTGGGGGCGATGGAAACCGTCGCGCGCCGGGACGGGGAGGGTTTCGTCCTCGACGGCGAGAAGACGTGGATCTCCAACGCAGGGATTGCCGATCATTACGTCGTCTTCGCCAGGCTCGAGGCAGGCAAGCAGCGCGATGGGGACCGGCGCTACGTCGCGCTGGTCGTCGACGCCGATGACGCCGGCATCAGCGTGCCCGAGCGGATCGATGTCTCGGCGCCGCATCCCCTCGGCACCGTGCGATTCGAGCGTTGCCGCGTCGGGGCGGATCGCGTCGTGGGAGAGGCGGGAGCCGGACTGCGCGTCGCGCTCGCCACGCTCGATCTGTTTCGCCCGACCGTCGGCGCCGCGGCGCTGGGCCTCGCGCGGCGCGCGATGGACGAGGCCTGCGCCTGGGTCGCCGGACGCGAGGTCTTCGGAAAGCCCCTCGCCGACCATCAGATGACCCAGGCCCGGCTGGCCGAGATGGCCGTGCGCATCGACGCCAGCGCGCTCCTCGTGTACCGCGCCGCATGGACGCGCGACACGACCGGGCGCCGAACGACTCGTGAGGCAGCGATGGCGAAGCTTCACGCCACCGAAAGCGCCCAGCGCGTCATCGATGATGCGATTCAGCTTCTCGGCGCGCGTGGGGTGCAGAAGGGCGCGGTCGTCGAGCGGCTCTACCGGGAGATTCGCGCGCTCCGCATCTACGAGGGAACGAGCGAGATCCAGAAGATCGTCATCGCCGGCACCGTGACGGGGCGCGCATGACCGCTCACGTCGATCAGTTCGCGCGGCGCATGCTGCCGCCCCGAGAGCTCTGGCCCGAGATCTCGATGGGCGAGCTGCGCTACCCGGACGTGATGAACTGCGCCGCCGAGCTGCTCGACACCATGGTCGGTCAGGGGAACGGAGACCGCGTCGCGCTGCGCTTTCCCGGCGGGACCTGGACGTATCGCGAGCTGCTCGAGCGCTCCAATCGCATCGCTCACGTCCTGACGAGAGACCTGGGGCTCATACCCGGCAATCGTGTGCTGCTGCGCGGTCCGAACAACCCGATGATGGCGGCGTGTTGGTTCGCGGTGCTCAAGGCGGGGGGCGTGGTCGTCTGCACGATGCCGCTACTTCGCGCCCGCGAGCTCGCCTATCTCATCGACAAGGCGCAGATCACCCTCGCGCTCTGCGACGCCCGCGTCCTTCAGGAGCTGGAACAGGCGGCGGCGAGTGCATCGACGTTGAAGCGCATCGTCGCGTTCGGCGTCGATGCGCCCGACTCGCTCGATACGTTGATGCGCTCGCGACCGGCGATCTTCACCAACATCGCGACTGCCGCCGATGACGTCGCCCTCATCGCGTTTACCTCGGGCACGACCGGCCAGGCGAAGGGGACGATGCATTTCCATCGCGACGTGCTCGCCATTTGCGATCTGTTTCCGCGCCACGTGCTTCGTCCCACGCGCGACGACATCTTCTGCGGCTCCCCGCCCCTGGCCTTCACCTTTGGCCTCGGCGGGCTGCTGCTCTTCCCGATGCGCGTGGGCGCGTCGACGGTGCTCCTGGAGCAGGCGACACCCCCCCAGCTGCTGCAGGGCATTCAGGACTTCCGCGCGACGGTGTGCTTCACCGCGCCTACCGCCTATCGAGCGATGGCGGCGTCCAGCGCCGGGTTCGATCTCTCGTCGCTGCGGAAATGCGTCTCGGCGGGCGAGCACCTTCCCGCGGCGACATTCGAGAAGTGGCGCGCGGTGACCGGCCTCAGGATCATCGATGGCATCGGCTCGACGGAGATGCTCCACATCTTCATCAGCGCGTCGGGCGACGACATCCGCGCGGGATCGACAGGCCGGGCGGTGCCCGGCTATCGGGCCCGCGTGATCGACGGCAACGGTAATGAGGTGCCCCCCGGAACGATCGGGCACCTCGCCGTGCAGGGCCCGACGGGCTGTCGCTATCTCGACGACACCGAGCGCCAGCGCGCCTACGTCAGGAATGGATGGAATCTCCCCGGCGATTCTTATCGCGTGGATGAAGACGGCTATTTCTGGTATCAGGCGAGGACTGACGATCTCATCGTCTCATCCGGCTACAAGATCTCGGGCCCGGAGGTCGAGAACGCGCTCCTCGACCATCCCTCGGTCGCGGAGTGCGGCGTCGTCGGCATCCCGGACGAGGAACGCGGCTGCATCGTGAAGGCGTTCGTCGTGCTGCGGCCGCGCGTTCCGGCGACCGAGGCGACCATGAAGGAGCTTCAGGAGTTCGTGAAATCGCAGATCGCGCCGTACAAGTATCCGCGGAGCATCGAGTTCGTCACCGCGCTGCCGCGGACGGAGACGGGTAAGCTGCAGCGCTTTCGACTACGCGAGACGCCGGCATCCTCGAGCGCGGAGCACGCGAAGTGAAGATCGTTCAGCCTGCGGGATGGCCGCGCCCGGCCGGCTACGCGAACGCGGTGAGCGCGAGCGGCCGCGTGGTCTCGGTTTCAGGACAGATTGGATGGGATCCCGTGACCGAGACGTTCGCGGCCGACGGGATGGCGGCGCAGGTGCGACAGGCGCTCGACAATCTCGTCGTCGTGCTGCGCGCCGCAGGCGCCGAGCCGCGCCACGTGGTGCGTCTCACCTGGTACGTGACCGATCGCGCCGAGTACGTGGGCGCGCGCCGTGAGATCGGCGAAGCATATCGTGCGCTGTTCTTCGACCACTATCCCGCGATGTCGGTGGTCGTCATCGCCGGCTTGCTCCATCCCCGCGCCAAAGTGGAGATCGAGGCGACGGCCATGATTCCACCGTAGCGACGAGAGTGATGACGCACGCGCGATTCCTCGGAGCCGCGTCAGCAATGGTTGCGCTAGCGGCATGCGGCGGAGGGACTCCGCGCGTCGCGGAGCCACTGCCGGCTCAGTCCGTGTGGGTGAGTCCGGAGCGGCCGCGGCTGCCGGCCGATGCGGACACCAACGATCCCAACGCATACTACCAGCGCGGGGCGGCGACGATCGGCTACCGCGCGGACACCGCCGCGGCGGCATTTTACTGGGCTGCCCGGCTCGACCCCTGGCGTGCGGACGCGTATTACGCGCGCTCCGTAGCACTCATGCGCACGTTGTGGGCGCCGCATCGCCGCACCCACATCTTCGTGCCGACGCGCAGACTCCGCGCGAACGAGATCAGGATCATTGACTCCCTCAATCACCTCGCCTACGACCTCAATCCGTTCATCGACCGCGACTTCGATTATCTGCTCGGTCCGCCGGTGGGAGCATACGTGTGCGGCCGGGTACGGGATGCGATGTCGGCGGGCCTGTGTTTCATGCGGCTCGGCGATTTCGGCAAGTCGGTGGAAAAGCTCAGCGCCGCACTGATCAAGGATCCGAAGCACATCTCGCTGCACTACCTTCGCGCGCACGCCTACTTTCAGCTCGAGGCATACGACAGCGCCGCAACCGACCTCGGGGTTCTCGCCGATTCGCTCGGGAATCGCCAGGAGAAGGAGTTGACGGCGTTCTATGTGTCGCGGGCGACGATCTATTACGCTCAGGGGATGGCGTACATGCAGCTCGACGACACCGCGGCCGCGCGCCAATCCTATGAGCGCGCGCTCGTGGAGGACCTCGGCTTTCACATGGCCAGCGTCCGGCTCGCGGGCCGAGCGCTGTCCATGGCGGATACCGCGGCGGCGCTCAGGCACATGGCGCATGCGGTGGGCGTGAGCCCGACCGACGCCCCGCTTCGCTATTACTACGGCCTCATCCTCGATCATGACGGGCAGCCGCGGGAGGCCGAGGAACAGTATCGCCAGGCGATCGAGATCAATCCGCACTTCGCGCCCCCGTACATGCATCTCGGGCGTCTGCTGGAACGTCACGACCTCGGAAGCGCGGTCGCCTCGTACGAGACGTTTCTTCAGCGCTCGCCGCTCAGCGACACGACCCGCGCGTGGGTGGTGCGCCGTTTGCGAGGTCTCGTGGGCTCACCCTAGCGCGAGGCGAAGCGCCCATCGTGCCACCCCCACCGAACAAGAACGAGCCGCGCCGTACGCAGCCCGCGCGATCGCGCCCTGACGAACCGCATCCCGAACAACCGGACGCGGTCGAGCAAGCCTCGCGCGAAAGCTTCCCCGCCAGCGACTCTCCTTCCTGGTCTCCGCTGCATCCGGGAACGCCGAGCGAGCATCCCGACGGGGAGCGGAGTTAGGCGGCCGAACGAGGAACGAGGAATGAGGAACGAGGAAGTGGCAGCAGTCTCCGTTGCGCGCTTTCTCGTTCCTCGTTCCTCGTTCCTCGTTCCGACGTTGCGCTTCTGCGGCGCGCGTCGCCAGTTTTCCCCCACATGCTGAAAACGACACCATTTCACCCGCGCACCGCCGCGCTCATGGAAGCACAGCAGTGGCGGCGCTGGGCGGGGTTCCTCGTGGCGAGCGCCTACGAGATGTCGCACGAACGCGAATACCACGCGATTCGCAGCTCGGCGGCGCTCTTCGACGTCTCGCCGCTCTACAAGTACCACGTGCGCGGTCGCGATGCCACGCGCCTCCTGGACCGCGTCGTCACGCGCAACGTCGCCAAGTGTCAACCCTGCCAGGTGATGTACACCCCCTGGTGCGATCCCCGGGGGAAGGTGATCGATGATGGAACGCTGCACCGCTTCGGGGAGGACAACTACCGGCTGACGTCCGCCGATCCGAACCTGCGCTGGCTCCATCAGAACGCGCGCGGCATGCAGGTGGACATCGAGGATGTCTCGGAGCGCGTCGCGTCGCTCTCGCTCCAGGGACCGCTGTCGCGGGTCATCCTCGAGCGCGCCATCGGGCGCGACCTCGGGACACTGAAGTACTTCCGCCTCACGAATGCGACCATCGGGGACGTCGCGGTCGTCATCTCCCGCACCGGCTACACCGGTGATCTCGGCTACGAAGTATGGATGGACGGCGCCGACGCGCTGCCGGTCTGGGATGCCCTCATGGGGCACGGAAAGCCGTACGGGATCACCCCGGCAGGGATGCTGGCGCTGGATATCGCCCGCATCGAGGCGGGGCTGATCCTTCTCGACGTCGACTACGTCTCCGCTCGTAAGGCGCTCATCCCCGGGCAGCTGTCGTCGCCCTTCGAGCTCGCGCTGGCGTGGACGGTGTCGATCGACAAGCCGCCGTTCAACGGCAAGCAGGCGCTCACACGCGAGAAGACCGACGGACCGTCGTGGTCGCTCATGGGTCTCGAGATCGATTGGCTCACCCTCGAGCCGCTCTACGAGAACATGGGACTCGCCCCGCGCGTCGCGGCCATCGCGTCGCGCGTCAGCGTGCCGGTGTACGACGGGTCGAGGCAGGTGGGGTATGCGACGAGTAGTACCTGGTCGCCACTGCTCAAACGCTACATCGCGCTCGCGCATCTCGAAGCGTCGGCAGCCCGGCCGGGGAAGACGCTCGAATTCGAGATCACCGTCGAGCACCGGCGGAAGCGAGCCCAGGCGCGCGTTCGCAAGCTTCCCTTCTACGATCCGCCGAGGAAGCGCGCGTGAAGAACGGGAAGGTGGATGCCATCGTCATCGGCGCCGGTCACAACGGGCTCATCTGCGCCGCGTACCTCGCGCGCGCCGGCAAGAAGGTCCTCGTGCTCGAACGGAGGCACATCGTCGGCGGTGCCGCAGTCACGGAGGAGATCGTTCCCGGATTCAAGTTCTCCGAGTTCTCCTACGTCGTGAGTCTGCTTCGTCCCGAGATCATTCGCGAGCTCGATCTTCCGGCCCACGGGCTGCAGATCCTCCCCCTGGAGAGCACGGTGACGCCGATGCTCGACGGGAACTATCTCGCCGCATGGGCCGATCACGACGAGACGCGACGTGAGCTGTATCGACACTCGCCGCTCGACGCCGACGCGTACGACGAGTTCGGCATTCTGATGCATCACATGGCGCACGCGGTGAAGCCGATCATCGGCATGATGCCGCCGGATCCCGCGTCGCTCTCCCCGAAGGAGCTCCTCTCGCTCGGGAAGCTCGGCGGGCACATGCGGTCGCTCGGCGCCCGCAAGTTCTACGCGCTCCACAAGCTCATGACGATGAGCTCGGCGGACTATCTCGACGAATGGTTCGAGACCGATGTCCTCAAGGCCACCAAGTCCGCCAGCGGCATCATCGGCACCTTCATGGGTCCGCGCTCGCCCGGATCGGCCTACGTTCTCCTGCATCACTACATGGGGGAGATCGACGGCGCCTTTCGCGCGTGGGGGTTCCAGAAGGGCGGTACCGGTGGCGTGAGCGATGCCATCGCCGGCGCGGCCACGAGGCTGGGCGCGGAGATCAAGCTCGAGTCACCGGTGGGGCGTGTCATCGTGAAGAATGGTCGGACGACCGGAGTCGCGCTCGAGAACGGGGATGAGTATCACGCCGACGTCGTCGTATCGGGGCTCGATCCGAAGCGCACGTTCCTGAAGCTCGTCGAGGAGCGTGAGCTGCCCGATGATTTCGTGGCCAGCATTCGGCGGTTCAAGACGCGCGGCTCCTCCGGCAAGGTGAATCTGGCGCTGTCGGAGCTGCCGCGCCTCACCTGCATGGCGCCTGAGAACATCGCCCGGTGGGGCGGCGTTCCGATTCCCCCGGAGCGGTATCTGCGCGGCGCCATCTCGATCAGCCCGACGATGGACTACGTCGAGCGCGCCTACGACGACGCCAAACATGGCTCCTTCTCGAAGCGGCCCTACATGGACGTCGTGATCCCGTCGATGATCGATCCGGGAATGGCGCCGCCAGGCCAGCACGTGATGTCCATCTTCTGCCAGTACGCGCCCTTCGCGATCGAGGGTGGCTGGGACGACGCCAGGCGCGACGCCTTCGGTGACGCGGTGGTCGATGCGCTCGCCGTGCATGCGCCGAACATCAAGAGCGCGATCATCGCGCGGCAGGTGCTCACGCCCGCCGACATCGAGCGGATCACCGGGTTGACGGAGGGGAACATCTTTCAGGGCGAGCTCGCCCTCGATCAGCTGTTCTTCCTGCGTCCGGCGCCCGGGTATGCCAAGTATCGCACGCCGGTCGACGGCTTCTATCAGTGTGGGTCGGGGACGCATCCGGGCGGCGGGA
>JAICOJ010000083.1 GCA_025930755.1 Gemmatimonadaceae bacterium
CGGGCTGCTCACCGCTGCCCGGAAGTTCGATCCTGATCAGGGTGTCAAGTTCATCTCGTACGCGGTGTGGTGGATTCGTCAGGCCATCCTGTCGTCGCTCGCGCGCCAGGGCCGCACCGTCCGCGTGCCGCTCAACCGCACCGCGGATCTCTCGCGCATCATCAAGGCGTCGGAGATTCTGCGTCAGCGGCTCCGGCGCGAGCCAAGCCCCGAGGAGCTCTCGCACGTGACGGGGCTGTCGGTCGAGGTCGTGCAGTCGCTCGCTGCGCTCAACACTGGCGACGTGCGTCTCGACGCGCCGATGGACCCCGAGGGCGATCGCTCGCTCATCGAGCGCTTCGTCGCCGATGAGATGCCGGATGCCGAGGAGGAAGCCATGAACCGCTTCCTCAGCGATGAGATCGAGCAGGCGCTCGGCACGCTGCCGCCGCGTGATGCGAAGGTCCTGCGATTGTACTTCGGTCTCGACGGTGGCCGCGAGCACACGCTCGAGGAGATCGGCTCGATGCTTGGCGTCACGCGCGAGCGTGTGCGCCAGCTTCGCGACCGCGCACTCAAGCGCCTGCGTGAGGGTGACGTCGGGCGCGCGCTCGGGAGCTTCGCGGCGTAAAAGCGCGAGCTGCGAACGGCGAACTGCGAACTGCGAACTGCGAACTAGAACCCTCGGGCAGCTCTGTCGTGGCGAAATGAGCTTCCCGAGGGTTCTAGTTCGCAGTTCGCAGTTCGCAGCTTTATGTTAGTCGCATGATCAGGCTCGTCGACGTCCACAAGGCGTTCGGTCCCAAACGCGTGCTGAACGGCTTCACTCTCGACGTCAACGAGGGCGAGACGACCGTCATCATTGGGTACTCGGGCTCCGGGAAGTCGGTCGCGATCAAGCACATCGTCGGGCTGCTCGAGCCCGATGCCGGAACCGTGTTCGTCGATGGCCAGGAGGTTCCGACGCTCTCCCGGCGCGAGCTGTACCTGCTCCGGTCGAAGATCGGCTACGTCTTCCAGTTCGCGGCGCTGTTCGACTCGCTGACCATCGGCGAAAACGTGGCGATGGGGCTGCGCAAGCAGTCCGCGCTGACGGCCGGGGAGATCGAGCGTCGCATTGACGAGGCCCTCGATCTCGTGGACCTGCCTAACGTGCAGGATCGCTTTCCGGCCGAGCTGTCGGGCGGCATGCGGAAGCGGGTCGGCATTGCGCGCGCGATCGCGCTCCGTCCGAAATACATCCTCTACGATGAGCCGACCACGGGGCTCGATCCGGTGACGAGTGCCGTCATCGATCAGCTGATGATTCGCATGCGCGACACCCTCGGCGTCACCAGCGTCGTGATCACGCACGACATGCGCAGCGCGTATACCGTGGGGACGCGCATCGCCATGCTGTACGAGGGCCGCGTCCGGCGGGTCGGCTCGGTGGACGAGATACGTGAGACGACGGACCCGGTGGTGCGGCAGTTCATCGAGGGGCGCGCGACGCTGGATCTCGGCTCGCAGGAGGTGATGGGTGGCGCGATCGCGGGCTAAAGAGGAGCGGTCGGCGGGTGGGGTGGTCTACCGCATGGAGAATGGACGCGCGCTGTATCTGCTCATCCGGGACAGCTACAAGAACTGGGGATTTCCCAAGGGACATCTCGAGGTCGATGAGCCGCCCGAGCTGGCGGCACTGCGAGAGGTGCAGGAGGAGACGGGGCTCGACGACCTCGCGCTGCGCGGGGAGATCGACACCATCGACTGGTACTTTCGCTTTCGCGGCCGATTGATTCACAAGGTGTGTCACTTCTACCTGATGGAGTCTGCGTCAGCCGCCACGTCCCCGCAGCGTGAAGAAGGCATCACCGCCTGTCGGTGGGCGACGATGCCGGATGCGATGCAGGCCATCTCGTACGCGAACGCGCGAGCCGTCCTCGAGCGCGCGGCCTCGATGGTGGAGTCGGGAGCGACGGCGCGACCCTGATCCTGCCATGCCTGCGCACGAAGCGGCGCCGCCGCTGGTGGTCGCCTACGCCCCGAGAGAGCGGACGCGGGCCTGGGTGAAACGCCTCGTCGGAAAACCGGCCGGCCATCTCGCCCTTGCCCGCACCCTGACGGAATTCGCCGGCGTCTTTCGCCGCGAGCTCGTGGATGCAGCGCTCGTCGATCTGGGTGCATCGACTGGCGGCGAGGAGGCGGCGTCGCTCTCGCTCGAGTATCCGAGCACGGCGTTCATCGGCCTCACCTCCTTCCGTCCCTCGGACGGACCGGCAGTGGCGCGATGCGCTGACCTGGACTTCGCGGATGTGCTCGTGGAAGGCGTGGATGGGGGGGTCGCGCGGGAGCTGCTGAGCACGCGGGGGTATAGCGGGCGCTTCGCGTCAGCGCTCGACAGCCCGCCGGCGTCGCTCTCGTTAGGTTCGCCGCTCCACGTCGCGACCTGGCGCTTCATCGTGGCCCGCGCCGGCCGCCCGATTCGGACATCGGCCCTGGCCGCCTCGCTCGGATTCACGCGCGAGCATCTGAGTCGCTCGTTCGGCACGGGGGGCGCGCCGACGCTGAAGCGACTCATCGACCTCGTCCGGCTCCTGTCGGCCGCCGAGCTGGCGAAAAACCCCGGGTACGACGTCGCCGACGTGGCGCGGATCCTTGGCTTCTCATCATCCGCCCACCTGTCGCTCACCGCCCAGCGCCTGATCGGCAGGCGTGCAAGCTCGCTTGCGGCCATGCGCGGCGTGGACGTGATCGACCGCTTCAGCCGGGAGCAGGCGCCGGGTGGGCGCGCTGGCGGGCGGCCGCGGAACTCATCCCGGGGGGCGGGAGGGGCCCGATAGAAGCCCGGCACGATTTATCCGACCCGCCCTTCTTGCCCGTGGAGAGGCCTTGTGATATTTTTCACAAGCGCCGAATCCCCTGACCTTCGAGCGATTACCCCATGGCTTCCGAAACCTCTCTTCGCCCCGCCGAGATCAAGGACATCCTGCTCCGTGAAATCGAAGCGGCAGACCTGCACGAGCTCGACGTCGACGAGGTGGGGTCCGTTCTCGAGGTGAAAGACGGCATCGCCCGCATCTACGGGCTCGCCAAGGCCATGGCCGGCGAGATGCTCGAGATCACGTCCTCGGAGACGAAGAACACCGTGGTCGCCCTCGCCCTGAATCTCGAGGAAGACAACATCGGCGCCGTCATCCTGGGCGACTGGCTCGACCTCAAGGAAGGCGACGAGGTACGGCGCACGGGGCGCGTGCTGGAGGTGCCGGTCGGGCCCGCGCTCGTCGGTCGCGTCGTGGATGCGCTCGGGAATCCGATCGACGGGCTGGGGGAGATTCACACCACCGTCACGCGCAAGATCGAATCGCACGCGCCGGGGATCATCGTCAGGCAACCGGTCAAGGAACCGCTCCAGACCGGGATCAAGGCGATCGACTCGATGATTCCGATCGGTCGCGGCCAGCGCGAGCTCATCATCGGCGACCGCGGGACGGGAAAGACCGCGATCGCGGTCGACACGATCATCAACCAGAAGGGGCAGGGCGTCGTCTGCGTCTACGTCGCCATCGGCCAGAAGGCCTCCACCGTCGCCTCGGTCGTCGAACGGCTCAAGCAGGCGGGCGCGATGGAATACACCATCGTCGTCGTCGCCGCCGCGTCCGATCCAGCCCCGATGCAGTTCATCGCCCCCTACTCGGGGTGCGCGATGGCCGAGTACTTCATGTACAACGAGGGACGTGCGACGCTCTGCGTGTACGACGACCTGTCGAAGCAGGCCGCGGCGTACCGCCAGCTCTCGCTCGTGCTGCGGCGCCCGCCGGGCCGCGAGGCGTATCCGGGCGACGTCTTCTACCTCCACTCTCGTCTGCTCGAGCGTGCGGCAAAGCTGCGCAACGATGACTCGGTGGTGGACGGAAAGACCATTCTCAAGGCTGGTGGATCGCTGACCGCCCTCCCCGTCATCGAGACGCAGGCCGGCGACGTCTCCGCCTACATCCCCACCAACGTCATCTCGATCACCGACGGCCAGATCTTCCTCGAGGCGGACCTGTTCTTCTCCGGCGTGCGTCCCGCGATCAACGTCGGCATTTCGGTGTCGCGCGTCGGTGGCTCGGCGCAGACGAAGGCGATGAAGCAGGTCGCCGGGCGGTTGCGGCTCGATCTGGCGCAGTATCGTGAGCTCGAGGCGTTCTCGGCGTTCGCGTCGGACCTCGATGCCGCGACGAAGCGGCAGCTGGAGCGTGGCGCGCGGACGGTCGAGGTCTTGAAGCAGGGGCAGTATCAGCCGATGTCGGTCGAGCAGCAGGTCGTCATCATCTACGCGGTGACCAACGGATTCCTCGACGACGTCCCGGTCGACCAGATTCGCGAGTGGGAGCGCGGCTTCCTGGAGTACGTCCAGGCGCAGTGGCCCCAGGTCGGCGAACGCCTCCGGAAGGAGCGCGAGCTGAAGAAGGATCTCGAGGAGGAGCTGAAGCGCGCCATCGCCGCCTTCAAGGATTTGCGCGGCGATGGCAAGAAGGCGGAGACTCCAGCGGCCCAGGGCTCCAAGCCGGCCGCCGCGGCCGCCCGTTAGGCGCCGCCCCCCTCTCGCCCGTAATCGGACCGCATGGCCAAGGGACGCGAGCTCAAGGGACGGATCAAGTCCGTCGAGGGGACGCGAAAGATCACGCGCACCATGGAAATGGTGGCGACGTCGAAGCTCAAGCGCGCCCAGGACCGCGTCGTCGCGGCGCGGCCGTACGCGCAGTCGCTCGCGCAGGTGATCTCCGATCTGTACACGCCGGAGCTGGCCGAGCGGTTTCCGCTGCTCCGGCAACCGGCTCAGCGCTCGGGTGGGCGCGCGGCGGTGCTGCTCCTCGCGTCGAACCGGGGCCTCGCCGGCGCGTTCAACTCGAATCTCATCCGGGAAGCCCGCGGGTTGATCGCGCGCCTCGAGCGCGCTGGAACGACGGTCGATCTCCATGCGGTGGGGCGCAAGGCGATCGGATTCTTTCGATATACCGGCCGTCAGCTCGCGAGCACGCGCACCGATATTGGAGATCGTCCGACGGTGGAGCACGCGCGGGAGCTCGTCGAGGCGCTCATGAGCGATTTCATCGCCGAACGCCTCGACGCCGTCTACGTCGTGTATGCGAAGTTCAACTCCGCCATCTCGACGCCTCCGGTGGCCGAGCGCGTCCTGCCCGTGACGCCCCCGGACGGGAAGGGGCCGGCTCGCGACTACATCCTGCTGCCCTCGGCAGAGACGATCCTGTCCGAGCTGTTACCACTCTACGTGCGCAACGCCGTGTATCGCGCCCTGGTCGAGACGGTGGCTGGGGAGCAGGGGGCGCGGCGCACGGCCATGAAGAACGCCACCGACAACGCCGGCGACATGCTGAACGTGCTTCGCCGGACCTACAACCGTGCTCGTCAGGCGCAGATCACGCAGGAGATCGCGGAGATCGTCGGCGGGGCGGAGGCACTCTAGAGACGAGTGCGAACTGCGAGCTGCGAGCTGCGAACGTTGAATTCGCAATTCGCAATTCGCAGTTCGCAATTCCACAGAGGATTTCGACAATGAGCACCACCGCGGCAACGCACAGCATCGGTAGAGTGGTCCAGGTCATCGGCCCCGTGCTCGACGTCGAGTTCGAGTCCGAGCATCTGCCCGAGATCTACAACGCCATCGAAGTGACGGCGCGAACGGATTCCGGACAGGACATTTCGGTCGTCGCCGAGGTGCAGCAGCACATCGGGCGGAACCAGGTGCGCGCGGTGGCGATGTCCAGCACCGATGGCGTGCAACGCGGTATGGAGGCGGTTGACACCGGCTCGGCGATCACCGTCCCCGTCGGCGAGGCGGCGCTTGGCCGCATTCTGAACGTCATCGGGAATCCGGTCGACAACGGTCCGCCGATCCCTCGGAACGTCGAGCGCTGGCCGATTCATCGCCCGTCGCCCGAGTTCATTTCCCTGGAGCCGAAGACCGAGATCTTCGAGACGGGCATCAAGGTCATCGACCTCATCGCGCCGTTCGTCAAGGGCGGAAAGATCGGGCTGTTCGGCGGTGCGGGCGTCGGGAAGACGGTCGTCATTCAGGAGCTCATCAACAACGTTGCCAAGGGCCACGGCGGACGGTCGGTGTTCTGCGGCGTCGGCGAGCGCACGCGCGAGGGGAACGATCTCTATCTGGAGTTCAAGGAAGCGAACATCCTCGACAAGGTGGCGCTCATCTATGGTCAGATGAACGAGCCGCCGGGCGCACGCCTGCGAGTCGGGTTGACGGGCCTGACGGTTGCCGAGTATTTCCGCGACCGGGAGAACGCGGATGTGCTCGTGTTCATCGACAACATCTTCCGCTTCACGCAGGCGGGCTCCGAGGTGTCGGCGCTGCTCGGCCGCATGCCGAGCGCGGTGGGGTATCAGCCGACGCTGGCGACCGAGATGGGTGAGCTGCAGGAGCGCATCACGTCGACCCGCACGGGCTCGATTACCTCGGTGCAGGCGATCTACGTCCCCGCCGACGACATCACCGATCCGGCGCCGGCAACCGCCTTCGCACACCTGGATGCGACCGTCGTGCTCTCGCGCGCGATTACCGAGCTCGGGATCTATCCGGCGGTCGACCCGCTGGCCTCGTCGTCCCGCATTCTCGATCCGCAGTTCGTTGGCGACAAGCACTACCGCGTGGCGAGCCACGTGCAGCGCATTCTGCAGCGCTACAAGGAGCTGCAGGACATCATCGCGATTCTGGGAATGGACGAGCTATCGGAAGACGACAAGAAGATCGTGGCCCGGGCGCGCCGGCTCCAGCGCTTCTTCTCCCAGCCCTTCGCGGTCGCGCAGCAGTTCACGGGCATCGAGGGCAAGTATGTGAAGCTGGAAGACACCGTCGCATCGTTCGAGCGCGTCGTCGACGGCGAATTCGATTCGCTGCCCGAGCAGGCGTTTTTCATGGCGGGCGGGATCGAGGACGTGTTGGCGAACGCCGAGCGGATCGCGAGCTCGTAAGGCATGCTCAAGGTCTCGGTGATCTCACCGGAGCGCACGCTCTTCGATGGCGACGCGACGCAGGTGGTCGCGCCGGCGTACGATGGCGAAGTCGGCATTCTCACCGGGCACGCGCCGATGATGGCGCTGCTCGGCCGTGGCACGCTTCGCGTGAGCGAGAGTGGGGGGGAGCGCCGCTTCAGCGTCGAGGGGGGCTTTCTGCAGGTCGTGGACAACCACGTGCGGGTCGTCACCGAGAAGGCCACCGCGAGCTGAGGCGCGCGTCTTCTCCTGGGAGTATCGCGGGCTCCGCCTCACGTGAGGCGGAGCCCGCGATGCATCTCATCATTGTGCGCGCCAGAATCGCGTCCTATCCTTTCGACGATGCCGGTCGCAGTCGGGAGAGCCGCGGCGCGCACGGTCGTCGGTGCAGCGATGGTCATGGCGACCGTCGCGGTTCCGCGCGGGCAGGCGCAGGGCGTCGTGGCGGGGACCATTACCGACGTGCACGGCGTACCGATCGCCGGCGCGCAGATTTCGGTGCGGGGTCTCGGGACGATGGCCATCAGCGATGCGCGTGGGGCCTTCCGCCTCGACCGCGTTCCGCTCGGCGCTTCGGTGGTACGCGTGCGGCGCCTGGGCTTTCGCGCCGACAGCGTCGACGTCCACGTACCCGCATCCCCCGACGCGGCGGTGAGCCTCACGCTGACGCGCGTCGTAGCGGCGCTGTCGCCGGTCATCGTACGCGCCAGCAAGGTGAAGCATCAGGCTCGACTCGCGGGATTCTACGAGCGTCTCGAGCGGCGCACGGCAGGACACTTCATCACGCTGCGCGAGATCGACGTCGACGCGCCACGATCGATGACCCATCTCCTCCAGCGTGTGCCCGGACTGACGATCGTGAAAGGACGCGCCGGCGCGACGGGCGTGCGTATGCGTGGACGCACATGCTGGCCCCTCGTCTGGCTCGATGGCTTTCCGATGCCGGCCGGTGAGGTCGATCTCGACAGCTTCGCGCCACATTCGTTCGAGGGAATCGAGCTCTACCTCGGCGCGACGACGCCACCGCTCCGATACATCCAGCAGCGGACGATGTCGAGCTGCGGGACGATCCTTCTCTGGTCGCGCAGCACCGACATGGATGCGCCGGCGGAGCGCATCGGGACGTCCGCCGAGGTCGAAGCGCTGGTGTCTTCCCTCGAGGTGTTCACGGCCGATCACGTGGACACGGCCGCGGGCCTCATCGATGCGGCGTCCCTTCGCATCGAGTATCCGCCGACGCTGTTCGCGGAAGCCGTCCCGGGATTCGTGATCGCGGAGTACGTCGTCGATACGCTCGGGTACGTGGAAGAGGGCACATTCAGCATCGTGTCGTCGACGCATCCGCTGTTCAGCGAGGCCGTGCGCACGGCGCTCGTGCGCGCGGCGTACGCGCCAGCGCGGCGGGGAGGGAGGCGCGTGCGTCAGCTCGTGCATCAGCCGTTCACGTTCGCGGCGCCGGAGCGCGGGAATGCGCAGCGACCGACCGATGTCACGGGGAGGGAGCCCTGACCTGATCGGGGGCCGGCAAGGACGTCGGCGGTCGGAATTCAGACTTCAGTATTCCGATGAAACAGCGGGGAGCCAGATCGTGGCTCCCCGCTGTCGTTTCTGAATTCTGAAGTCTGAATTCCGACCGCTGACGTCTTTGCCGCGCATTGACCTGGCGCATGCCTATCACGCACGGCGTGCGTTTCGTCCCTCACATTCTCTTCGCACATGTAAGTCTTTGTGCAATTTCTTGCGCTCACTTGTCAGCACTCGCAGAGTACGCGCCGCACCCTAACGCGTGACCCACGGCATGCTGACCTAACCAGTACGCACGTGGCCGCGCGGAGCGCACCGTGCCGTGCGCCTCGGGGGGCGTGGGCATCACCTCAACGCGAGGAGGATCTCCAACCCCAGTGTCGTCAGTGACCCTGAGTGCGCACACCCGCCCGCCCGGGCGCGGCGCGCCAACCAACGCATCGCGGTTTCCAATACCACCCCTTGAGGTAGCGATGACGCGAGTGACACGGAGCCGAACGATCTCGATGCTGGTGATCGCCACCCTGCTCACTGTCGGGGTCGCCTCGTCCGCATCGGCCCAGAATGCCGTGGTGACGGGACGCGTAATGTCCGACCGCGGGCAGCCGCTGTATGGCGCCAACGTGTACATCACGGAGCTCAACATTTCCGTGCCGACGAACGAGGCAGGCACGTACACGATCAACATTCCCGCCGCACGCGTCACGGGGCAGAGCGTCGCCCTGCGTGCACGCGCGGTTGGATTCCGTCCCCAGTCGCAGCCGATCACGGTCTCCGCGGGAACGCAGACCGTGAACTTCGACCTCGTGACAGACATCGCTCGCCTCAGCGAGGTCGTGGTGACGGGGGTGACGGCCGAGACGCAGCAGATCAAGCTGCCGTTTACGGTGGCGCGGGTCGACACGTCGCAGATGCCGGTCACGGCGTCCAATCCGCTGACGCAGCTGCAGGGAAAGATTCCCGGCGCCTCGATCGTGTCCGCCTCCGGCCGTCCGGGGGAATCGCCGGCCGTCGTGCTGCGCGGTCCCGTCTCCATCAACGGCACCGGGCGGAGTCAGAACCCGCTCTTCATCATCGATGGCGTCGTGCTGCAGGGTGACCTTCCGGACATCAACCCGAACGACATCGAGAGCGTCGAGGTCGTGAAGGGGGCCGCGGCGGCCTCGCTGTACGGCGCGCGCGCCGGGGCGGGGGTCATCAACATCACGACGAAAACGGGAAAGAATTCGCCGGAAGGGCTGCGCTTCGGCGTGCGCTCCGAGTTCGGAGCCGGCGACATCGAGCGTCAGTATCCGCTCGCCGAGACGCACTTCCTCGCGATGGATCCGACCGGCCGGTTCTTCTGCACGACGGAAAGCGTCGGCGGCTCGCCCTGCGCTCGTTATGTGAACCTCCGCGACGAAGCGACGCGGATCAACGACCAGGGCGAGGATTTCTCGCTCCCACCGCAGCGGATTCGCTACGACGGCGGGATCGCGCAGGCGCCGACGTACGACCAGCTGACCGGGACGTTCCAGGTCAATCCCTGGCCGACGAGAACGGATCCGGTGGCGCAGGTCGTCACACCGTCCGCCTTCGCGAACACCAACCTCGACCTGCGCGGCCGCGTGGGAAGTACCGGCGTGTACGCCAGCGTGTCGAATCTCACGCAGCAGGGTGCGGTGAAGTTCCTCAACGGCTATTCGCGCAACTCGGCCCGCGTCAATCTCGATCACAACTTCACCGACCGGCTGACGGCGAGCATGACGACATACTACAGCCAGTCGAAGGAAGACGCGGCCCACCTCGATCAGACCACGGGGCAGATCTGGTTCAATCTGTCGCGCATGCCGTGGTACGTGGATCTCACCGAGCGTGATCAGTTCGGGCGCCTCTACATTCGCCCGAACGTGCTGAATCAGGGGGAGCAGAACTTCAACCCGCTCTACGCCGCGGAGAACAACCGGCGCGAGGATCGCAGCACGCGGTTCCTCGGGGGCCTCACGCTGCGGTACAACCCGCTGGAGTGGGTGACGCTGGATGGAAACTTCAGCTACGACCGCTCGACGGGGAACTTCACGCAGTTCCGCGATCGCGGCTATCGGGTGACGGCATCGAATCCGACGTTCTCGGCCGGCTTCATCAACGAGGGCGCGTTCGACACCGAGGCGTACAACACGAGCATGAGCGCCACCGCCCGCCGGATGCTCTTGCCCGAGCTCAACGCCACGTTCACCGCCCGCACGGTGTATGCGCACTCGGTGGCGTCTCAGGATTCGCTGCAGGGGGCAGACATCATCGTGCCTGGCCTCGAGACGGCCGACGCGGCACAGATCAACTTCCTGATCTCCTCGGCGAACCAGACGATCCGCGAGCTCGCGTTCTATGGCGGCGCGGATCTCGACTACAAGGATCGCTACATCCTGGGCGGCGTCATTCGCCGGGATGGCAGCTCCCTCTTCGGCTCCACGAACCGGTGGGCGACCTTCGGACGCATCTCGGCGGCATGGATCGCGTCGCTCGAGCCGTGGTGGCCGCTGACCAACCAGCTGAGCCTGTTCAAGCTGCGCGCGTCACGCGGTACGACCGGCCAGCGACCCTCGTTCGCGGCGCAGTACGAGACCTTCACGATCGGCACCGGCGGAACGCTCAACCCGGCGACCCTCGGGAACAAGGATCTCAAGCCGGAGATCAACACCGAGACCGAGGTCGGCGCCGACATCGAGTTCTTCGGCCGCGCCGTGCTGAACATCTCGTACGCACACTCGGTGATCGACGACCAGATCCTGTCGGTCCGTCCGCCGACCGCGACGGGCTTCCAGCTGCAATGGCAGAACGCCGGTCAGCTCACGAACAAGACGTGGGAGGCCGCCCTCACGGTGCCACTCATCAACACCCGGGATTTCACCTGGTCGACCCGCGTGATCTGGGATCGGACCCGCTCGCAGATCACGCGGCTCGATGCGCCGCCGTTCACCGGCGTCTATCACCCGGCGGCCATCGGTCAGAATCCCTTCTCGATCTACAATTTCCGCGAAGGCGAAATGCTCGGGACGTTCTACGGGCAGGATTTCGTGCGCAGCTGCGCGCAGCTGCCGGCTCCCTTCCGCACCGACTGCGGCGGACCGACGAGCTCGTTCCGGGCGAACGACCAGGGGTGGATCGTGTGGGTGGGCCAGGGCAACCAGCTCACCGAGGGCATCACCCGGAACCTCTGGCGGACGAACCTCGCCAGCGGGCCATGGGGCGCGCGCGCGAACTGGGGCATGCCGATCGTGCTCCGCGACTCCACGGGCAACATCGCCACCGTGCCGTTAGGCAACGGCATTCCCGACTATCACCTCGGGATCTCGCAGAACTTCAGCTACAAGAAGTTCACGGCGTATGCGCTGCTCGACGGCGCCTTCGGCCAGGACGTCTGGAACATCGGCTACCACTGGTCGCTCGGCGACTTCATGACGGCGGAGCAGAATCAGCTCGGCCAGTCGGTGGAGACGGCGAAGCCCATCGGCTACTGGTGGCGTCGCGGTCAGGCGCCGATCGGCGGCTCGTCAGGCGTCGGCGGCTTCTACGATGCCCTGAATCCGAACCGTTACTCGGTCGAGAGTGGCAGCTACATGAAGCTGCGTGAGGTATCGATCAACTATCACCTCGGTGACCTCGGTGGCGTCGGCGACTTCACCGTCGGCGTCATTGGGCGGAACCTGCACACCTGGACCGACTTCCGTGGGTTCGATCCCGAGGTCGGCGTTGGCGATGCGCAGGGACGGACCGGCCCGCTGAACTCCGCGGCGCTCTCGGCCGTGGCGGGATACCGGTTCCCGAATCTGCGCACGTTCACCGCGCGCATCTCGACGTCGTTCTGATCCGACTTCATCAGACGCGAGCGGGCCGCCGAGCACCGGCGGTCCGCCCGCTCTCCCTCTGATTTGCTGCGAGGTCCTGAATGCCTGGACGATATCGCATGAAGGTGTTGATGACCCTCGGCGTCGCCGCGTCGCTGACGGTGGCCGGCTGCGACGACGGGCTCGACATCACGAACCTGAACAATCCGGACGTCGACCGCGCGTTTTCGACGCCGGTGGGGGTGGAGACGATCGTCTCCAAGCTGTTCCAGCAGATGCACCAGGGCCAATACCTGCCGACGCCGGCCGGTGGTGGCGACCACCTCTGGACGCAGACGCAGACCATGTCGTTCGAGAGCTCATCGCAGCTCGGCAACTTCGGCATGGGAACGCGCGGAGCGATTCCGCGCGGGTTGATCGACAACTCGATCGGAAATCGCGAGGAGGTGGGCAACTTCCGCGACTTCGATCACCTGAGCCGCAATGCGCGCATGGCCTCGAACGCCATCGACGCGTTCGCCGTGTTCGAGTCGGAAGGGCGCACGCTCGGACAGCGACGTGATCTGCGCGCCAGATCCTTTGCGTATTTCACGCTGGGGTACGCGCACGGCTTCCTGTCGCTGTTCTACGATTCGCTCACCATCGTGCGGCCGGGCGAGCTGGAAGGCACGGAGGTGCCGGAGTTCTCCCCCGCCACCGAAGGCATGGCCGCGGCCCTCGAGATGCTCGACTCGGCGCTCGCCGTCCTCGCCCGCGATACCGCGAGCGGCGCGTTCATTCCCGCGGCGTGGATGGCTCAGGCGGCGGACATTTCAAAGGATCGCTATCGCCAGATCATCCGGTCGTACAAGGCGCGCTTCCGTGCCGGGCTGGGACGCACGCCGGCGGAGCGCGACCTCGCCGACTGGGACGCCATTCTCGCCGATGCGACGAACGGCATTACGTCCGATTTGAACGTCGTCCTCAGCGTGTCGGGCGGATGGACGAACGCCTGGATCGCGCAGGCGGCCGTGTCGTCCGGATGGCATCAGATCACGCCGTTCATCTTTGGCATGGCCGACACGAGCCGCGCCTACGATGCGTGGCTGGCGACCCCGCTCATGCAGCGGGCGCCGTTCCTCATCAAGACGCCGGATCTGCGCTGTCCCGCGGGCGAGACGCGTGCGGCGCAGCAGGCGAAGGTCCCCACCACGAGTCCGGTCATCGCACCCGATACGGTCCTGTACATCCGGAATCGTCCGCAGGGTCAGGACACCCCGGCCGAGCCGTGGGGCACCTCGTTCTACGACTTCGTTCGGTTCTGGCGCATTCGGAACCGTGACGGCGGAAGCGGTCCGTTCCCGATCATGACGGTCGCCGAGATCGACATGCTCGCGGCCGAGGCGCACCTCCGGGATGGGAGCTTCGCCGCTGCAGCGGCGCTGATCGACAAGTATCGCCTCCAGAACAATCTCCCGTCGGTCGCCAGTGTCTCGAACGGGGTCGATCCCGTGCCGGGCGGCAACGCGTGCGTGCCCCGGGTGCCCGTCGGTCCGAATTTCAACTCGACGGTGTGCGGCAATCTCTGGGAAGCGATGAAGTGGGAGAAGCGCATGGAGACCGCCTTCACCGGATACGGACAGTGGTACATCGATTCGCGCGGCTGGGGCGATCTCGTGATCGGTACGCCGCTCGAATGGCCGGTGCCCTATCAGGAGCTCTTCGCGCGCGGGCTTCCGTCGTATCGCAACGAGCGAGTGGCGGCGCGCAGTAACTACGGCTGGTAGCGGATGGACTCGCGGTACGCCGCACTCGCGATGGCGTTCCTCGCGGCGTCGGGATGCTATGTGAATCGGCCTCTCAACGCCGCGCCGGAGCCGGGGACGAACGTCGTGCTCGCGGTGAACGATCGCGGGCGCGTGGCCCTGGCGGACAGCGTGGGCGAGGCCGTCGCGCAGATCGAGGGCGCACTGGTGTCGCGGCGTGACTCCGTCTACGTGGTTCGCGTTCGTGCGGTGGAGTTTCTGAATGGTCAGCGGCATCGCTGGACGGGAGAGCCGTTGACGATTCGCGAGGAGCATTTGCGTGACGTCCACGCGCGCCGGATGTCTCGCGGCCGGACGGCCGTGGTGGCCGGCGTCATTTCCAGCAGTGTGATCGCGTTCATCCTCTCGCGAGACCTCTTCGGTACAGGGGCGGGGGGGCGGGAGCCCGGCGGAGGAGGGCCCGGTCCCGACCAGTGAGCCCGCGACGGCGAGCCGGTCGCCGCTGGTGCCGCAGGTCTCTTACGAATTCTCCAGGGAGTTTTCACATGCGACTTTCCCGTTTTCTCGTGACTGGCGTCGTCCTGTCGGTGGTGGCGGCATGCAACGACGACGAGATCACCAATACGACTCCACCGCCGCTCGCGGGGGTCCGCTTCATCAATGCGATGGCGGATACGGGAGCGGTGGACATCCGCATGATCGACCAGGTCCCGTGGTCGGCGCTGGCGCTTTCCCTCACGTTCCGTGCGGGAACCGAGCATCAGCCGACGGAGGCGAAGGCGCGGCGCATTCGCGTCTTCCCGACGAGCACCAACCCCGTGGTGACGTCCGCGTTCATGCTCGACACCACGATCACGTTCGCCGCGAACCAGAATTACACGCTGCTCCTCTCGGGGAGCGCGAAGAACAATACCGACCGCTTCATCGTGCTGGCCGATGACGCGGCGGCTCCCGCGGCGGGGAACATCGCCATTCGGGCGGTGAATGCCGGGTGCGGACCGACGGGGACGCCTAACGTCGATTTCCTGGCCGGCGCCGACTCGACGACCCTGGCGTCGCTGGGCGCCAACATCGCCCCCGGTACGGCGTCGGCGTACCAGTCGCGTGCGGCCGGGACGCTGCTCGGGCGGTTCACCACGACGGTGACGCCGACGCGGGTCGCGCAAGCCGCCGGCCCCGTGGCACCGGCGACGCCCGCCGGGGCCAGACCCGCCGCCGGGGTCAACGCGGCGGGGACCGTCCTCAGCGCCTACTGCTTCCCGGCGTCGGTGGCCGGCACCACCGCGCCGCAGGACACTGTGACCTTCAACCGTGCAGCGGTGGTCTACTTCGTGGACCGCGTCCCGGGAGGGAACTGACGCGGCGTCGGATCGCGCGCCGTTCTGCGCCGCCGGACCACCGGCGGCGCCGCGCATTTTCGTGATCCCCTAACGAATCCAAGTGGGCCTTTCGCGCCCGCGGTCACCGCACGTCTGGATGCGGCGACCGAGGCGATAGCGCTCGTCACCGCTCGCAAGTGTAAGCAACGTGCAAATGTCTTGCGTGCGTCGCGTACGCGAATCACTATAGCGTGATAGACACGACGAAATGCAGACGCACCGCGAACCGGTCGCTTGCCGAGTGTCTACCGACGCGGCGTCCGTATGGATCGTGTACGTGCCGTGTTGGACGTGCGCAGGGCGACGGATCGACCCTGCCTAACGCTTTCGCAGCCGCGGTCGCTCGCTCGCGCTGTCAGCGCCGTTGGCATCACCCACTGCCGGAGGGCCATCACACGAGATGCGCAGCATCGAGGATCCACG
>JAICOJ010000052.1 GCA_025930755.1 Gemmatimonadaceae bacterium
CTGTCGCTCGCCATCGGCATCCTGATCGACGACGCCATCGTGGTGCGCGAGAACATCGTGCGACACGTCGAGATGGGAAAGGACCACTATACCGCGGCACGGGAAGGCACCGACGAGATCGGCCTCGCGGTTGCGGCGACGACGTTCTCCATCCTCGCGGTGTTCGTGCCGATCGCGTTCATGCCGGGCGTCGGCGGTCAGTGGTTCAAGCCGTTCGCGCTGACGATTGCCGCCTCGGTGTTCGTGTCGCTGTTCGTGTCGTTCTCGCTCGACCCGATGCTCTCCGCGTACTGGAAGGATCCCCACAAGGAAGAGCACGAGAAGGGGTGGATCACCCGGAAGCTCGACCGGTTCAACGGCTGGTTCAACCAGCGGTCGCACGACTACAAGAAGGTGATCGCGTGGGCGCTGGACCATCGTCTGCCGATCGTCGTGATCGCGATCGGGACGTTCCTTGGGTCGTTCACGCTTCCCGTGAAAGGGCTCACCGGGCTGGCGGTGGTGCTCGGCGCGATGGCGATCGCGCTCGTGGGGCTCGCACGGTTTCGGCAGTGGTACTTGCGGCTCGGCTCCATCGCCGTCGCGATCGTGGTGGCGCTGCTCCTGATGCCGGTCGTGCCGGCGGTGGGGATCGTGGGTGTGGCGTTCTTTCCGGAGGATGACAACGCCGAGCTGAACATCGAGATCGAGACGCCGCCCGGATCGAATCTCGAGTACACCCGGCTCAAGGCGGAAGAGGCGGCGCGCATCGCGCGGTCCCACCCCGAGGTTCGCTACACGTACACCACGCTGGGGGGCGGCACCTCAGGCGCGGTGGACATCGGCAACATCTATGTGAAGATGACGCCAGTGGCCGATCGGGACATGAGCGCCGAGGATTTCGCGGCGGTCCTTCGCGAGGAGACCCGGCGGGTGTCGGGCGCGACGCTGGCGGTGTTCGCGACCGACTGGGGCAATCAGAAGCTGGTGCAGATCGAGGTGCGCGGGACCGATCCGGAGGCCGTGAACACCGCCGCCGAGATGGTGCTCGCCGAAGTGAAGCAGGTTCCGAACGCCGTCGACATCAGCCTGTCGAGCAAGGGGCAGAAGCCCGAGCTCAATGTCGAACTCCACCGGGGCGTCGCCGGGTCGTTAGGCATTACCGCCGGGCACGTGGCGCAGTCGCTCCGCCCCGCCTTCGCCGGAATCGACGCCGGTGACTGGGAGGATCCGAGCGGTGAGGTGCGCGACGTCGTCGTGCGGCTGGCGCCGGAAGCGCGTCGCCGGGCGACCGACCTCCGGCAGCTCCCGCTCGTCGTTCCGGGGCCGAACGGCTTGCCCTCGACCGTGCCGCTCGGACAGGTGGCGAGCGTCGAGGAGAGCGTCGGGCCGGCGGTGATCACGCACCTGGATCGCGATCTCGTCGTCAACGTGGAGGCGAACGTGTCGGGCCGCTCGACCGGCGAAGTTATTTCCGACATTACCGAGCGCGTGGCGCAGCTCCAGCTGCCGCCGGGCGTCCGCGTGACGCAGGGTGGCGACGCGCAACAGCAGGCCGAGGTCTTCGCCGATATCTTCTTCGCACTCGGCGTCGCGCTTCTCCTGATGTATCTGATTCTCGTAATGCAGTTCGGGTCGTTCCTCGATCCGCTCGCGATCATGCTGTCGCTGCCGCTGTCGCTCATCGGCGTGATGCTGGCGCTGGCGCTCTCGGGAGGCACCATCAACATCATGAGCCTCATTGGCGTCATTCTGCTGGCGGGCATCGTGGCGAAGAACGCGATCTTGCTGATCGATTTCGCGAAGTGGGCGCGGGAGCGGCGCGGCCTGCCGCTGCGTGAAGCGCTGATCGAGGCGGGCGCGATCCGCCTGCGTCCCATTCTCATGACGACCTTCGCGCTCATCGCCGGCATGATTCCGGTGGCGCTGGGCCGCGGCGAAGGCGCGCAGTTCCGCGCCCCGCTCGGGATGGCGGTGATCGGCGGCGTGATCACGTCGACGTTGCTGACGTTGATCGCCATCCCGACCTTCTACGAGATTCTCGACGAGTGGCGGCAGTCGCTCGCGCGGGTGTTTGGCTTTACGCCGAAGCAGGCGACGGCGGAGATGCCGATTCCGGAACCGGCGGGAGACTGACTACGAACTACGAACTACGAACTACGAACTGCGAACTGCGGACCGCGACCGGGTTCTTCGCAGTTCGCAGTTCGCAGTTCGCAGCCGTAGTCCGCAGTTCGCAGTTCGCAGCCGTAGTCCGCAGTTCGCAGCCGCAGTTCCTGTCGCCCAATTGTCATTCCTTCCGCGCTGGGAACGAGACCCGCATCCAGATGAGGACCGCTCCGCAGGCGCCCCCGGTCCTTTGGAATTCCGCGGGGAGGTTGGAGCCGCTGGAGTACACTTCGATCGCCTCGATGCTCCCGGGCTCGATGCTGTTCAGGTCGTACAGCGCTGCATAGCGAATGCTGGAATTGTAGACGAGCGCGCCGTCGATGTAGACGTCCATGTAGCAGGCAGGGGGCGCACCGGCGAGGCGGTCCCCGGGGTTGATCGCGGCATTCGAGGCGCTGTGCCCGCAGGTCGGGCATCCGGTAGCGGTGCTGTTGCGACCCGACGATGCCCACGCCTTCGACGTGAAGCCGTAGCGGACGTAGACGCCGGGCACGGTATTGAGAATGTCCGAGGTGCGGCGGTGCCCATTCTTCTCGAGCGCGTTGCGATCGATGAAGCGGCCAATGCCGCGCTCGCGGCGCTCGTGGTACCCGACCATCTTGCCGGTTCGCGACGTGCCCTCCGCGCTCACCCGCACCTCGTCCAGCACGGGGGTGTGCGTCGTGAGCTTCATGGTGATCTCCCGGGTCGCGCCGTCGGCGAGCTCGACGAGAGTCGAATCGGGACGAAACCCGATCGCGCGGGCGACCAGGCGGTGAGTCCCCGCGGGCATTCGTTCCAGCACGACCCGTCCGCCGCTGTCCGTCAACGCCGATCGTCCCAGCGCCGGGATACCGACGTAGACGTTAGGTATTGGCCGGGTCGTGGTGTCGGCCGCGATGCGAACGATCAGCGTTGCCTGCGCGGCCAACGAACCGGGAAACAGCGCGGCCAACAGCACGAAGGGGGTGCGCGTCATACCTCACTCCTCACTGCGCGTCTCATTGCTTCTTGAATCGCAGGTCGCGAACGCGACCGAGGAAGAGGCTCATCTCGGTCACCTTGCCAGTATCATCGCGAATGAAGCGGACGACGTCGCCGGTGGGAATCTCGAAGACATCGCGGTACGCGGCGCGCAGCTCGAACGCGACCGTAGGACGCTGCCGGAGGAAAAGCTTTCCCTCCTGGTGGGCGATCGTAATCGTCGTCGCGGCCTCCTCGCTCACATATGTCCCGACCAATCCTCGCAGCTCCTCAGGACCGGGTGCGTAGGGCTCGACGGCGAGGAAGAGCAGGGTGTCCCCGTCCTCCTGAAGTAATCGCATCGCGCGCGCGCGGCCATCGGGGGAGAGCTCGAAAACGGCCTGTCCGCCGTTAGGGTTTCGAAACACGGTCGCGGAGATCGGTACCGCCTCCGTTCCCCCGTCATCGACCAGCTTGCCATCGCGTACGGAGATCCGCAGCGGCTGCCCGGTAACGGCGTTTCGATAGAGACCGGCCCGCGCGCTCAGGACGCTCGGGGCGAGTGTCACCGCCTTCGGCGCGGCCGGATCCATGACCACCGAGCCCAGGTAGAGATCGGCCACCCGGTGCGCGAGCGTCGCGGCGGGCGCGCCGCCGTGATTGCATAGCACGGCGATCGCAAGCCCATGCTCCGGGTACCGCGTGAGAAACGCACGATAGCCCGCCGTCGCGCCACTGTGGCTCACCTCGGCGACTCCGCGGTACCGCGAAACCGACAGACCTGCGGCGTACTCGATCTCCCGTCCATTCGTGAGACGCCCCTGCCGCAGCTGCTCGCGAAGCAGTGCGGGCCCGCCGACCTGCCCGCGATCGAAGTTCGCGCTCCACCGCAGCAGGTCCTCGACCGTCGTGAGCAGCCCCCCGTTCCCATGGACATTCTCGAACGGCATGTTGAGCCGGAAGCCGTTTCGCGTCGGCGAATAGGCGGTCGCTCGTCCTTTGACGACGCGAGTGTAATCATCCCGCCAGGAGGTGCGCGTCATGCCGAGGGGCTCGAAGATCTCGGTGCGCGTAAAGTCGGCGAATGACCGGCCGCTCACGCGCTGCACGATGATCGCGAGCAGATTGTAGCCGGTATTGCTGTAGAGGTATTCGCTGCCGGGCGGGAAATTCAGCGCGCGTTGCCGCGCCACGATGTCGAGGACGTGGTCGTGCGTGTGCGCTCGAGAGCCGCGCGGCCATCCCTCGACCGCCGCGACCGTACCCCAGTCCCGCAGCCCACTCGTGTGGTTGATCATGTGGCGGATCGTGAGCGACGCACCGTAGTCGGGCAGCTCAGGGATGTGCTTCCGCACCTGATCATCGAGGGAGAGCTTGCCCTGCTGCGCGAGGAGCAGGACCGCCGCGGCGGTGAACTGCTTGGCCACCGAGCCCGCCTCGATGATCGACTCGGGCGTGAGCGGCACGTCGTACTCGAGATTCGACAGCCCGTAGGCTTTTGCCAGCACCGTGCGGCCGTGTCGCGAAGCGCCGACGGCGCATCCCGGCGTCGTGGTCGTGAACCGCGAGAAGATGCTGTCGACGCGCGCCACCGTATCCTGACGCGGCGACATCTGCGCGCCCGCGGCATGACTGATGACGAGGAGCGCAATGGTGACGACGGAAAGGCGCATAACGACCTATTCGATGATGACCTTGGTAATGCGGCCGCTGGGCCCGACCGCCCAGCCCGCACGTCCCGTTCGTGAGAAGCCAATACTCCAGTACGCGAGCGTGTCGAGCCGGCTCCACGAGCTCGCGTCGTCGGTGGACCAGTCCATTCCACCGGGTCCGACGGCAACCAGGGCCGGCGTTCGCGGGACATACGCGACGCCGTACACGGGGCCCGCCATCGCCGGACGTCCCCCCTGCCTCCACGTCCGCCCCCCGTCGCCGGTGACGGCCGTCCAGTCGCCGCGC
The DNA here is from genome assembly GCA_025930755.1 of Gemmatimonadaceae bacterium. Taxonomy (GTDB): domain Bacteria; phylum Gemmatimonadota; class Gemmatimonadetes; order Gemmatimonadales; family Gemmatimonadaceae; genus JAICNG01. The sequence goes on from JAICOJ010000052.1 coordinate 5,050, forward strand.
TCGTTAGGCCGGCCGACCGGGCCGCCCATGACCACTCCGTGCAGCGTGTCACGAAAGGTGAGTGTCGCCGCTCCGGCGCCCTCGCCGGCCGACAGGGGGGTGAGAAACACGCTCCAGCTTCGCCCATAGTCGGCGGTGTAGAGGATGCGCGACTCGGCCGGTGCGTTCCCGGTCGAGATCCAGGCGCGCCCGTTGGGACCGGTGATCACGCAGGTGCCGCTCGCCGCGAACGCGCCCTCGCCCGTGCGCGCCGCCGGAAGAGCATCGGCAGGCACGCGTGTCCAGGTGCGCCCGGCGTCGCTCGTCGTCAGGATGTAGAACTGACCGTCGACGGCATCGCTGAATGCGAGGCCGCGCCGCCCGTCCCAGAAGTCGAGACAGTCGAAGAATCCGCGGGGCTCGGCGTTGCGGAATTGCAGCGTCCACGACTGGCCGCCGTTGGCGGTGTGATAGATGCGCGAGCGATCGCCGTCGCCCGCGGCCAGGAGCCACGCGGTGCGCTCATCGACGGCATAAACATCACGAAACTGAAGTGAGTCCGCATCGGGAACGACGGCCGAGCGCCAGCTCTCGCCGCCGTCGGTCGTGATCGCGTACGTGCCGCGATGCCCGCTCACCCACGCCACGCGCGCACTCGGCGCGCTCACCGCCTGGAGCAGTGCCGTCGTCCCGCTCCGCTGTGCGGCGAGCACCGGCGGACGGGTCGGTGCACGCTCGAGCTCCGGCCCCGCCGAGCGGAAGCATGCGGCGGCGAGGATCAGCGCTGGAATGCTGCCGAGGATTGTCTTCACCTGTTCTTCGTCGGCGATGCCGACATCAAGGTTCAAAGGTTACACGCGGATGCGGCTGATACGGCCGATTGCACGGGGTTATCTGGAGATCTGCTCGCAATCGTTCGATGACACGGTGGTTGTCACGCCGAAGTAGCGTGTGGCATGGCAAGCAATGAGTTAATCGAAGAGCCTCTCACGCATTCCGTCATTGGCGCGTTCTACGAGGTCTACAACACTCCTGGCTTCGGCTTTCTCGAGCACGTTTACGTCATGGCCCGAGAGCGCGAACTCCTCAACCGCGGCCATCGCGTCGCGCGAGAGGTCAGCACTCATGTCCGATACAAAGGGCACGTCCTCGCAGTCCATCGCATCGATATGGTCGTCGATGGACGACTTATGTCGAAGCAAAGGCCTCGGTCGACACGCCCAGGGTCGCGAAACGTCAACTCTTCAACTATTTGCGTGCGACTGGGTTCGAGGTTGGGCTCCGTTTGCATTTCGGGTTGGAACCTCGTTTCCACCGCCTCGTGTGCACCCACAAAGGCAACGTATCCGCATGATCCGCCGGATCTGCGGCATCCGCGTCTAACCTTTGAACCTCGATGCCGAACTGCGACGCCCGGCTCGTTCGGAGATGATGCCGACCGTATCCCGGAACGTCCAGAAACAACGCGCAGGAATAGCTAGTCTGCCCGCGGGGGACGGGTGTGGCGATGTACCTCGGCCTCGAGGGTGCGCGCGGCGTTTTGCGCGCGGAGGCTGGCTTCGCGGAGGCGCTCGACGGCCACTGCCAGTCGCTCGAAGGCGACGCGCGCCCGCAACAGCGAGTCGCGCGCCGACAACAGGTCGGCGACCGTCGTGCGCATGTTGGGCGCAAGGAGGGCGTCTACGTCCTCGGGACGGAGGGGCTCGGTGGGCATCGGGGTCATCGGTCGTGCAACGATCGTGCGCGGAACGTTGATCGCGCTAGCGCCAGCGGAACAGCGCCAGCGCCGCCGCGAAGGCGGCCACCAACCACGCTCCCAGAATGCCCAACTCTCCCGCCAGTACGCCCAGTGAGGCGCCCTCCAACAGCGTCCCTCGCAGCGCATCGGCGGCGGCCGTGAGCGGAAGTGCCTGAATCAATGGCTGCGCCGCATCCGGAAAGTTGGAAGCCGAGAAGAAGACGCCGGAGAAGATCCACATCGGGAGCATGACGAGGTTCATCAATCCCGACGCACCCTCCATCGTGCGCACCCGCGAGGCGACGAGCAGACCGATCGCGCTGAACGCGAGAGCGGCAAGCAGCGTGACCGCGATCAACGTTCCGGGCGAGCCGCGCGCCGGAACGCCGAACACCCAGATGCCGAAGCCGAGCAACCCCCCCACTTCGAGCACCAGCATCGCGAGTCGCGCCAGGATGAACGATGCGAGATACTGCGAGCGCGACATCGGCGTCGCCACAAGGCGCTTGAGGAGCTTCTTGCGCCGCGACTCGACGATCGTGAAGCCGACACCCCAGATGCCACTTCCCATCAGGTTCATCGCCAGCAAGCCGGGAATCACGAAGTCGATGTAGCGTGCGCCCGGCTCGCGCACGTGCCGTTCGCGCACGGTCGCGACATCCTGCCGCCCGCCCGCCCGTTGAATCGCATCGTCGACGAGCAGTCGCGCGTTCTGCGCATCGGGACGCGTGTCATCGTAGCGGTACTCGACCGTTCGCTCGGCGCGCGGCACCACGAACAGCGCGATGCGACCCGTCCGAAGCGCGTGCATCCCCGCGCTGTCGTCGAGCGGAACCACCTCGAGACGCGGATCACGCGCAACGGCATCGCTGATCGTACCCGCGTGCTCGTCGGACACGAGCACGCCGACCTTCACGACTTCCGGCGCGCGCTGGCGAAAGGCGATGCCGAGTCCGGCGGCGAGCAGGATCGGAAAGATGAAGACCCAAAACACCGCCTCTGGCTCCCGCCAGAACTCCAGGAAGCGCACCATGACGAGCTGGGCGAGCGGATGCTCCCGCAGGCCGCGCCGTCGGCGGACGACCGGGGCCGTCGCCGCGCTCACGCTCATGCTCCCTCGCGCAAATGCCGGCCGGTGAGGGACACGAACACGTCCTCCAGCGTCGCCGAATGCGTTCGAAGCTCAGCCAGCGTCGCTCCACGCCGCTCCACCTCGGCCAGGATCGCCGGGAGCGTCACGTGGAGCTCCGCGACCGTCAGCGACCAGGCGCCATTCTCGCCTCGTACGCTGCGCACGCCGTCGAGACGCGACAGCGTCTCCGCGCCAAGCGAATCGGCGCCACCTAACGCGAACTCCACCACGTGGTCGGCGCCGAGCGACTGCACCAGCACGCGCGGCGTGCCGAGGGCGATGGCGCGGCCGTGATCGACGATAGCGACGCGATCGCACAGCCGCTCGGCTTCCTCCATGTAGTGCGTCGTGAGGACGATGGTGCGTCCGCCGGCGCGAAGGACGCCGATGAGCTCCCAGAGTTGCCGGCGCGCCTGCGGATCGAGGCCCGTCGTCGGCTCGTCGAGAAAGAGAAGCTGCGGATCGCCGACCAGCGCGCAGGCGAGCGCGAGACGCTGCTTCTGTCCCCCGGAGAGGGACCCCACGCGCGCGCGTGTTTTCTCCTCGAGCTGCACGAGCGCGATCACCTCCTCGGCCTCGCGCCCTCGGTCATAGAAGCTTCGAAAGAGCCGCACCGTCTCTCGCACGGTGAGCTTCTCGGCCAGCTGGGTCTCCTGTAGCTGAATGCCGAGCAACTGGCGAAGCTCGCGCTCATGTGATGACCAGCGGCGGCCGAGCACCTCGACCTCGCCGGACGTCGGCGCGAGCAGCCCCTCGCAGATCTCGATCGTCGTCGTCTTGCCCGCGCCGTTCGGCCCGAGAAGCCCGAAGCATTCGCCCGGCCGCACCTCGAGATCGAGCCCATCGACGGCCACGACATCGCCGTAGCGCTTGCGGAGCGCACGCACGGCGAGCGCTGGGGTCGCGGGCGTCACCGACGGGCCCACGGACGATGCACGACAAACGTCGGTGCTGATGTGGGCGTGGCGTGCGAGGCCGTGATGAGCCGGCGCCGCGCCAGTGCACGGATCGCGTTCTGCACGGCGCGCTTCGACATCCCCGTCCCCTCGGCGATCGCGCGCAGCGGAATTTCGTCGCTCCGGGAGCGTCCGGCGTTGGTCTGGCGCCAGAGATACAGGTAGACGAGAAAGGCGGAGGGACGTCGGTCGTGGCCGACCAGGTCGGGCATCAGCGTATCGACGACGTACGGATCGAGGCCGAGCCGAGCTATGGCACTCATTGCCATGGCATCGCCTGCACGGCTGGACGCGCGCGGCCGACCGCCCAAGATTTCCCGCGACCAGTCATGCGTGCGAGGAGACCGACATGATAAAGGGTATCAAATTCGCCAGCATCCCCGTTCGCGATCAGGATCGCTCTCTCGCGTTCTGGCGCGACCAGGTGGGACTGACGGTCGCCACCGACCAGCCGATGGGGAAGCGGCGATGGATCGAGCTGCGCATCCCGGGCGCCGACACACGCCTCGTGCTGTTCACACCCGATGGCCACGAGAATCGCATCGGCACCGATCAGAATGTGGTATTCTGGACCGACGATGTCGAGAAGACATGGAAAGAGCTTTCGTCCAAGGGTGTGACGTTCAGCGCGCCTCCGAAGAAGGAGCCGTGGGGAACGTACACGACCTTTCACGATCCCGATGGGAACCGGTTCGTGCTGGGGACGAAGTAGCTAAGGCGCTGGAGGCGCTGTGAATCTCAAATGAAGCTCAGCGCCTTCAGCGCCTTCAGCGCTTTCAGCGCCTCAGCTCTTCCACGGCACCTCCCCACTCGCCCCTCGATACTCGATGCCTTCGAGCGCACCGCCCCCGTGCACTTCCCACGTCGCGCCGCGCCCGCGCGGTGCACAGCGTAGCTCGGAGCCGTCGCCGAAGCGCAGCGTGATCTCACCGCCGCGCGCAATCTCGAGCCATTCCAGCCGGCGCTGCAGTAATCCGAGCAGTGGCGCGAGACGTTCGGGCTCGCCCGGATCGATTGCGCGTTCGGAGCCGTCCGGCTCGCGATAGTGGAATGGGGCAGCGAGGCGCACTTCGGCCGATGCCTCGAGAGTCCACGTCTCGATCCGCATCGCCGACGGCTCGACGCACAACCTGGTGACGCGGTGTGCATCGAAGGTCCACCGATGACGATCCGCCGATTCCTCGAGCGTCGCCGTCACGCGTCGCCGCCGCTCAGACCGACAGCCGCTCGAAGTGCATCTTTCGCAGCTTCGCGATCTTGGGCGCGATCACGGCCTGGCAGTAGGGTTGCCTCGAGTTTCGTGCGTAATAGTCCTGGTGATACGTCTCCGCGGGATAGAACGTCGTCAGCGGCTCGATGGTGGTGACGATCGGATCGTCCCACGCTCCGCTCGCCTCGAGCTCCTTGATCGCACGCTCCGCTTCCCGGCGCTGCTCCTCGGCGTGCGGAAAGATCGCCGAGCGGTACTGCGTTCCGATGTCGGCGCCCTGGCGGTTCAGCTGCGTCGGATCGTGGACGGTGAAGAAGACGTCGAGCAGGTCGCGGTAGCTGATGATCGACGGATCGAACGTCACCTGTGCGACCTCGGCGTGGCCAGTCGCGCCCGTGCATACTTGCTCGTACGTCGGGTTGGGTCGCGTGCCGCCGGCGTAGCCCGACTCCACCTTGATAACACCCCTGAGCAGGCGAAACGCCGCGTCGAGGCACCAGAAGCATCCCCCGCCGAGCGTCGCGACTTCGTGTTGAGTCTCGGTCATTCCGGAAGGCTAAGCGACGTCATACTCCACCGCTACGTCAGGGGTCGCGACCGCGACCGTGCCGTAGAGTGGTCAGCGCTTCTTGAACTGCTCGATCAATCCACCGGCGCGATCGCGGGGCACGCCGGTGAGCGTGAAGCGCATACGCACCGTGTTGAAGACCGTGACGTCGGGTCGCACGGGCCTGCTTCGATCGACCACCGCCTGAATTCGTACCGCGACATCCTGCACCGGCACGGACTGCTCGCGGGCGATGACCTGTACCAGCTCCACGCCGCACGCCGCGACGCCCGAGAGAAACGCTTCCGGTGGTGTGAGCTCCTCCCCCGGACATCCGTTCGCGACCGGCCCGTCGATGACGAAGTGATGCGTGCGTGCGCTGCACATGACGCGTCCAAACGTGGACGTCGAGCGCGCATCGACCGCGTATTCGCGAGGCGGAGGGGGCGTCGTCGTCATATCTCGGTGATCGGGCGTCCCTCTTTGTCCTTGAACTGGCCGGTGATGAGCATGATGAGGTCGACGAGCATCCAGATACCCAGCCCACCGAGTGTGACGAGCTGAAGGAATCCCGTGACGTACTTGCCGACATAGAACCGGTGCGCGCCGAACACGCCGAGGAAGAGACAGAGCAGGCCAGTGGTGAGGGCACGCTTGTCACTGGGCATGTCGCGCATCGCGAGCGCACTGCTGCGCGTATCGAACTGCTCGGCGCCGCAGTACGGACATTCGCGCGCGATGGCGGAGATCTCCATGTCGCAGGAGCGGCATGGCATCGTCGCGGTGATGGGCGAATGCGGTGATGTCACGAATCCTCCAGGAGATGCCTACCTTAGCGGTGGCGGGACGTCACCGCAACGCCGCGTCAGCGGAGGAATCGCTCAGCGAGCTGCTCGAGGCGCTCATCGCCCTGCTGTCGCGCACGCGCGAGGATGCGCGTGACATGCGGATGCAGCTGGGGCGCGCCCCAGCGATATCCCGTGGCTTCCTCCGCGTCGCCGGTGGCGCCGTCGCGCGCCGCTTCGAGCAGGGCCGCGGCCGCAGCGGCGTCGAACTCCGGATCGTCGCGGTCGGGAAGGGAGAAGCGGCGCCTGGGGCCGCCGGAGGCGTCCTCGTTGACGAAAGCCCGTGACATTAACCCCTCGGCAACAGGAAAACGGCAAAGATGACAGAGTTCAGAATACAGAATTCAGAATTAGATGGTGATTCCTGAATTCTGTATTCTGACATCTGGCGTCTTCGCCGTTCACGATATCTCCCTGGACTCGATGATGCGCACCCCACCCTGATCTTCGATCGCAGCCCGAACCAGTGCGCCCGCCACCGCGCTGGCCTGCACTGGCTTGTACCTCTTCGGCATTACCGCCGCGAACAGTTTGCCGATCTGCTCGCCGAGGCGGGCCTCGGCGCGGTCGCCGAGCAGCAGCGAAGGGCGCACGATCGTCACGCTTCGGTAGGGCAGGGCACGGATGGCATCTTCGATTTCTCCCTTCACCCGGCTGTAAAACACCCGCGATCGCGCGCTGGCGCCGACCGCGGTCACGAGCAGGAAGTGTCGTGCGCCTTCGCGCAGTCCCAGGCGCGCCGCGGCCAGCGGGTAGTCATGATCGACACGGCGAAAGCGGTCCTGACTGCCGGCCTGCTTGATGGTCGTTCCCAACGCGCAGACGATGTGCGACACCCGGAAGTGATGCGCCGCGTCGTCGAGCCGCTCGAAGTCGATCACGTGACTCTCGACGCGCACGGGCGCCGGTGTCCCGAGCGGTCGTCGCGCGAGCGCGACCACGCGCGCGAACCGGGGCGACGCCGCGAACTGGCGCACGCACTCCCCGCCCACGAGCCCGGTGGTGCCGAGGATCAGTACCGAATCCGCGATCTGTGCCATTCACGGGGGACTACTCGGGGGCCAATGCGCCTACCGACAGACTGAGATCACGCCGCAACGCCGCATCGCCTGAAATAATGTCGCGCCAGGTGATCTCCTGTCCTTTACGCTTTCCCTTCTCGGTCACTTTGATGCCATCGGGGGATATCGTGACGGTGTAGCGGACTCCGTCGAGCTCGAGCTCGCGCTTCATGGGTCGGTCGAGAGCGGTCGTCATGGGAAGCCTGTGCGGGTTTGACGAGGATTTCCGCATATCCGGGGCCGGGGAGACGACAACTGCGAACTGCGAACTGCGAACTGCGAACTAACGGCTTCGCATGCAACTACTGGCCAGTCGTAGCTTCCCGAGGTCTTTGGCTCGCAGTTCGCAGCTCGCAGCTCGCAGCTCGCAGTTCGCAGTTCCGACCTCGCTCTCCCGGGGTGTTGACCCCACGCCGGCCCGGTGCACATTCCCCGGGCGATGGAACCCGACACGCTGCCCGAACCCAGTCCCGCGCCGCAACGCACGCTCGAGCGACTGCGCGTCGCATTCCAGGGAGAGTTCGGAGCATTCGGCGAGGAGGCGATCCATCTCCTCTGGCGCGGCGCGGCCGAGCCCATCCCCAAGTCGACCTTCGAGGACGTGATGTCGGCGGCGGAAGCTCGTGATGTCGACTATGGGATGCTTCCCATCGAGAGCACGCTCGTCGGCGGCCTCGACGTCGCCTATGACCTTCTCAGCCTGCACGATGGCCTGAAGATCGTCGCCGAGGTCGTCGTTCCGGTGCACCTGTGTCTTCTCGCGGTGCCCGGTGCGACGATCAAATCGCTGCGCACGCTTTCGAGCCATCCGGTGATGCTCGGCCAATGCTCCCATTTTCTCGGTCGCTACAAGCACATCACGCCGCAACCGGCGTGGGACACCGCCGGGGCGGCCCGCGACGTGCGCGACGCCGGCGATCGCACGCGCGCCGCGGCCGGGACGCGGCGCGCCGCCGAGCGGTTCGACCTGGCGGTGTTGATGGACCACATCGAAGATCGGCCCGACAGCCAGATGCGCTTTCTCGCCGTCGCTCGGGATCCGGCAGCGCTCATCGAGAACATGCCGGTGCGAACAGCACTGCTTGCCGTCTTTCCACACGAGGCGGGCGCGCTGGTGTCCGCGCTTGGTCCCATGGCCGAGGCGAAGTTCAACATTTCGCACCTCGCATCCCGCCCCACGCGCGAGCCGTGGCGCTATCAGTTCTTTCTCGAGTTCGAGCACACCGCGGGCGACCCGCGCGTGGCCGATGCATTGACGGCCATTCGTCGAGCGACCGACGAGTTCCGATTGCTCGGTACGTATCCGAGATGGATGAAGCAGGAGCCGGATCGTACGCCGCGCTGGTAGGTCCTCCCTGGCACCGATCGAAGCGACACCCTATCGTGTGGGCGCGCCCGATGCCGGCGTGATCATCCGAACACGGGAGGAGTCGTGCGTCGCTCTTCAACCATGGCCATGGTCGCTCTCGCACTCGGCGCGGCGACGGCGCTCGCGTGGCCACTCACGCATCGTCAGGCATCGCAGGGCGTCTCGCTCGGCCAGCTCGCATGGTTCACCGGGTGCTGGGTGTACACGAGCCCGCGCGTCATCATCGAGGAGCACTGGACGAGCCCCGCCGGCGGGTCGATGCTTGGCGTCAGCCGTACGCTGCGCCGCAGTCCCGGCGGCGACAGCACGATCGCGTGGGAGTTCATTCGGCTGTATGAGCGCGGCACGGACCTCGTGTACGCGGCACAGCCGCACAATCAGCCCGCCGCTGAATTCGTGTCCGAGAGGGTGAGTGACGTGGAGGCCGTGTTCGCGAATCCCGCGCACGACTTCCCGCAACGCGTCATCTACCGCAAGGTGCGCAACGACTCGCTGCGTGCTCGCATCGAGGGAACGCAGAATGGACGGCCGCGCGGCAGCGATTTTCCGTATGCGCGCGTCGCCTGCGATTCCGCACGCCGCTGACGAGCTGACCGATGGATCTGCTCGTCGTTCGTCACGGCGCCGCCGAGGACAAGGATGCCTTCGCACGGACTGGGCAGGACGACGATCTGCGCCCACTCACGCCCGGCGGTCAGAAGGAAATGCGGGAGGTGGCGCGCTCCCTTCGGGAGCTTGTGCCCCGGATCGATGCCCTGGCGACCAGCCCGCTCGTCCGCGCCGTGCAGACGGCCGAGATCCTCGGCAGTGCCTATGATCGAGAGGTAGTGCCGGTGGAGTGGCTGCGGCCCGAGGCGCCCTATGAGGCGTTCTCACGCTGGGCGGCATCGCACCGCGACAAGAACACGACCGTCATCGTGGGCCACGAGCCGCACCTGAGCGGGCTCGTGAGCTGGCTCACCGCCGGCTCCAAGCGGTCGTTCCTGCAGCTCAAGAAAGCGGGCGCCTGCCTGCTCGAGGTCGAACGGTCGGCTGGCGCGGGATCGAGCACGCTTCTGTGGTCGATGGGGCCCAAACAGCTGCGCGCCCTCGGGGGCAAATAGCTCCGACGCCCGACGCGCGACGAATGTCGCACAGGTTTCTTACACCGCGTGGACGTGTGGGGCGCTCCGGTGGGGTTGGCGTCGCCCTATCTTCGTCGACACCTCACCGGAGTCGGGAGTGCGTCTGCCGCTTGCCCTAACGATTGCCGCGCTCTGCGCGCTGGCTGTACCCATCGAGGCGCAGGTCACGATGTTTCGCGGCGGACCGAGCCATGCCGGCGAATACCGAACGCGCGGCGTCTCCGCATTCGGCGGGCTCCAATGGCGAGTGCAGACGGGTGGCCCGGTTCGCTCGTCGCCGGTGATCGCCGGAGTGACGATCTACATCGGCAGCGGCGACGGCAACGTGTACGCGATCAACGCCAACACCGGGATAGCGCGGTGGCGCCATGCGACGGGTGCCGCCGTGGCGTCGACGCCGGCCGTCGCGAACGGTCTGGTCTACGTCAACGGCAACGACGGGCGATTTCGCGCCATCCGTGCCGGCGATGGACGGCTCGCGTGGTCATTCGCGACGGGCGCCGCGGTGCCGCTCAAATGGGGCTACGAGAGCGGTGAAATCTACACATCGTCGCCGGCGCTCGAGGGATCGGCGGTGGTCTTCGGAGCGCAGGACGGACACGTGTATGCGCTCGACGCACGCACCGGCCGAGAACGATGGCGTTTTCGCACCGGCGGCCGCGTGTATTCCTCGCCCGCGATCGCGGGCGGAACGGTGTACGCCGCCGACCAGGCGGGGAGCGTGTTCGCGCTCTCCCTAACGAGCGGACGCCAGATCTGGCGCTTCGATACCGAAGGCACGCGGCTCAACTCCGCGGAGTGGGGATTCGACCGTACGACGGTGCAGTCTTCCCCCGCCGTCGTTGGTGGGACGGTGTACGTGGGTGCGCGTGACGGCTTCCTGTATGCCATCGATCGTGCGACCGGCGCGCGGCGATGGCGCCACGACCACAAGGTGTCGTGGGTGAACAGCTCGCCGGCGGTGAGCGAAGGGTTGGTGTACGCGGGCACGTCCGATGGCCGGTTCATCCAGGCCGTCGACACCGTGACGGGCGAAGAACGGTGGCGGGCAAGCGCGCAGAGTACCGTGTGGGCCTCGCCCGCGGTCGACAGCGCGCTCGTGTACGTCGGCGAGGGCGACGGAACGATGTACGCACTCGACAAGCGGACCGGCAAAGAAGCATGGCGCTATCGCGTCGGGCACCGCCTGTTCTCGTCGCCGCTGGTCCACGACGGGCGACTCTACTTCGGGAGCGATGATGGCGGTATCTACGCGGTCAATGCCGCCCGTGGGGAACCCCTCCGACGCGCCGTCTTCTTCGATTCGGCAGTGATCGGATCGGCCATTGTGAGTAGCGAAACGCTCCGCGCGTATCTCACGAGACGTGGATACGAGGCGCTCGACACGGCGTCACTCGCGCGGTTCATGAACGACCGGGTGCGCGACCGAGCGCCGAGTGTCGTGGTGTTCGCCATGGATCACCTGCCGCCGTCGGTAGCGCCGCTCGCGGCCGATACCGTTCTCTTTCGACGCTACCTCGGCGCTCGCGGAAAGGTGGTGTGGATCGGGACGCCACCACTTCTCTGGCCGCACCCCGATACGGGTCGCCGCACGCTCAAGGGCGTCACTCGTGAGGCGACGGCGAAGCTCCTCGGCGTTCGCCATGACCGAGGCAACTTCGACCTCATTGGCGTTTCGAAGGTGACTCCGCAGGCGAAGCAGCTCGGCCTGGCCGACTGGTGGCTCGACAACTGGGGGGCGAATCCCGAAGACGTCACGCACGTGCTCGCCGAGGATGAGTGGGGTCTCGCCGCCGCGTGGGTGAAGCGCTACGGCGGCCCCAGCGGAAGCGGATTCATTCGGCTGTATGCGGGAGAGGGAACACCCGGCCGCCCGTCATCGATGGTCGCGATCCAGACGGCGGCGGAGGTGTGGCCGTTGGAGAGTGGTCAGGGTGCTCGGGGCAACGACTTTCCACCCTGAGGACCCTGAGGACCCTGAGGACCCTGAGGACCCTGAGGACCCTCACGTGTACACCACGCACCCCCGCTCCCTGAGCACATCCAGCCAGGCCGTCTCCGGCAGGCCGTTCCATCGCACGTCGAGCTTTTCCAGGGCGTGCAGCTCGCGGATCGACTCCGGGAGCGAGGTCAGCTGGTTCTCGCGCAGGTCGAGGTGCATGAGCTGGCGCATCTCGCCGAGCTCGTCGGGCAGTGTGGACAGGCGGTTGCCGCGCAGCGCCAGGTGGGTCACGCGGTCGAGCGTGCGAATCGTGCGCGGGAGCGAGATGAGCGCGTTGCGACGGAGGTGCAGCACGCGCAGACTCGTCAGGCGGCCGATCGAATCGGGGAGCTCCTGAAGCGCGTTGTTGTCGAGGTGCAGCTCACGCAGCGTCGCCAGCGCGCCGATCGAGTAGGGAAGCGACCTGATGCCATTGTCGTGTGCGCGGAGCTCCAGGAGTGACCCGAGGGCGCCGATGGACTCCGGAAGCGCGGTCAGCGCGTTGTTGGCGATGTTGAGATACGTCAGCGCCTTCAGCTTGCCGATCGAATCAGGCACTCGCGCCAGCTTGTTGTTCGAGACGTAGAGAAACTCGAGGGCGCGAAGCTCGCCCAGCGCCTCAGGGAGCTCGGTCAGCTGATTGTAGCTGAGGTCGAGCGTCGTGAGCTGGCGCTGCGACAGGACGTCGCTGGGCAATGCGCTCAGCGAGCTTCCATGCAGGAAGACCCGTGTCGACTCGAAGTCCGCGGTCACTCCTCGTACTCGTCGGACCCCTGGACCCAGATGAACGACTGGATGTCGATCATATCGCGCGGCTTCAAGTCTCGCACATCCTTGCGGACCCTGTCCGCGAACGCCAGCAGACTCGCATAGGTCTTCCACTGTGGGCGGGACTCGTACTCGAACTCGAATCCGTACTCTCGGGCGGCGATCTTGGTGACGTTGGGCTTGAGAAAGATGTGTCGGTCAGGCGTCGCGAGGAAGCCGAACACGGTGACGATCGGCCACGTCGACACGCGCGTCTGCCGGCGCGGGAGCTCCGACACGACGGCGCACCACTCCTCGAACTTGCGCTCTTCGCTTCCACGGCCGTACAGGAGCTCGTAGAGCCCTTCGGCGAACGCGCGCGCTCCCGCGGACGACTTGACGGCGTCGCGCAGCGCCATCTTCTCGAACGAGAAGAGCAGATTCGTCCGCGATTCGATCTGCACCGCCCGGGCGGCGATTTCGCTGTACCGCTTCCCGCCCAGCGCGGACCGGAACGCGGCGCGTCCGAGCGACTCCTCCCAGCGCTCGTGCGCTTCCCATTTGTAGGTGCGCTCCCAGTCGAGATATGTCTCGTCCTGGAAGCCGCCGGGGAAGAATCGGAGGAACTTCCGGCGACAGCGCGTCGCGCTCGGCGCTCGCGTCAGGGCCGCCTCCCACCGGCGGTGGGAATCCGGGGCGTGGCGGCGCCTAACGTGCCGCCCGGCGATGGCGGAGCAGTCTCCCCGGTGGTGCGAGCCGTCCACAACAGCTGGAGCCGCGTGATGGCGCCCTCGGTCACGATGTACCGGCCGACGTCACGCGCGGCGAGCATGGTCCCGAGGAACGCAGCGCCGAGCGCGACCGCGCCGACGCCCGTGAGCGCCAGCGCCGCGGCAACCGCCGCGCTGGCGCCGCCGAGAGTGAGCGCCGACGAATGATGCCGGCGGAGGGGCCCGAACTGCGGGATGAACTGCAGGCCATCGGTCCCGAGCTTCACCCGCACGCTCGCGAACTGCGGGAGCCGCACGCAGAGATGATCCCCGTGCGGGACGACGACGTAGCCGAGCTCCTCGAGATGGGCACGGAACGACGCCAACTCGGGGACGAGATTCGTAGCCGGCAGCTGCGCGTCAGGCGGCATTCGTCGGAGGTGCGGAGTGCGTCCAGCGGCGCCGTGCCGCTGGCGTCGACCCCGATAAATACACGGAGCGTGCCAACTGCGTCAGCACAGAGGCACCGAGGGCACAGAGGCACCATAACGGCGACGCCTTTTCCAAAGGCCCTGCAGTTGCAGTCGTCTGTGACCTCGGTGACTCTGTGGTAAGGCGTTTGGCTCGTTACGAGACAACTCGAAGAAGGAGGCGTATGCCACTGAAGATCGAATCATCCGTCTTTGAGCAGGGCTCGCCTATTCCCCGCCGCCACAGCTGCGATGACAGGGACCTCTCGCCGCCGCTCCGGTGGTCAGGCGCTCCCGAGAAAACTCGAAGCTACGCGCTCATCGTCGACGACCCCGACGCGCCCGATCCGGCAGCGCCGAAGCGCGTCTACGTGCACTGGGTGCTCTACGATATTCCCGCCACCGTCACGAGCATCGAGGAGGATGGCGAGGCAATGGCGGTGAAAGCGGGCGCTCGTCAGGGTAAGAACGACTGGTCGCGCACCGGCTACGGCGGCCCGTGCCCACCCATCGGTCGCCACCGGTACTTCTTCAAGCTCTACGCGCTCGACGCGATGCTCGGTGACCTCGGAACTCCCACGAAGAAGGACCTGGAGACCGCGATGAAGGGCCACATCCTCGCGCAGGCCGAGCTCATGGGGACGTATCAGCGCGGGGACTGACCGCCCTTATTCCGCGGGCGCCACGGAACGCAGCCGTTCGAGGAATCGCTCCGGCTGCTGCGGCGTCAGCAGCACGCTGTATCCCTTGCGGGTCGGCAGGTAGACGGTGCGACTCGTCTCGGTGAGGTAGACGAGCGCCTTCTCGCCGTTGCGGAGTCGGAACCATCCCGCGCGATAGCCCGGAAAGGCCGTCCCCATCGTGCGCAATCGCGGCTGAAGCTCGGGCGAGCTCGAAAGATCGACGATGCGTGCCGCTCCGCCACGCAGTGACTCGGCTGGAATCGTCCGGCCGTACAAGTCTCCGCGCAAGCGAAGCCCCGCGTCGGACAGCTCGAACCGGCTCGCATGCGCGCCGCGAACCGTCGCGATCAACACCGTCGCCCCGAGGAGCAGGACGACCAGCATGATCGCGAAGAACACCCACAGCCCTCGCAATGGACCGGGAACGATGGCGAAGGATTCCATGGGCCGTCCCCTCATTCCCCTTCGGGAATGATCAGCCAGAGAATGGCGTAGACGAGAAGGCCCGGGAACGCAGCGGAGAGGATCGACACGACCACGAAGATCACACGAGCGAGCGTCGGATCGAGCGACCAGTACTCGGCCAGACCGCCGACGACGCCGGCGACCATCCGATTCGAACGCGAGCGGCGCAGCGGCTTTCGCATCTCGACCATCGCGTGCCTCCGAAAGAGTCTGCATCAACATCGACGGGCACTCCGTGGATGTCCAGAGACGGGCGCTAGCCCTCCCAGACGACGGCGTCGCCCACGCGGATCGGGCCGCCGCGCAACACCTGCGCAAACGCGCCCCCGCCCCAACACGGTGCCAGCGCCTTTCGCAATCCCGGGAGCACGGCTTCCATACGCTCGCACGGCGTCGTCTCGCCGCCGATGACAATGCGGGCATCGCCGATGCGAAGGATGCGTCCGCGCGTGCTCGCCAGCGCGATGCCACTGAGCAGCAGGTTCGCGCGCCGTTGCGAAGGATCGGCGTCACCGTTGAGCTCCGACATCACGCGATCCCAGGTCTCCCGCTCGATGAGCGCCACCTGCCGCCGCCGGCTCCGATCGACGTTGCCCGACAGCCCTCGGCCTTCGATGAGCTGCGCTTCTTCGACTGGATCCATCACGCCGCGATGGGCGCGCTTGATCCAGATGGCCTCGAGCTGCCCGGGAGCCTCAGCGCGTTGATGCAGACTCACCCCTGCCAACGCTCATCGGCGGTGGGTCCGTACATTCCGGGAATCGGGACGTCGAGCAGGCGCAGATAGACCGTGAGCTGGCCACGGTGATGGATGAGATGATTGATGTGCGATCGCACGACGGTTCCACGGGGCGCCGAAAAGAGAACCTGCTCGCCATGCTTGAGCGACCAGGTGACATCGAGATCCTCATCCCTGGCCGCCGCGAGTGCCGCGCGTGCCTCCCGCACGAGCTGATCGAATTGCGAGAGCAACGTCTCCGTCTTCTCGAAGCTGTAGCCGGCGGACTTGGCGAGGTCGATCTCCGTGTCCCGCACCGTTCTCGTCAGCCATCCGGGCATGATCGAGACGAGCTGCGCGAGATGGCCGAGTGGGAAGGATTTGGGATGCGGCTTCCATTGTCCCTTGTCCGATGGAACGCGCTCGAGGAGGCGCCGCGTCGACGCCATCTCCAGGTCGAATTCAGGGAGGAGCGATTGGCCAATGCTCATTGAGGCGGGATTCCGCGGGTGGTATGGAATGACTCAACGGGTACCCAAAATCTACGGGCGGTCGGCATGGCGCGCAGGTGACGGCGCAACGCCGACCGGGCACCGGGATTGCTCTTCTGGAGGCCAATTCCGCGAGGAGAACATATGAAGCACCGGATGGTTCTCGGGACGGCAATGACCTGTGTGCTGATGGCGAGCACGGCGTGCAGCCAGCTCGGCAGCATCCTCGGGGGGGTCGGTGCGGGCTCGCCGCAGGGCGGCGGCCAGCTGAGCGGATACGTCGAGGGCGTGGATACCAGAAGTCAGCAGATCGCGATTCAAACGTCGAACGGGCAGCGAGTGATGCTGCTGTTCGACAATCAGACGTCGGTGGTTTACCAGAATCGGAACTATCCCGTCACCGCGCTCGAGCGCGGGGACCAGGTGACGGCGCGGGTGCAGAGCACGAGTGGTGGGGCGTATTACACCGACCTGATTCAGGTCGATCAGTCGGTGTCGAGCGGCGGATCGGCCGCGGGGTCGGGCAACGTGCAGTCGCTCCAGGGAACCGTTGGCCAGATCGACCGGTCGAACGGAGTCTTTCGTCTCGACGGCAACAGCTCGTCGGTCATCGTCTCGCTGCCGTACAACGTTCGGCAGTCGGACGTCAACACGTTCAACAACTTGCGTGTGGGCGACCGCGTCCGCTTCTACGGCGTGTTCCTCAACAACTCGCGCGTCGAGCTTCGCCAGTTCTATTAGGCGGAGTGGAGAGTGGAGAGTGAGGAGTTCGAGTGGAATTGCTCGACTGAACTCCACACTCTCCACTCCATACGTGATCGGCGAGGGAAGCTACGTCATAGGACGTATGTTTCGGCCAACCGGTCGCCGATACCCTGGGCTCTCCCGCACGACGCAGCTCATTCGCTGCTCTCCCGAGCCCAGAGGTCACCATGTCCCGCACTCGCTACATCCTCGCAGTCATCGCGGCGGGGACTTTCGCATCGGCGTGCGACAATCTCTCACCGACTGGCATCGGCGGTCCCTACTTCAAGTCCGAAAACGGCGACGGGGCCGGCCAGTTCATGACCTTGATGACGCAGAACACGTTGCACGGCACGCAGATCGGCATCGTGTTGAGCGCACCGCCGTCACAGATTCCCCTCGCCGTCGGCCGCGCCTATGCGCTCGTTCCGTCTTCACAGCCTGCGGAGCGGATGGATCGGATCGCCGACCAGATCGCGGCATCGATGCCCGACGTCGTGGGCTTGCAGGAGGCCGTGAAATGGCTGGCGCAGAGACCGGGCGACTTCCTCATCGGGAATCCGGTTCCCGCCTCGACGGTGGAGTTCGATCTCGTCGAGCTCATCGTCGACGCGCTGCGCGCTCGCGGGGCGGACTATCGCGTCGCGATCATCGTGGACAACACCGACATCGAGCTCCCCGGGCTCCTACCGAACACGCTGCCGCTGCCGGAGAATTTCTTCGACGTGCGGCTCGTCGACCGGGTCGCGATCCTGGTGCGCAGCGACGTCGAGTTCTGGAATGCGCAGGGTGGGAACTACGACGCTGGGCTTCAGCTGCAGATCGGACCCGTGCAGAAGAAGTTCCTGCGCGGATGGGCGTCCATCGACCTGAAGGTCCACGGGCGCACCGTGCGATTCCTAACGACACATCTCGAGACGCAGGACGCGCCCCCGGTCCAGGTCGCGCAGGCAAACGAGCTGCTCGCGATCGTCGCGCAGTCGCCGCTCCCCGTCGTCATGGCGGGTGACTTCAACTCGGCCGCCAATGCATCGGCGCCGGCGAGCACGAAGACGGCGACGTACGCGACATTACTCTCCGCCGGGTTTCAGGACGCGTGGGCGGACGCCCATCCGGCCGAGGAGGGGCTCACCTGCTGTCATGACGGCTCCCTCGTCAACCCGATCGTCAGCTTCGATCAACGACTGGATCTCGTACTGCTTCGTGGGTTCGGCGGCGCCGGTTTTGGCGAGGTGGTCGGCGACGAGCTGGCTGATTTCAGCGCGACGAACCGATGGCCGTCCGACCACGCGGGCCTGTTCATGGCGGTGCGGCTGCCGTAGCTGCGGACCTACCGCCTGACGATTCTCCACACCTGGGTGCCGGCGATCATGTACAGCTCGCCGGTACCATCACGGCCGAACGACAACGTGCCGGGGAGCGTGACACCCGTCCATGTGCGGTGCTCGGTGGCCACGCCCCCCGTCGTCGCGCGAAAGCTGCGCAGCCATCCCTGACAGTAGTCGGAATAGAGGTAATGGCCGGTGAGCTCGGGGATCGCCGTTCCGCGGTAGACGTATCCCCCGGTAACGGAGCAGCCTTCCGTGTGCATGTACTGGTGCGCGGGGAGTGTGAGCTGCCCGGTCGGATTGCAGTTGGAGGTCGGGTTGTAGCAGGCCGTTCCCTCCATCAGACGCCATCCATAGTTGAGCCCGGCGGCGGTCGTTGGTGAAACGTTGACCTCTTCTCGCGAATCCTGGCCAACGTCGCCGATGTACAAGAGTCCCGCTGGTGCATCGAAGGAGAAGCGCCAGGGGTTGCGAAGCCCATAGGCCCAGATTTCCGGGCGCACGCCCGACTGCCCCAAGAAGGGATTATCGGCAGGAATGCCGTAGGGCGTCGTGCGCGGGTCGATTCGAAGGAGCTTGCCGAGCAAGGTCTGCAGGTTCTGCGCGTTGTTCTGAGGATCTCCGCAGCACCCGCCATCACCGGGTGCGACGTACAGCATTCTGTCAGGTCCGAAGGCGATGAGCCCGCCGTGGTGATTGTCGCCGCCGTGCGGAAACGTCATCACCGCTCCACCGCTCGCACCGGCGACATCGCTGCCGGGCGTGGAGTGGAAGCGCTCCACCCTCATGAGACCCAACAGCGTGTTGTAATACACGTAGAACACGCCATTGGTCGCGTAGTCCGGATCGAACGTCATGCTGAGCATTCCGCGCTCGCCGGTGAAGTCGACCACGACTCGGTTATCCAGAAACGGCGTCGCGAGCAGCTCGCCGTTTTCGATGATGCGAACGCGTCCGTTCCGTTCGACGACGAATAGTCGAGCATCGCCCTCCGGGGCGGTGAGGAACACCGGGGCGGTCAGGCCCGCCGCTACGAGCTCGATCGCGAGCTCGAGCGGGGTGCTTCCATAGGTCACCGTAGCCGCCATGGTCGCCCCGTCGGTGACGCTGATCGTCTGACTGGGTGGCGAGGGAGCGTGGGTCGTCAGGTTGCTGCCGACGGTGTTGGCGGTGATGGTGTAGCTGCCCCCTTCGAGATATTCGAGCGTCGTGGACGCCGCGATCGTCCGCTCGAACCCGGCGGGCCCGGTGACGGTGACTCCGGCGGCCGTCCCGGTCGGGAGGCCGGAGATCGTTAGGTTCAGCGTGGCGGTCCCGGCGCCGTAGGCGACGGTCGCCATCGTCGGGGTCGGCGATGCAGTGAGCGACAGGACCTGCGCCGGAGGCGACGGATGGTACGTTCTGCCCGCGGCCGGGACATCGCTCGCCGTGATCGTGTAGGCGCCGGGCTGGAGCACGTCGATCGTATCGCTTTCCGTGACGCTCCGCGTGTACGAGGCGGGGCCGACCACGGTGATGCTCGCCGGTGAGCCTTCCGGGAGACCCAGTATCGTGAGCGCCAGGCGGGCGCTGGCGACCGCGTACGTGACCGGAGTGGCGGTCGCGAGCGCGTTCGATGTGACCAGCACCGTCTGGGTGGCCGGAGATGGCGCATAGCGCGACCCGCCACTCGTCACCTCGGCGGCGGTGATGGTGTACGATCCAGGGTCGAGCGAAGCGAGCGTGCGCGACGATCCGGTGACAAACTGAAATCCGTCAGGGCCCGCGATCGTGACCGAGCCGGGCACGCCCGCTGGGAGCCCGGTGATGGTGATCGCAAGCCGGCCCGACTCGGGACCAGTCGAGCCTCCGTCTCCGCACGCCGCGATGACTCCGACGAGCCCGACGACGAGGGCCGTTAGGCGCATGCCCCTCTGTCGTCGGACGGGCCGCTCTGATATGCTTCTCGACATCCCCTCCGGACTCCACCATGTCTGTTGACGACGACTTCGAGCCTAACGGCCACGGCGACCCCCTCGGCGACCTCGACGAGGAGTATCCCCTCGGCGACGGGACGGTCGACACGGAGGCGACCGTCATCTGTCCCTACTGCGCGGAGGAGATCGCGATCGCGCTCGACCCCGGGAGCGGCGCCGTGCAGGAGTATGTCGAGGACTGTGCGGTGTGCTGTCAGCCGTGGACGGTCCTCGTAAGCTATCACGACGGGCTGGCGGATGTAGCGGTGAGGGCGCTCGAATAGGGTGGTTTTCGCAACGAGCCTCACTGCATCACCACCGAGGCACAGAGGGGCACGGAGGACCGCAACTGCAGCGAGCCGTTGCGGTCCTCCGTGCCCTTCTGTGCCTCGGTGGTGATGCAGTCGGGACGCCCGCGACCGGACCGTCACTCCCGCGCGTCCGCGCCCCACTATTGACGCCTCCCAACCGGAGGATCCGCATGCTCCCATTCATACTCGTCCTGCTCGCGCTGGCGCTTTCCTTCCCGGCCACCGCCCAGGACC
>JAICOJ010000178.1 GCA_025930755.1 Gemmatimonadaceae bacterium
GGCCCGCTGGGGGTCCTCCACTCCCTGGGCGTGGTGAGTCTGGCCTTAGTTCTTGATCTTTGTTTGGGAACGGCAGAGACGACAGATCTCAGAATACGAGAATTCTGACATCTGACGTCTCTGCCGTTGAAGGATTCAAGGCACTGCCGTCTCTCGTATCGGCTTTCCATCCGCATCAAGAAACTGCAGCGGTCCGAGATTCAGCTCCCGTATTCCCGGCTCGATCTTGGCCCGATCTCCGACCACCACCCACACCAGCTTGTCGGGCTGAATCGTCTCCTTGGCGGCGGTGCTCAGGTCGGCGACCTGGAGCTCGCGCACTTTCGAGGCGAAGGTCGTGTAGTAGTCGTGCGGCAGGTCGAAGCGCACGATTTCCTCGACGGAGCCACCAAGTGCGCCGATCGTCTCCCACTGACCCGGAAGACTGAGCGTCAGATTCGCCTTCGCCTTCGCCAGCTCCTCGGCGGTGACCGGCCGGCTCTGCGTGATGCCACGGAGCTCGTTCACGACCTCGGTCAACGACTCCTTCGTCTTATCGGTCTGCACCGGCGCGTACACGATGAACGGGCGCTGGCCGCGCGCGTCGAACATCAGGCTGAATGCGCCATACGACCAGTGCTTCCCCTCGCGGAGGTTCATGTTCACGCGCGAGGTGAAGCTCCCGCCGAGAATGTCGTTCATCGTCAGCAGCGCGATCTCGCGCGGATTGCGCTTCGGCGGCGCGACGTGACCGGCGAAGATGATCGACTGCTCGGAGCCCGGGCGGTCGATGAGATACACGGCCGAGCGCGGCTGCTGCGCGACCTGGCCGATGCTCTTCGTCGGCACGTCGCCGGGACGCCAGCTCCCGAACAGCCGCTCGAGCTTCGGCGTGATCTCGGCCAGCGTCGTCGCGCCGACGACGATGAGCGAGGCGTTGTTCGGCTTGAACCAGGTGCGATGGAACTCGATGAGATTGTCGCGCCGGAGGCGTGACACCGATTCCTCCGTGCCCGACCCCGTGAGCGGAATTCCGTACGCGTGGCCGCTGCCGTACAACAGAAGCGGGAAGACGCGAAGCGCCATCTGCACCGGCGTCGCCTTCTCGCGCTGGATCTGCGCCAGCTGGAGCTTGATGAGGCGATCGAAGTCCTGCTGCGGGAAGCTGGGGTTGAGAACGACGTCGGCGAACACCGCCAGCGACGAGTCCATGTTCTCCTTCAGCGTCGACAGGAAGACGTTCGACATGTCGACGTTCGATCCGGTCCCGAGCTGCGCCCCGAGGCGTTGCAGCGCATCGCTGATCTGAAGTGCGGTGCGCGTCCTCGTGCCTTCGTCCATCATGTTCATCGCCAGGCTGGCGGTGCCGAGCACGCCCTGATGATCGGCCGCGTAGCCCGCGTCGACCATCAGATTGAAGTTCACCAGCGGCACGGTGCTGCGTTCGGCGAGATAGACCTTGAGGCCGTTTGACAGCGTCGTCGTTGCGATCGTGGGGAACTTCGGCTCTGGCGGAGCCGCGACGTCGGGAAGCTTCGAGCGATCGACCTGTCCCGTGGACGCCTGAAGCTGCGGGAAGGGATGGACCTCGAGGACGTACACGCCGTCGGAGAGCCAGTCACGGGCAACGTTGCGGAGCTGCGCGGCCGTCGCGTTCGCCACTCGCGTGAGCGAGGTGCGATAGAAGTCCGGATTCCCGGCGTACACCATGTTGGTCGCCAGAATGTCCGACTTTCCACCGAAGCCACCGATGCGCTCGGCGCCGCGGACGAAGTTTGCCCGCGCCTGCGTCTTCACGCGCTGCAGCTCGCCTGGCGTCGGGCCGTCGCGAATGAATCGCGCGAGCTCCTCGTCGATCGCGCGCTCCACCGCGGCGAGATCGCCACCGGGCTGAGGACGTGCCTGGATGAAGAACTGGCTTCCGATCTCCCGCTGGAAAATGAACGCCTGCACGTCGGTCGCGATGCGATCGTCGTACACGAGCCGCTTGTAGAAGCGAGAGCTCTTGCCGTCCGCGAGCACGCTCGCGACGAGACTCAGGTAATCGGCATCGGGGGAGCCCCACTCCGGAACGTTCCAGATCTTGTAGAGGCGCGCCTGCGGCACGCGGTCCTGCATCATGCCGCGGTGCGTGCCCGTCATCTTCGCCACCCACTTGTCCTGCTTCGCGATCGGCGGTCCGGGCGGGATCGCGCCGAAGTATTTCTCCACCTTTTGACGAGCCGTCGCCGCATCGATGTCACCCGCGATGACGAGCACGGCATTGTTCGGCCCGTAGTAGGTCTTGAACCACTCCTGCACATCGGCGAGCGCGGCGGCGTTCAGGTCCTCCATGGACCCGATCACCGACCAGGAATACGGATGCCCGCGCGGGTACGTGTTCTCGACGATGGTGGAAAATGCCTTGCCGTAGGGCTGGTTCTCGCCCTGCCGCTTTTCGTTCTGCACGACGCCACGCTGCTCGTCGAGCCGCGCCTGGTCGACCGCGCCCAACAGGTGGCCCATCCGGTCGGACTCGAGGAACAGCACGAGGTCGAGGGCGGAGGTCGGCACGTTCTGGAAGTAGTTCGTGCGATCGAAGTTCGTCGTGCCGTTGAGGTCCGTCGCCCCCACTTTCTCGAGCGGCTTGAAGTAGTCGTCGTTGTAGTTCTCCGAGCCGTTGAACATGAGATGCTCGAACAGGTGCGCGAACCCGGTGCGTCCGAGCTTCTCGTTCTTCGAGCCGACGTGGTACCAGAGATTGACCGCGACGATGGGTGCCTTGCGATCCTCGTGGACGAGCACCGTGAGCCCGTTCGGAAGAACGAACTTCTCGTACTTGATGTCGGGGATGCCCTGCGCGGTCGGGGCGGCCCGGGGCGTTTGAGCGAGAACCCCTGGAGCGACGAACAGCGCGAGCAGAGCGACGAGACGATAGTGCATAATGCACTCCTTCCGTGGGGGGAAAAGAGTATACGATTCGGGCCTGGAAACGGCAAAGAGCTTCGATGTCGGCAGGGACGGCAAAGACGTCAGATGTCAGAATACAGAATTCGGAATTCAGAAACGATCACGGGGAGCTCATACCGGCTCCCCGTAGGTCTTATCTGAATTCTGAATTCTGTATTCTGACATCTGACGTCTTTGCCGTTGAACCTCATGCCCGGGGTGCCATCCCGTCGCTCATCCGGGCCAGGTACTCCCTATCCCACGCCGCGGGAACACTCTCTCGAGGCGAATATGGCCCGGGCACGTAGGCACGCGACGCAATCCCCGCGTGGCTCAGCTCGCAGATGTGCCAATCCTGCGTGTTCGTCACATCCCAGAACTCCACCGCATCGGAGGGGTCGAAGTCGGGCTGTGCCATCGTCTCGGGATGGAACATCCACTCCGAGATGATCTTCGTCTCGCTCGGCGACTGCGGCCAGACCATGTAGTACACGACGTAGTCGGGGTGGATGCTGAGCATCATCGACGGAAACAGACTGTAGTAGTACGCGCGGCGCTGGTCTTCCTGCGGCAACGCCCCGATGGGGAGCCCGCACGAGCGACCGCTCATCGTCGCGCTCGCGTGCGGCGGTGCGATCTCCATGAACCCGCCGAGGAACGGGCCGGCGGTGAGATCGTTGGCGCCGCTCGTGTACGGGAGCACTCGCGAGAGCTGCGGGTGGATCGTCGGGCAGTGCAGGCACTCGTTGTAGTTCTGGAGCACGAGCTTCCAGTTCGACCTCACCGTGTACTCGATGCTGCGCCCGACCGCGAGCCCCGCGAGGTTGAATCGCGTGAACCGCCCGAGCAGTGGCGCGTACACCTCGTCGAACGGCTCCGGCGAGGACGCCATGTTGATGAAAATGAACCCCTCCCACTCCTCGAGCGCGACGCCAACGAGGGAGTACTCCTTCTTGTCGAACCCGGCGACCTCCTGCATGTGCGGCGCGCCGATGAGGCGGCCGTCGAGCGCGTAGGTCCAGGCGTGATAGGGACATTGAATCGTCTCGCGCAGGGTTCCGCGCGCGGCCTCGCACAGACGCGTCCCGCGATGGCGACACACGTTATGAAAGGCGCGGAGCGAGCCACCCTTCTCGCGGAGAATGATCACGTTGTCCGCACCGATCGCCTGGAGCTTGTATGCGCCCGGCTCGGCCAGCTCCGCGCTGCGGCCGACGCACAGCCACGATCGGGCGAAGATGCGGTCCTGCTCCAGCGTGAACACCTCATCGCCGACGTAGTAGCGCTGCGGCATGGTGCGCGCGCCCTGAACGAAGCTCTCGACCGTGCGAAGGAAAGTCGCCATGACGATTACACCAGGATCGTTGTCATTCTGCGCCCGCGGCAGCGCGAGCGCGCACCCGCGAGGTTGTCTTCGACCCGCCGATCGCCGCCACGACGCGGGCGGCCGAGGCGATGGAGCTGCCCGGGTGCGTCCCCGGACCGCCAAGATACAGCCCGGAGATCGGGGTCGCATGTCGCGAGAGGCCGGGGACCGGGCGCATGAACAGAATCTGATCGAGCGTGAGCTCGCCGTGGGTCAGGCTTCCCTCCGTTGCGCCGTATCGATCCTCGATGTCCTTGGGCGTCAGCACCTGCTTCGCCACCACGCGCTCGGCGAAGCCAGGGAGCATCTCGCCAAGCGTGTCGATGACGAGGCTTCCGACGGCCTCACGGCGCGCGCTGTCCCACGCGGCGCCACGCAGGCGATAGGGCACCCACTGGACGAGCACCGACATCACGTGCCGTCCGGCCGGTGCGAGCGACGCGTCGTGCATGGTGGGGATCCGCGCCTCGAGGTAGGGCCGCTCGGAGATCCCGCCATACTTGGCGGCATCGTAGGCCCGCTCGAGGTAGGACATGCTGGGCGCGACGACGAGCGCCCCACGAAGAAGCTCCTCGGGGAGCGAAGGCAGTCCATCGAGCACGAGATTCACCTTCGCGCACGCGCCGCGATACTTCACCGTTCCGATCGCGTGCGACAGCTCCGGATCGATGAAGGTCGGGTCGATGAGATCGTAAAGCGTTCGACGTGGATCGAGCGTCGAGAGAATCGTCCTCGCGGAGATCTCGTCACCGCCCTCGAGCACGACACCACTCACCCCTTCCTCGCTCGCCGTAATCCGTGAGACCGTCACCTCGGTACGAATTTCGGCTCCGGCGGCGCGCGCCGAGTCGGCGAGCGCGCGGGCGATCGCACCAAGACCGCCGCGTGCGATGAGCCGCGAGCGAATGGCGCCGGCGGGTGCACCCACGTGGTTGTGCACCAGCAGGAACGCGGTCGCACCCGACTTTGGTCCCTGGACGAGACGTGTGAGGCCGGAGGTCGCGATGAGCCCCTTCAACGCCCCGTTCTCGAAGGTCTCGTCGAGCACGTCGGCGACGCTCATCGGCAGCGTGCGCAGCAGGTCGATGATGCCGTCGCGCCCTAACGAGCGGGCCTTGCGCCCGAGCCCGAGCATTGACAGCAGCTCACCGGTCCCCGAGGCCAGCGGCTCGGGAGCCGGACCGTCATACATTGCCTGGAGGAATCCCGCCAGCCGGCTCACGCGCTCGCCGAACCCGCGCCACGCGCGCGCGTCGTTGGGCGAATGTCGCTGCAGCTCACTCGACGTGCGGGCGGGGTCGCTCCACAGCGTCAGCGTCTCGCCGCCCGGCAGCAGCGAGACCGCCGAGGGATCCGGGCGCACCAGCGCCAGCGCTCGCTCATCGAGCTCGAGCGCCTTCATCACCGAGGGTGGAATCCACCCGATGTCGTGCTCGACCGCGTCGCCGCGCACCCCGGGCGCGATCTCATCGGTCGAATGAAGCCCGCCGAGCACGTCCCGCCGCTCGAGCAGGAGCACGCGCCGACCCGAGGTCGTGAGGAGCGCCGCACTCGTGAGGCCCGCGAGGCCCCCGCCGATCACGATCACATCGTACGTCATGACCGCTCGCCGAGGATGGTGAGCGCCGCGAGCCGTCCGGACGCGCCCATGATCCCGCCGCCCGGATGCGTCCCCGACCCACACTGATAGAAGCCGTCGACCGGCGTGCGATACTTGGCATACCCGGGCGCCGGACGCAGGAAGAACAGCTGATCGAGGGCGAGCTCGCCCTGAAAGATGTTCCCCTCCGTCA
>JAICOJ010000270.1 GCA_025930755.1 Gemmatimonadaceae bacterium
AATGGAGACGCTGACGTTGCGGCCGGGCGAGACGCCCGGCGCGCACGTCGCTACCGGATTTGTCACCGCAACGATGGCTCCTGGCCGCTACCTTGCGCGCGCGGTCGTTCGCCGCGACGGCGCCACGGTGAAGACGTTGTCGAGGCCATTTGCTATCGTGCGCGACCCGACGGTCGTGTCGAGGCCGATAACGAGGGGACGCGGCGTCGCCATGTCCGCCGAGCTGAAGTCGCTGACGGCAGGATACGTGGCCGGCGTCGTGAATGGACTCGCCAACGTGGTTGCGCAGGAAGACTTCGACCTGAGCAAACCGGACCGAAAGGTGACGTCGGAGCTGCTTCTCGTTCAGTACCCCGGATCGCGTCGCGATCTGATCCCGTATCGGGACGTGTCGCACGTGAACAGCAAACCAGTTCCGGGCCGCGAGCAACGCCTCCTCGACCTGTTCGTCAACACGACGGAGCGGCTGCGCGAGCGCGCGCGGCGGATCATGAACGACGGCGAGGCCCACGTGCCCTCCGTGTTCAACCCGATGTTTGTCCTCGGGTTCCTGCAGTCCGATTTCCAGTCGCGATTCGAGCTCACCGTCAGCGACGCCGGATCCGACTGGCCGCGCGAGGTGAAGCTGGTCACGTTCGTGGAGATGGGACGCCCGACGCTCCTGCGGACGGGCGCGTTCGGTGATCTCGATGCGCCGACCCGCGGCAGAGCCTGGATTGAGGAGGGCACCGGCCGCGTCCTGCAGACCGAACTGGAGATCGGGCGCGGGCGGGGGATCCCGACGATGGTCACGAAGTTCAGGCTCGACGACAAACTGCAGGTCACGGTGCCGGTCGAGATGCGGACGCAGAACCCCGACGGAATCGCCCTCTACAGCAATTTCCGCCGGTTTGCGGTCGCCACCGAAAGCGCTATCCCCACGCCGCCATCTCCCAATAGATGATCTGTGCCGCGAACCCTGCGGGTTCGCGAAGCGAGCCTGTAAGGCTCGCTCCACGACATCCACTTGCTCAGAGCCGCGCGCGAATCTCCCACAGGTCCGGAAAGAGATTGTGGCCGACCGTGTTGCGGAGGTACTCCGATCCGGTTGAGCCACCAGTGCCCGGCGTTGCGCCGATCGTCCGCTCCACCATCTTCACGTGGCGGTAGCGCCACTCCTGCACGCCTTCGTCCAGGTCGACGAGGCGCTCGCAGAGCTCCGCGTTCTTCGGATCCGCACGATACAGGGCAATGAGCACCTCCTGCACCGCGGCTGATGGCTCGCCGCGCGCGGTAACATCGCGTGACAGCTGCGACGCGGGTATCGCATAGCCTTCGCGCGAGAGGTAATGCAGGAACGCGTCCCACACCGTTGGTTCGTGATACCGGCGTTCGAGTGCGGCGCGGGCACGGCTGCTGTCCGGAAAACGGCGAATCGCCTTCTCGCTCTTGGCCCCGAGGACGAACTCGATCTGCCGGAACTGATCCGACTGGAATCCGCTCGCCGCCTCGAGCCGCGCGCGAAACGACAGGAACTCCAGCGGCGTCATGGTCTCGAGGATGTCGAGCTGTGCGACGAGCACCTTGAGGATGGTGAGGATGCGCTTGAGTGTGTGCTGCGCCCGGTGGGGGTCATCCGCGGTGAGCAGCTGGCGCACGCGATCGAGCTCGTGGAGCAGCTCCTTGAACCA
>JAICOJ010000231.1 GCA_025930755.1 Gemmatimonadaceae bacterium
CCGCGTTTCGACGACCGGCGTAACCCCGACCTCCCGGACGCGCCGAGCGATGCTCTCGAAGTATTGCGCTTCGTCCTGGAGCAGCGCGTCGGCCCACCAGTCGACGTATTGGAAGGCGAGCGGCGGTGACAGCGTGCGCACATGCAGGATATGCAGGCGTGCCTGTGCGCGTCGTGCGATCGCAATGGCGGGCGGGAGCGCCTGCTCAGCGAATGGTGAGCGATCGAGCGGAACGAGTACGTTGCGAATCATGGGAAACCCTCCGGCACGTCGTGGCTCGGGCCAGCCCGGTGCCACGTTAGGCGGCTTTACGTCTGCTTGAGCAGCAGCACGGGGCTCGACCACTGGTGCAGCACTGCCTCGGCGAGACTCGGTGCAAAAGTCGGTGACGCCGCGTCGAGCCGCGTGGGGAGCACGATGAGGCCCGCGCCCTCCTGTCGAGCGGCGGCCCCGATGGCGTGGGCCGGCGATTCCGTCACCGTCACGAGCACCTCGGCGCGTAACCCCGCAGCGCGCAGCCGGGCGGCGATGCCAGCGACGTGATCCTCCGCCCGCGTCTGCTCCGGGCGCGCGGTGCCACCGCCGGCAGGAATGAGCTCCAGCGCCCCTGCGGGCGCCAAGGTGTGGACGATGCGAAACGCCGGATGACCCAGCATACCGAGCTGCAACGCCATGGAGGTTACGGCTTCCGGCTGCTCGGTCCCGTCGACGGCGACCACGATGTGATCGAACGGCGCTGTGCTCCGCTCGCCAGCCCGCACGAGCATCACCGGACAGGCCGCGTGATGCGCGACGACCGCCGCAACGCTGCCGAGTCGCCGTCGTTCATTGCCTGTCCGGCCATGGGTCGTCATCACGATCAAATCGGCGTTGACGCGGTCGGCGTAGTCGGAGATCGCCAGGGCGACCGAACCATCGAGGACCGCCACGCGCACATCCTGACGAGCCTCACGACGCGGCGACGCGAGCAGCTCCAGATACCGCTCGTCGCCCGCACGAGGCGCACGATCCTCGTCCGCGTACTGCCCGGGCCACGACACATGCACGCGAACCAGATGCAGGCGAGCGTCGCACTCGCCCGCGATCCAGTCAGCGAGCTCGAGCGCCTGCTCGGCCAGCCCCGATCCATCCAGGGGTACGACGATGTCACGAAACATGGATGCTCCTCGAGGCGGGCTCAGGATGGCGTGATGTGTGAACTCCGACCGGGGTAGACGTATCGCCTGCTGTCGAGCCGTCGCAGTGCAACGGCATTGGCGATGTCGAGCGCGCTCACGATCCCCGCCAGCTTCGTCCCGTCCATCACGAGCACGCGGTGGACCCCCGTGCGCTGCATGACGTCAGCGGCCGCCCGCACGCTGGCGTCCGGGGTCAGCGCCGCCGCCCTGCGGCTCATCGCCTCTGACACGGTATGCTCGGCCAGGAGATCCCATGCTGCCGTGCCCACGTCCCGAAAGCGCTCACCGACATCCGCCCCCGCGTCCGACCAGAAGTCGACGAAGTACGCTGCGGGGGCGTCAGCATCCATGTCCGTGGGCTCTTGCGGATCCTCAGCGTCACCCTCGTCCTGGGTTGACGCGACGTCGGGCACCCCCGGTGTCGTCGCCAGAAACTCGATGGCATCCATCGCCGAGAACACGCCGACGATGCGGCCCCCCTCGACGACCGGAGCCCCGCTGATGTGCCGCCCCGTGAGAATCTCCAGGGCGTCGCGGAGCGTCATCTCCGGATCCAGCGTGACGACCTCTGGTGTCATGATGTCGCGCAGCGTGAGCATGGCGTTCTCTATTGCGAAGGTGATTCGGCGTGAGAGCTTCTCTACCGACGCAAGCTAGAGCGCGAATGGGCGCAGTCAGTCGGAGAAAGCGCCGTGTCGTGTAGGGGATTCTCGCGCGCATGAGCGTCGCTTCGGCCGACTGACAGCCAACGCCGGCGGCGCGACCATATGACTGCTACGCACGTCGCCGTCTCGCGGAGGCGCGCGCGCCGGGGTCCAAACGAGGGAGCGCATCAACGATTGCACTGGGAGGCGCAATGAAAACCGACATGCAGCTGCAACGCGATGTCATCGACGAGCTTCGGTGGGATCCGGCCGTCGGCCGCGCCGAGATCGGCGTCGCAGCGAAGGACGGCGTGGTCACCCTGAGCGGTGAGGTGGACACGTACGCGCAGAAGTATGCGGCGGAGCACGCGGCGAAACGCGTCGGAGGCGTTCGCGGGGTCGCCGAGGAGCTGACGGTGAAGCTGCCGACCGCGACCGAGCGCAGCGACACCGACCTGGCGCACGCGGCGGTCACTGCCTTACGATGGGACATCGAGGTGCCCGACGACGGGGTGACGGTTCGCGTCGAGGACGGATGGATCGCCCTCGAGGGCACCGTCGAGTGGCAGTATCAACGAACCGCTGCGGCCCGCGCGCTGCGGTATCTCACCGGAGTCAAGGGAATCACGAATCTGATCACGGTGAAGCCGCGCGCGTCAGTGCAGGACATTCGCGCCAAGATCGAGACCGCCCTGAAACGCTCGGCCGAGCTCGACGCGCAGCGAATCCACGTCGAGGCGTTGAATGGCACCGTGCGACTGACCGGCCACGTCCGCTCCTGGGCGGAGCGCAACGATGCCGAGCAGGCGGCGTGGTCCGCCCCTGGCGTTTCGAAGGTGGAGGATCGGCTTCTCGTCGGCGCGTAGGCTTTGCGCGGTGGGAGAGGGCTGACGAGCGACGAGGCCCCCGTGAACAACGTCGCGGGGGCCTCGTCAGGATCCGGGGGTGCGCGGATGATGCGCTCAATCGAGCCTGGTCAGACAAGGCCCCATACCGGCGGGAAGCAAAGCAGTATACCCAGCGCGATGAGACCGAGCGTTAGGGCATACACGCGACGGGACGCGACGTCGCGCTCCTTCCAGCGGCGATGTAGAACGGCCCAGGCAATCAGCCAGGCGGCGACGGCGAACGTCGTGCGACCGGTGACGCCGCCCGCGGGTGCGTAGAGGGCGGGTGCGGCGTAGAGCCCCGCCTCGTTGAGAATCACCAGCAGTCCCATCGCGAATGCACCGATCCCCGCGGCGAGGAAGGCGGCCACCGCTGCGCCGTTGACCGTCTCTCGCTGCGTACCAGTCATGTCGGTCATGTCGCGGCTCCTTCGGTCATTCCAGGGGAGCGACCTTGTTGATGAACACGCCCAGAATCGCGACCGCCGCGACCACCGCCAGACACAAGCCGACCATCGCCGTCGTCATGCGACGGATCGATGCGTTCCTTCGCATGTCCGAGCGATACCGCATGCTGACGAACGCGACCGCACTCGCGAGCATTGCGGCGATCCAGGGGATGTGCTCCTTGATCTCCATCGCGAACGAGTGCAGCCATGCCGTCTCGGGGTCTGATCGAATCAGCGAGCGGGGATAGCGAGCGAGATCGGTGAGGCCCTCGGGTGGCGTGGCGCGATAGGGCGGGAAGGTGACGTACGTTCCGACGATTACCGTCAGCCAGAGCATCAGGGCAACCGAGACCATGAGC
>JAICOJ010000170.1 GCA_025930755.1 Gemmatimonadaceae bacterium
ACCGGCCTGCTGCCCATGCGTCGGCTGGCGATCCTGTCGCGCGAGAGGGGGTGGCGCAACCGTCGGCGGTGTAGCCCGGGACGCCTCGCCCTCGGCGACGGTTGCGGGCGGGCGCTTCCCGACGCACTGTCACGGTCTGGGAGTCCGTTCGTGCGCCGCGGTATGGACGCGGCGCGCGACGTTAGGCGACCGACAATTCTACGGGGAGGCAACCATGACGCGGGTGCTCGTCATCGGCGGAACACTCTTCATCGGCCGGGCGCTCGTGGATCAGTTGCTCGAGCGCGGCGATGAGGTCGTCATCATGCATCGGGGGAACGGGACCCCGTTCGGCGAGCGGGTCACCGAGCTCCGATGCGACCGCAACGACGTCGCGGCCGTTCGGTCGGCATTGCGCGATACGAGCTTTGACGTGGTGTACGACAACGTCTACGACTGGGAGCGCGGGACGACTGCCGAGCAGGTGACCGCGGCCGCGGTCGCGGCGTCGGCGAAACTGCGTCGTTATGTGTTCACGTCGACCGTCGCCGCCTATCCCGAAGGCGGTCCGTATGACGAGCAGGCGGCGCTGGTACCCTCCGATCATCCGAACGTCTACGGCGCGCAGAAGGCAGACAGCGAGCGAGCGCTGTTCGATCTGCACCGGCGGCAAGGTCTTCCCGTGACGACCCTGCGACCGGCGTTCATCTATGGTCCGAACAATCCATTCCCCCGAGAGGCGTTCTTCTGGGACCGGCTGCGCGCCGGCCGGCCGATCATCATCCCCGAAGATGGCGCGCGCACAATGCAGTGGGTGCACGTGAAGGATGTCGCGAGCGCAGCGGTCCTCGCGTCGACACGCGACGTCGCCGTCGGTCACGCCTACAATCTCGCGAGCTACCCGCCCATCACGCAGATCGACTTCGTGCAATTGCTGGCGAGAATCGCCGGTCGCGAAGCGCACCTCGTGCACATCCCACGGGAGCAGATCCAGCGCGCGGGCGGTGCGCTGTTCGCCCCCCCATTCTACTTCGGTGTCTACCTCGACATCCCGCCCATTACCGTCCGCAGCGATCGGGCGCGCTCCGAGCTCGGCCTCGAGCTCACGCCGCTGGAGGACGGGCTGCGCGAGACGTATCAGTGGTACCAGCAACAGCAGCTGCCGCACCCGGACTTCTCCTGGGAGGACCGCCTTCTCGTGGCTGCGCGGTGAGACATGACCGGGGCGAGGCGCCGATCGTCCTCCTGACGGCGCCCACCCCGGGCGATTGCCTCAACCGCGGTCCACCCACTCGTGAACAGTCCCTCCTGGCTCGACCTTCTCTGGCGCATCTTCACCGTCGCGGGCACCATCGGTGTCTTCCTGGTCTGGCGGCATTTGCGCACGTTGTCCGACCCTCTCGCTCGCGCGCGGCTCGCGGCGCTTGCTCTGGGGATCACCGCGTCGGCCATATGGACCGCGATGCTGCTGGATGAGCTGGCACAATGGGCGGTGAAGGACCCGCCACCGCCGCTGCTCATTCTCGGAATGCGGCTCACCTGGCATGCGGTGGTCTACGGCCTGGCCCTCCTCGTGCCGGGATGGCTCCCACGGTTGCTCCTCAGCGGTAATCCCGGCCCCTCGCGCGCTCGCCTCGTCGTCGTGCTGGGTGGATTCACACTGTTCCTGCTTGCGGTCGTGATGGTCACGACTGGTACGCTCACGCTGTTCGCGGCCTCCCTGGGGGAATGGCTCGAGGGCTTGTTCGACGTAGGCATACCCGTGATGATGGTTGGACTTGTCGCGCTGACGATGATTCGGGCCGTGCGGGAGATCGGGGGCGGATTCCCACCGGGGCACCGCACGAGCTGAGGCAACCGGGGGCATTCAAGCACACGGTCGCTTGCCGGCATCGAACCAGCACCCCGCATCAACGGAGCGACCATGAAGCGGCTCGCGATCACCGTCCTGGCAGCGTCGGCTCTCCTGTCGATCACGGCATTCGTTTTCTCCGGCGGATGGGCGGTCGTGTCGGTGTCGAAGGTTCCCGACGCGTGGATCGCCGGAAAGCCGTTGCAGCTTTCCTGGCAGGTTCGCCAGCACGGGACTACTGCTCTCCCCGGACTGAAGCCGACGATCGAAGCGCAAGCCGGATCCCAACGGGTGACCGGGTCGACCTGGGAGTTCAACGAGGACGGCCAACGGGGCTATCGCGGCACGATCACATTTCCCGAGCGGGGGGACTGGCAAGTCACCATTGGCAGTGGCTTCGGGCGCAGCCGCGCGGTTCTGTTGCCGTGGCGTGTCGTGGACTCGATCAAGCCGGTCCGCGGGACGGTGGAAGCGCATCTGCCGACGATCGGCGTGCCGCCACTCGCCGAGGCTGAGCGCGGCCGCCGCATGTTCGCCGCGAAGGGGTGCGTCACCTGTCACGTGCACAGCGCCGTGCCGATCACCGGGGAGCTCAGCGACTTCGGTCCGGATCTGACCGACCGCAGGTTCGAGACCGCCTATCTCGCGCGGTTCCTCGCCGACCCCTCGATCAAGCCGGCGACGAACGGCAAGCGAATGCCGAATCCGGGGCTGCGCGAGAAGGACATCGGGCCGCTCATCGCGTTCATCAACGCCGAGCGAGTGGCGGATCGGCGTTAGGCTGGACGTCGGTCGCGCCCGAGGCATATTGGGCGCATGAATGCGACCGAGCTTGCCGGATTGCTCGATTTTCTGCGTGCCGCCGAGACGCTGAAGACGGTCACTCGGAGCGCGTACACCTCCCAGGGCCATCCCGAGAGCGTCGCCGAGCACACCTGGCGGCTCTCGTTGATGGCCCTCCTGCTGGCACCGGAGTTTCCCGAGGTCGATTTCGCGCGACTGATCAAGATCTGCCTCGTGCACGACCTCGGCGAGGCGATCGGCGGCGACATTCCCGCGCCGGAGCAGGCGCGCCGGCGGGCAGCGGGCGCCACCGGTGGAAAGGCGGCGGACGAGCGTCGCGATCTCGTGCGGCTGCTCGAGCCGCTCTCGGGCACGTTACGGTCCGAGATCCTCGCCCTGTGGGATGAGTACGAGGCAGCCCGGTCACCCGAGGCACGGCTCGCCAAGGCGCTCGACAAGCTCGAGACGATCCTGCAGCACACGCAGGGCCGCAATCCTCCCGACTTCGACTATCGCTTCAACCTCGGCTACGCGCGCGAGCACACGGCGAGCCCGCCACTGATCGCGGAGATCCGGGCGGTCCTCGACCGCGCGACGGAAGAGCGAGCGCGCGAAGTGGGTCGTGGGGGGTAGCGGGCCGCTCGGCCCGTTTTTTCGTTAGGCCGACAGCACACTGTTCCATCGGGAGAGAGGGCCGAGATGAGCGAGCGGATCGGAGTACTCGTACGAACGCAGTCGGGCCCGGGCGTGCTCCACCAGCTCACGGGCGTCATCGCCCGGCACCGCGGAGACATCTCCTCGGTGGAGATTTCCGCGTATGGTGCCGGCGAGGCCGCCGTGTACTTCGAGATCGACGTTCCGGAGGATCCGGCGGTCGTGCTCACGGAGCTTCGGGCGCTGCCGATCGTGCGCGATCTCGATCGGGTCGCGACGCTCGCGACGATCTACGGCAAACGCGTCATCATCATGGGCGGTGGCGCGCAGGTGGGACAGGTTGCCATCGGCGCCATCTCGGAGGCCGATCGTCACAATATCCGCGGCGAACGGATTTCGGTGGACACCATTCCCCTGGTCGGTGAGCAGACGCTCGCCGATGCGGTGCGCGCCGTCTCCAGACTTCCGCGCGCGTCGGCACTCGTGCTGGCGGGCTCGCTCATGGGCGGCGACATCGAGCACGCCGTGCGCGAGGTTCGCGCTCGCGGGCTGCTCGTCGTCAGCCTGAACATGGCGGGAAGCGTCCCCGAGGCGGCGGACCTCGTCGTGACGGATCCGGTCCAGGCAGGCGTGATGACTGTGATGGCAATCGCCGACACGGCGAAATTCACGGTCGGTCGCCTGCAGCGGCGCGTGTTCTGATTCACTCACCGTGGAGTGTCCATGGAACAGGCCATCCAGATCTACGCGGGGGTGCAATTCCTGGTGATCGGGCTCTCGCACACCGTTCAGCCGCGCGCGTGGATCGACTTCTTCATCTGGCTTCGTGGCAAGGGGCACGCTGGCGTCTTCGTGAATGGTTTTCTGAGCCTCATCTTCGGCTCCGTCATCGTGGGGTTCCACAACGTGTGGACGGGGCTGCCGATGGTGCTCACCCTCATCGGGTGGGCGCAGGTCATGAAGGCCCTGGTGAGCTTCGTCATTCCGCAATGGGGAATGCGAGGGCTGCAGCGCGTGTCGTATGACCGCGCGCATGAATTCGTCGTCGGCGGTGTCATCTTCCTCGCGCTGAGCGCGCTCATGCTCTACATCGTTCTGACACGATGACGCTTCCCCGGGGAGTAGCGCGTCAGATGCGTGCTTTCAGACTCGTGCTGACGTCGGCGACGCTGAGCGTCGCACCGCTCTACGGCGCGGTGGCTGCGCAGGCGGCATTGCCCTGCGAGCCATGTGGCAAGCCGCCGTCGAAGCACGTCGTAGTCGTTGACGGGCATCCGCTGAGCGTGTGGGCGAAGCGGCCGGCATCACCGCGCGGTGCGGTTCTGCTCGTGCACGGCCGACGATGGAGCTCGCTCCCGAACTTCGATCTTCGCGTACCGGGCGAGCAGCGCTCGGTGATGGACGCGCTCGCCGCGAGGGGATTCGCCGCCTATGCCGTCGACATGCGCGGATACGGCGCAACGGCGCGCGACGGCACCGGCTGGATCACACCAGATCGCGCGGCGGCGGATCTCGCTGCGGTATTGGACTGGATCGCCCGCCAGGAAGCTGGCACGAGACCATCGCTCCTCGGTTATTCCCGGGGATCGATGATCGCGCTTCTCGCCGCGCAGCGATCTCCCGAGAAGCTTTCGACGTTGGTTCTCTACGCGTTTCCGGGTGACATCGACGCAAGGCGCCCGGTCGCCGGCGACCCGGCGACTCCACCGCGCGCACGGAACACGCGGGAGGGTGCGGGAGAGGATTTCATCACGCCGGGCGCGGCGTCCGCTGCGCTGCGAGAAGCCTTCGTGAGCGCCGCGATTGCGGCCGATCCCATTACCGTGGACTGGGCGAGAATGCATGAGCTCAATGCCACGGATCCCAGCGCCGTTCACGTCCCGACGCTCATGATCGCCGGCTCGCGCGACCCGCTCGCCGCCGGCACGGCGCACGGCCGTCTCTTCGCGCGCCTCGGCACCGAGGATCGCGCATGGGTCATCCTTCCGAATGCCGATCATGCCGCACATATCGAGCATTCGCATGAGGCGTTCATTCACGCCATCACGAGCTTTCTCATGCGCCCGAGAAAGACTCCCTGAGCACAGCACACCCTGGAGGTCAGATGCCGGGATCGCGTCTCGCTTGCGTGTGGGCTCTGGTCACGACGCTCGTTGCATCGGTGGCGTTGGCCCAAACGCCGCAATACCGATCACCGGCCGGCGTCGAGTATCGCGCGCAGCCAGATACCGGAGCGATTGCCCGCGCGCAAGCGGCGTCGGCCGCCGATTCCGCGAACGTCGACCTCCTGATCCGGCTCGGCATCGCGCAATCGGGCGCCCGGCAGTTCCGGGAAGCGATCGAGACGTTTTCGCGCGGGATCGCGCGGCACCCGCGGAACGCGATGCTCTATCGCTGGCGCGGGCACCGCTACCTCTCGGTGCGTGAGCTGGGCCGCGCCGAAGCGGATTTCACACGAGGCCTCGCCCTCGACAGCTCGAACTATGGCATCTGGTATCACCTCGGCGTCTTGCGATTCGTGCGCGGAGACTTCGGCGGTGCGGCCACCGCCTTCGCCCGTGCCCAACCGTTGGCGCCCGACGGCGGCGAGCTCGCCGGAGCGACCGACTGGCTCTGGATGTCGCTCGCGAGAGCCGGACGACGCGCCGAGGCCGACGCGATGCTCCGGAGGCGCCCCGACTCGCTCGAGACGACCAACGCCTATCGACAACGGCTTCGCTTGTATCGAGGCGAGATCGGGCCCGATTCCGTGCTCGCCGCGTCCGACACCGGCGATGTCGCGATCGCGACGCTGAGCTATGGCGTCGGCAACTGGCACCTCGTGCACGGGGACACCGCGCAGGCCCGGCGATGGTTCGAGCGTGCCGTCGCTTCGGGCGGCTGGCCGGCGTTCGGGTTCATCGCCGCGGAGGCCGAGCTTCGGAGGCTCTCGCGCCGGTGAGCATAGAAGCGAACGCTGGTCGGCTCGTTCCGAGACTGTGGGGGCAACGGCGGCCGTCGGCCACCTGACGGGTCTCGGCATGCTCTGAGCTGGCCGCTCGGGCCGCCGAGCGCCATGTGTCCCACCCTGTCGTTTCCGCTCCTCGCCCCCGCTCG
>JAICOJ010000264.1 GCA_025930755.1 Gemmatimonadaceae bacterium
CGTGGGGTCAGGCGCAATGGGACAACTACAACCCGGTCAGGGACGGCGACTACGCCGGCAGCTGCATGCCGTTCGGATGGATCCGATCGTTCACGCCGCATCCGATGCAGATCGTACAGAACACCGAATACATCGCCTTCCTCTTCGAGCAGAGCACCATGTTTCAGGCGGTCAACACCGAGGGCCTTCCCCACCGCAGGGAATGGCCGCCGACCTGGTTCGGCGACTCACGCGGCCGCTGGGACGGCGATGCGCTGGTGATTGAAGCGGTGAACTTCAACGGCTACGCCAAGCTTGGCACCATCGGTCATCCGATGAGCGATCAGGCAAAGCTGACGATGACGTTCAGGCGGCCGGTCTACGGACGCATACAGTTCACGTGGGTGCTCGACGATCCCAAGACCTACACGCGGCCGATCAGCAACGAGCGCGTCTTCGTGCTCACGCCGAACGTGGAGATCATGGAGTACGCGTGCATGGAGGGAAACCTGACCTCCCTGCTCGAAAAATCGATCAGCCCATGGACCGGTCCGCAAATCCACGACGTCAATCTCGTCTACGGAACCGAGCGCGACTGGCCCGCCTACGATCGGACGACGCCGCTGACCGTCACCGGCGTCATCAAGGAGACGCGCTACGAGAAGACGCCGTACGGGGTACTGACCCTCGACGTCGACCGCAAGAACTGGACGGTGATCCTTGCCCCGCCCGTGAGAATGGACTTCCGCGACCTGACGGAGCCGATGCTGAAGCCGGGCACCACGGTCAGCGTTCAGGGCTTCGTGAGCAGACGAAACGCCGGAGAGCTGCGCGCGGAGATCATCACCATCGGGAAGCGATCGTTCGATCTGCGTTGACCAGAATCAGTGCGGCCACTGTCGTCGTTGTCGCCCTGGCCGGTTCCGGGTGCAGGGAATCGTTCCCGACGGCTCCCGCTGAACTGCAGACCGGCATCATCGTGTACGAGCACGCCGACTACCTCGGCGAGTCCGCGCACATCACGACGAACGTCAGCGATCTGAAGGACTACAGGGGACCGTGCTTCGAGACCGATAGCCAGGGACTGCCGACGTCCGCGTGGAACGACTGCATTTCGTCGATCAGTGTCGCACCGGGCTGGCGCGCCCATGTGTACGAGCACGACAACTTCGACGGGGACTACATCGAAGTGACCGGGGACGTGGCAAACCTGCGCTTCGCGGGACCCGGGTGCAGCGACGGGTTCAACGATTGCATCACGTCAATCCGCGTGTTCGCGCCGTGAGCGCTCAGCGGCCGAGCAGGCGAGCGGTGATGCGTCCGAGACCTTGCCGGGCGCGGGCGTTGGCCTGACGCTCCCACGCGGCGCGCAGCGGCAGACGCATCTTCACCACCATACTCCCTCCCGGCTCGGCGGTAATCCACAGATGACCACCGCATTCGGCGATGAGCTCCTGGAGCGCACCGAGCTCGACGCGCGGCCGTCCGGATGCCAGAGCGGGTTCAGTCTTGTCGGCGTGGTCGGAAAGCTGGCCTTCCGTGGCTGGCCGCGCTACTTCCGTCACGGTAATCAGCGCGTGCGGACCCTGTCGAACATTGGGGTGCTGCGCGATG
Source organism: Gemmatimonadaceae bacterium (assembly GCA_025930755.1). Lineage (GTDB taxonomy): Bacteria > Gemmatimonadota > Gemmatimonadetes > Gemmatimonadales > Gemmatimonadaceae > JAICNG01. The sequence continues at coordinate 1,594 of JAICOJ010000264.1, forward strand.
AATTTTCCGTCGACGACAACAGTCGAGAGCTCGATTCGCAGACGCCCCCCGTACGGCATGCGCTGGCGTCCGTAGCTCGCGACGTTGACGAGCAGCCGTTCGACGCGCTCGGCGTTCACGTCGACGTTCACCGGCGACGAGTGCTTACGCAGGTCGAGCGTGATGGCATCACCGGCCACCTGCTTCAACACGGGCTGCAGGTCGCGCAGAATGCCGTTGACGTCAACGGGCGCCACTGCGGCCGCCTGTTCGTCTCCGTATGCGACGAGCTGATGGAGGATGCTGCC
>JAICOJ010000238.1 GCA_025930755.1 Gemmatimonadaceae bacterium
ATGCCTGACCCGCTTGGCGACATCGAAGAAGGCCTGCGGCTCGAGAAATTCGGCATGCTCGACCGCGCCCTCGCTCATTACAAGGCGGCGGCAAGTGGCGACGACCCGCTGACCGTCGCCACTGCGTGGCGCCGCCGCGCCAGCGTGCTTCGTACGCGGTGCGACTGGAACGGCGCGCTGGAGGCGGCGCGCGAGAGCGCCGCGGTCGCGATTCGGCATGGACTCGGCGATGCCCACGCCGAGGCGCTCAACGCTGAAGCCGCGGTATTTCAGAGCCAGGGTGATTTCGCGGCAGCGCGGCCCCTCCTCGAGCGAATCCTTGGCATGACGACCGACCCGCGCATCCGCGGCGTCGCGCTGCAGAATCTCGGCGCCATCGCCGCCGAAGGCGGTGATTTCGAGACCGCCGAACATCGGTTTCTCGAGTCGTACCGCTGCTTCCAGGCCGCCGAGTATCGGTGGGGCCAGGCGTTCGCGCTCAACAACTACGGTCGCGCGGCCATGGATCGCGAGAACTTCGAGATCGCGGAACGCGTGCTGACGCGAGCGGTTGACATGGCGCGGGAGATCGAGGATCTCGATCTGGCGGCATTGGCGACGATGAATCTCGCCGAGACGATGCTCTGCGCCGGGGAGCTCGAGCGCGCCGACGAGGCCGCCAGCACGGCGCTCGGGTACTTCGACATGGCCGGCAATCGATGGCGCCGCGTCGAATGCTTGCGCCTGCTCGGCGACATCAATCGACGCGATGGCCAGCCAGAGGTGGCGCGCCGGTGCTACACGCAGGGACTCGAGCTCGCTCGCGAGCTGGGGGTGCACCTGGAGATCACGCGACTCGAAGAGCGCCTCACGTCCGTCGAGAACGCTTCACCACGGAGGACCGAAGCATGATGCAACGCGTCGGAGGGTGCCTGGTGCTGTTCGTCCACGCCGCGTGCGCGTCCGCGCCGGCGCCTAACGTCGACCCCCAGCCGCAGCCAGCCGCGGTCGTCGCCGAACCGCCGCAGCCGGCCTCGCCCGAAGCGCGGCCGGCTGACGTCGCCTCCATCGAAGCGATCATCGCCGCGCTCTACGACGTGATCTCGGGCCCGGCCGGACAGGACCGCGATTGGAATCGCTTCCGCTCATTGTTCGCGAGCGGTGCGCGCCTGATCGTGGCCGCGCCCGCGCAGAACGGGCGCGTGCCGTCTCGCAACATGACGGTCGAGGAGTACGTCGTCTCGGCCGATCCGTTCCTGAAGCGCGATGGCTTCTGGGAGCGGGAGATCGCGCGCCGTGTCGAGCGCTACGGCAATATCGCCCACGTCTTCTCGACGTACGAATCGCGCGTGAAGAGCGCCGACTCGCCGCCGTTCAGTCGCGGGATCAACAGCATTCAGCTCGCCACGAACGGCCAGCGCTGGTGGGTCGTGACGATCTTCTGGGATTTCGAGCGTCCGGGAAACCCGATACCGCGCGAGTATCTCCCGCCGGAGTGAGGGATGAGAAACGAGGAGCGGGCACCTGCCTCGCTCCTCGTTTCACTACCGAATGCGCATTGCCCGACTTCGGCCGCGTCGCCGATTCGTGTTCACGCCACGAGCGTGGCCAGCATCACGAAGAAGGCGATCCCGGCGAGCGGAACGAGTATGTCTCGCGCCGCATTGAGGTGTCGCATCACGAGCCTCCGGGGGGGGTGTGGGTAGTGCATCCCGACTCGCGCGATGCTGCGGTGCTGCCTTGCTCGAGTGTGATGGGCGTCACAAAGTGGAAACGCCGGTTGGATTCTGCAAGAGTGGCGTGGGGGCGACACCGTGGTACATCGTCGACGACGGGTGTCGCGACCCGACATCATCGCGTACGAAACGCCTGGCGCGTTCGGGGGTACGTGGCACAGGGCCCTCTACTCCATACCGGCGCGCTGCGCCGCTAACTTGAGCGCTCACAGCTTCACACGACGTCGTCCTCTGGGAATCGTCTCCATGCGCTTCATACCGAGCTATCTGGCGGCTCTCGGGTTTTCGGCGGCCGTCGCCGCGTGTGCGGCGTCTCCTGCGGCGCGCCCGGCGCCCGGATCGATCGCGGCCCCGGCCCCGGCCGCGTCCGCGCCCGCAATGCCGGACCGCGACTATCTCGTGTACGTCGTCGCGGAATCGGCTGACGAGATCGCCTTGCTCCGATTCGGCCCGACCGGTGGCACCGTCGATCACAGGCTGACGACCGGCATCATGCCGGCCGACGTCGACGGTCCACATGGCGTCGCGGTCTCGCCCGACGGCCGGTACTACTATGTCTCGATTGCCCACGGTACGCCCTTCGGCACCGTGTGGAAGTACACGACGCACGGCGACACCCTGAAAGGCCGCGTCGAGCTCGGGAACTTCCCGGCGACGATGCAGACGACGCCCGACGGCGAATTCCTGTACGTGGTGAACTTCAACCTGCACGGGGATCCGGTGCCGTCGTCGGTGTCGGTCGTCGCGACCGAGGCGATGGTCGAGGTGGCGCGGACGACGACGTGCGTGATGCCGCACGGATCGCGTGTCAACCCGCAGGGGACGAAGCAGTACTCGGCGTGCATGATGGACGACATGATCGTCGAGATCGACACGCGCACCTTTGGCGCCGCCCGACATTTCATGGTCACGAAGGGCAAGGAGCACGGCGACGCGGGCCCGCCGCATCGCGCGGTGGCAGCCGGATCGCACCAGCAGCACGATATGGCGGGCCACGGCATGACGCCTCCGAAGCCGGGCGACGATGCGTGCTCGCCCACCTGGGCGCAGCCGTCAGCCGACGGCTCGAAGGTCTTCGTCGCCTGCAACAAGTCGAGCGACATCGTCGAGATCGACGTGGCGACGTGGAAGATGACGCGCCGGATTCCCGCCGGACCGGGCGTCTACAACCTCGCGGTGTCGAGCGACGGGCGCCTCCTCATCGGCACGAACAAGCGCGGCCAGTCGGTCTCGATCATCGACATCGCCAGCGGTCGCGAGCTCGCGCGCGTGCCGACGAAGCGGAAGGTCGTGCACGGGGCGGTCATCTCCCCCGACAACCGTTATGCGTTCATTTCCGTCGAGGGCATCGGCTCCGAGCCGGGCACGGTGGAGATGATCGACCTCGCCACCTACAAGACGATCGCGACGGTGGACGTCGGGCAGCAGGCGGGGGGGATAGATTTCTGGAAGATCGAGAAGTAGAACTGCAACTGCGAACTGCGAACTGCGAACGGGAACCCTCGGGATGCTACGATTGGCGGCTGTAGCTTCCCGAGGGTTCCAGTTC
>JAICOJ010000027.1 GCA_025930755.1 Gemmatimonadaceae bacterium
CGACGTGTTGCTGTCGATCGTTCGCGACACGGGCTCGATAGCCTCGTTGAGCAGCATTCTCGATGCCGTCGCCGATGAGCCCACGGCGGATACGAAGCGCCTGGCCGCCGTCGCGCGGGCGGTGCCAGGGTCATCCCACCCGGCTCCCCTGTCGCGAGCGCGAGCGGTGCGTGCGGCACCACAAGTGGACACCTTCACAACGAGCTTCGCGTTCGAGGGGCTCGAGGAGGTGTTCCCTCGTCGCGAGCAGCCCGTGCGTCTCTTCGTGGGTGACGGCCTCATTTCCCGCGTCGCCAACGTATCCCGAAACGAGGTGTCCGCCGAGGTCCGGGATTCCGTGTACCACATCGGGGGCGAGTTCTTCCGTGCGTTCGGCTTCACGGGGCCGAACGTCTGGTTCTACCAGGGCAACTGGTTCAACGACGACACGAAGCTCGAGAAGGACTCGTACCGCATTGAGGTGCGAGGCCAGGCGATGGGCGATCCCGGCACTCAGACGATGCCGGGCGAGCCCGCCACACTCCTGTCGACCGTCGTCCCACGCGTTCGGGAGCTGGTTCTCACTCACGGTGCGCAGTGGCTCACCGCGGACGACGTGGGAGAGATCGTCGGGCGACTCCCCGCCCGAACCGGTCGCTGGGTTTCGTCGCGCCTCATGCCCGGAGACATCAAGCGACTGCTACGCGCGGCGCTCTCCGACGATTCCGCGCTGAACGCGCGCCCAGCGTCTGACACCGGCGTCGTGAGCGCCGGCGCCGAATGGCTCCTGACGTCGCTCGTCTTCTGGTCGCTCGTCCACGACATGAGTGACCTGCCGCAGCTGGCGGTTGCGCTGCGTTCGACACGGGAGGCGTTGAGCACGCCGAGAGAGATCGCGGCTGCTCCGACCGCGGCGTCCGAGGCTGTCGGTCGTGGCATCACCGCGCTGGAGCGTGACGACGTAACCTCGGCACTGAAACACTTCCGCGGCGCCGCGGGTCGCAATCGTGGAGAGGCGACCGATGCCTTCCTCACTCTCTACGGACAGAGGCATGTAGACCGGGTCGCACGCGCCATCGAGCGGACGTGTGCGCAAGCATCCGGGGGCGAGCCGAGCGCTCCCGTTGCGCTCTCCGATGAGGACCTGTTCGTGCTCGAGGATGTCATTCGCGCGAGACGACAAGCTCCGGCCCAGCGACGCACGTCGCTGCATGCGTGCCTGTTCGGCGCCTACGTGGCTCGCGGATATCAGGGGCGCGCGGGGATGGTGTTCGACACGTTGATGGCGTTGAGAGCGCCCGCGCAGTGGCCATCGAACGACGCCTACCGCCTCGCGTATCGGGCCCTCATGCTCCCGCGGCCGGACACGACCCCGGTCCGTTTTCAGCAGGCAAGAGCGCTCTTGTCGGAGGCGGTACGCCGCTGGAGCGACGGGGACGACGGCACGCTGGCGCTGGGGCTGACCGACCTGTGTTCTGGAAAGCATCGATCCGCCGCGTGGTGCCGCCAGCTGCTGGATTCGCTCATTCGCCTTCGGCCGCGGAGTTTCTTTTTCCCGCTGTACGTGGGCGTGGAACGCAGCTCGAGTCCGGGGCGCGACGAGGTCATCGAGGCACTGAGTCTCCTCGATAGCGCCGAATCCCGCGTGCGCAAGACGCAGGACCTCGCACCGGAGGAACGCGCGCGATATGGCGCGTGGATTCAGCTAGGGCGCGCGCAGGCGAACTTGATGCTTGCGCAGCACGGCGATCGTAACCGTCTCGCGGTGGCCGACACGCAACTTCGAGACATCCTTTCGTCGCTGCAGGACGACGGTGGCTGGCCCGACCGCGCCGCAGTGACATCCACGCTCATGGACGTGTACACCCTCGGCGGAAGGTTCGCGACGCTCGACAGCCTGCTTCGAACCCCGAGCGTCGCCGGTTCCCGGCACGCCAACATCATGCGCCATTTCGTCTATCTCGCTCGCGGCCAGATCGACTCGGCCACGAGGATAGCCGACACCGTATTGGCCCAGGAGCCGTACGATCCGTTCTCGCTTTTCCTCTCCTCGGCGACCCACCTCCTGGCCGGCCGTCCCGAAGGCGAGGGAATCGCTCGTCGTTTCCTGTCGGACACGGACCACGAATACCGCGATTACATACGCCTCATGCTGTTCTGGGCGATGAAGGGTGGGCCGTCGGAGAACAGTCGCCGCGCGGCCGACACGCTGTTGCGCGAGCGTTGGTCCGCGATCGACACCACCACGTGGCGCGATCGCCTGCGCGACAAGGATCGCAGCGTGTGGCGCGAGATGCTCATCGGATACTATGCGGGCCATATCGAGCCGGGGCGCATTCATGGTCCGCTCGAGAGCCTGCAAGCGTTGCAGGCCTCCGAGCTCGGAGTCCTGGATTTCTCGCTCGATGGGCTCCGATGCGAAGCATACTTTTACGATGCGCTGCTGCAATCCGTGTCAGGGGACGCGGCGACTCGTGAGGAGCGAGTGCGAGCGTCGCTGAAGCGGGCCGTCGACACGAAGTTCCAGCTCTATTACGAGTACCACATGTCGACGTTGCTTCACGGGCGAATGAGCGGCGCTCCGACGCCACCTGATCAGAAACGCAAAGCGGCGGGGTAATCCGTCAGGCTGTCGAGCCGTCACCGTGGCTTGCAGGAGGCGACTCCTCTGCCGCACGCGCGGGTGCTGCGTGCCACCGCTCACGCGGCACGACCGCCGGGCGCGACGGATCGCCCTCGTAATGCGGTGACAGGATCTGCACGCCGTACTCGTTGAACGCGTCGAGGATGGTCCCGTGCAGCCGGTCCAGCACGCGCATGCGCTCCTCGGGACGGTCGAGGACGGCGTTGAGCTGGTACTCCACGTAGAAGTCGGCAAGGGACGGCTTGAGCACGAACGGCGGCGGCTCGCGCCTGAGCCCCGACGTGCGCGATGCCGCGAGCAGCAGGAGTCCTTCGACCTGCCGCCACGGCGTGTCGTAGCCGATGGTGACCGACGTGTAGATCAAGAGGCCCGGGTCGGCCGCCGTCCGCGAATAGTTCTTGACCGACGCGCTCACCACCACCGCGTTAGGCAGGGTGATCTCTTCCCGCTTGGTGGTGCGGATCTTGGTCGACAGCATCGCCAGGGCGACCACCGTTCCTTCGATCTCCCCGACGCGAACGTAGTCCCCGGCCTTGAAGGCGCGGGAATACATCAGCACGAGGCCGCTCATGGCCTGGTTGACGATCCCGGACGAGCCCAACGAGAGGACGAGCCCGGCGAAAACGCTCACCCCCTTGAAGACATCGCTTCCGCTCCCAGGCACGTAGGGGTACGCGACGACGATCGCGAAGAGCCAGAGCAGGACGATGACGATTCGCTTCGTCGCGCTCGCCGTCTCCGGGTGCGGCCACGGCACCTCCACCTGGCCGCCCTCGACGGCGTCGAAGAACGTCGACACCACCCGACCCAGCCATCGCGCGACGACGAGGATGATGACGACGGTGAAAATGCCCGGCACGGCGCTGATGGCCGATATCGCCAGCGTTCCCACCGTCTCGCTGAGATAGCCGCCCAGCGCTTCCCCCCACGGCCGGCTGTACGCGAACCGCGTGAGCACGAACGCCAGCCAGAGATAGGCCGCGAACAGACCGGCCGACCAGGCGACGATGTCGACCAGCCGTCGGACGAGCGCGAGACCGCTCTCCGCCGAGAAGAGCGTGAAGCCTCCGACGCGCAGGTCGGGCAGGTGGGCGGCCGCCGCCCGCAGCAGCTTGGCCGACAGCCGGCGCCGGCTCCAGCGGATGAGCCGGAGGAGCGCGATGAAGAGAATCGTCGCCAGCAGCGCGAGCCCGCCGGCCTGTAGCAGATGCGGAAGACTCCGTTCCTCTCGCTCGGCGGCGAGCGCGGTTCGGAGGCGAGCGACCGAGGCAGCCACGACGTCGGGCAGCCGTTGATCGACCAGCGTGTCGACGTCGGCCGGCGTTAGGCTGAAAGCGGCACGGCCCCCGACCATGATGAGATAGCCCTCGGGGATCGCCCGGGCCTCGACACTGTCCGACTGCGCTTGCTCGAGGACCGCGGCGATCCGGCGCGCCGCCGCGTCCGCCCGCTCTTCCGGCGTCAGCGCGCCGAGAGGGGCGCGAAAGACGGTGATGAGCCGCTTGTGCAGCACGAGCGCCGCGGTATCGGCGCCGGGCCCGCCCCGGGGCCGGGCCGCCGACGTCCCCGGCGCGGTGGTCACCGGGATCGTCTGCTCGGCTGGCCGCTGGGCGCCGGCGTCGCGAGCAAGCGCGATCGCCGCGAGGGCGAGGGCGGCGAGCAGGCGACTCATCTGGAGCGCGGTGTCAGCATGATCCCTGGTCGAAGACCCAACGTCCTGCCTGCGATTGTACGGACTGCCCGGGGGTCTGTCGAGGGAGCGTGACCTGCCGACGGCACCGAGACACTTAATCAAACCTTAATCCGCGAGCGTACCCTGAACCGCTACTCTGGGGCACTTCCGTGCCACCGAAGACGACAGGCACGGGACTGCGGTGATCGCTCGGCTCTCCGGCACGCGCGCGACGACGACGTCGCCTAACGTGCCGGCCACACGAGCTGCGGCATCCCACTCGACGGGGCCCGGACATATTCCGGAGCCACCACCGATGTACCCCTCCATGCGCACCTCGACCGAGGTATCGCCCGCGTTTACCGACGCAGGAGGTGGTCTATGAGACCCCGTTTCCTGATGGTCCTCTGTACCGCAGCGGTCACATTCACCGCGTGCGCCGACGATCCGGTTGGGCCGCCGCCGGCACCAGCTGAATCGCCGCCCGAAAGCACGCCAAGCTCCCGAGCAGAAACGGGCGTCGCCACTCTCGGCATCCTCCTCGAGCGAACGGGCTCCTCGCTCGTGCTGGAGCAGCAGGAGCTCGAGTTCACACCGGCGTCGCGCGGAAAGGCGCGATCCGCCAGGCAGGAGCTGTCCATCGGCCGTCGCGGCGGCAGTCTCCGCGTGACGACGGACGCCTCCACGGAGATCTACGTGAAGGGGGCGCGAGTCGCGTCGCTGCAAGACATTCCCTTGCGCACGCAGCTGCTCGTCTCAGGGACGCGGACCGGCACCAGCATGAAGGCGATGCTCGTCACCGATCTGAGCGGCGCCGGTCCCCCGACGGCGGCGCACAACTTCGCCACCGACGAGGTACCGCGCTCGGTTCGGACCCGCTCGGTCGATCCATCGTTCGCGGCCGCCGCGACGACGTCGTTATGCATCGGCCAGGACATGGACTACACCGATGCGAACGTGCACGAGTTCCACGGCTGCTGGGGTGGTCCGGTGGTCTCCGACGACTGGGAGATCCCCAACATTCCCTTCTTCTGTCCTGTCGTCGGCTGCTTCGTGCTCGACAGGGTCTCCTTCACGTTCGCCCTCGGAGGCTGGATCTTCGACTGGCCCTTCCGCTTCACGGCGACATCGCCAGGCCTGACGTATCACGTTCCGGGCGAGGTGTCGGTAAATGTCGCGCCGCTTCCCGCGCTCGGGACGGCATTCACGTTCACCGGAGGCCTCGGCTTCGACTACGGCCTGAACGTCGACTTCTGCACCTTGAATCTGGAGCTGGAAGTGGTGTGCGCGGACCTCGGCACGTTCCATCTCAGCATCCTGTCGATGATTCACCAGACGACGCTGGCCGGGCCGCTCAAGTCCACCCAGCGCCTCGAGATCGCCGAGGTCGGGTGCCCGAGCGTCGGCGTCCTCGTCATTCCCAATGTTCCGATCGATCCGCTGGCCCTCGGCCTGTGCGAAGACCTCGACCTCGTCGGCCGAGCGTTCTCGACGAACGTGACCGCGGAGGGGACGAGTCCTTCGGTGACCGAAATCCGCAGCTTCGACGGCGCTGCCCAGACGCTCGCGGTGAGACCGGACGCGGCTACGGTGAGCGTGTCCTACAGCGAGTTCTCGTGGGCTCCGGAGATGGAGGTGGCCTTCTTCTTCCGGTTGAAGTCGTTTGGCATCACGCTGTGGGATAGTCCGGGCGTCCCGATCACGGGCGGCTCATGGCCCGCGGTGAGCACGCCATTCCCGGGTACCGACTTCACGGTGGCGACGGATCCGGAATCGCCGATCAGCAACCCGAGCTATCTGTTTCAGCCGACGGTTGCCGCGGTCGCGAGCTTTCCGGTCGCTCCGGCTCCGACGCAGCTCGCCATCCTCTCGTCGGCGACGCTCGCGGAGGGATCGCCGGTGACGGCGCGACTGACGGAGAGCTTCGACGGGAGCCCCATCTCCGGCGTGCAACTGCGCTTCATTGTCACGACCGCCGGCGTCATCCAGCAGACGTTTGCCACCACGAATTTCAACGGCGTCGCGCAGGTGACCCTGCCTAACGGCGAGCACTCGGTCGTGGTGCAGTTCCTGGGGTCGGAGTTCTACCTTCCGTCGTCGGCGGCCCAGTCGCCGGTGTGGGTGTATCTCCCGACGATGTTCGTGATCTGGGGCGGAAACGCCGAGGGGATCGTGGCCGGGCAGCGGTACAACTTCTGGGGCGCCCAGTGGCACAAGCAGGTCACCGGCGGTGCGTACAGCGCCGACGGGAGCTTCAAGGGCCACGCCTTCTCGGTGAGCGGTTCGTCATGGATCGGTGCGCCGGGCAACGCGATTCTCCCGCCGGCGCAGCTCGCCCAGTACGTCGGCGTGATCGTGGCGACGGAGACGGCGCTCGATGGTGTGAACACCGTTGGCGACGTTGCTGCCCGTGTCATCCTGCGGGTGGAGGATCCTGCCTCGTATCAACTGGACCCGGGGCACGCGGCCTGGGGTGTGATGACGACGCAGATTGCGCCGGCCGGAGTCACGGTCGCCGCCGGCGGCTGATCTCGGTCGGGCGGAATGCAGGAACGGCAACACCGATGCTGGTGTTGCCGTTCGCGCGTACGGGGATCTCTCCGAGGGTCAGCGCCGATCGCCGCGGTCGCCCTGGCCCTTCTCGCTTTCGTTCTCGGCGTCGGTCTCCCGGTCCTTCGGGATCGAGCGGCTCACGTCATCCTGCTCCGTGAACTTCCCCTCCTCGTCACGACGGGCGTAGCGCTTGTCCCCCTCGTTAGGCTCGATCAGCTCGCGGTCTCCAGCCATGATGGCCTCCCTGACGAAATGGACTGCTCTCCCGTGCACGGCACGTGCCACGAGCCATCGCTCAGAACGATGCGCGCGCCCCAACCAGCAGTTGGCCATCGTGATTGCTGCGCGCACCGCGCGACCGCGCCTCGCTGTCGTAGCGATCGCGGAGCGTCCCGGTGACGGCAATGCGGGTATTGATGGTCACCGCCAGCGCCGTCGTCGACTCGGCGATGTAACGCGCGAACCGCTCCACCGCCGGCTGATAGAAGGTCACGTGCTCGAGGCGCGTTGCCTCCGTGAGCTGGCGTCGCGCACGCAGGCGCAGCGACCAGCGCGCCTGGCTTTCGCTGAGTGGGGCCGGCGGCTCGGGGTCGAGCGCCCGCGTGTGCTCCCACAAGAGCGCCAGGCTGGCGCTGACGTCGTCCTCCCCCTCGCGGTAGAAAGTGAGCTTCGCTCCCGCCCCGGTGCTGTAGCGGCGGTCGATGCGTTGCTGAAGGCTCGACCCGGCGCTCCCGAACCAGAAGGGGCTCAGGCGCTCGAACGGCCGATAGTCGGCGCCTAACGACACACGGAGGGCGCGTGCGGTGACCTCGCGCTCCTCGTCCTCGGTGCGCGCGTCGGCGTACGAGAGCAGCAGGTCCCCCTGCACCTCGAGCGTGCTGTCCGCCCGCTGTGTGCCGGCCTCGAGCGCCACCAGCCGCCCACGCGCCGCGCCGAACAGCACGTTCGCGCTCGCCTCGATCGCTCCGCTCCACCCCACCTCCTGCGTCTGGAGCGTGGGAGCACGGATGATGCTTGGCAGAAAGATCAGGGCGATCACTTTCGCCCCAGGGAAGCGCGGCCTGGCGGCCCTCAACGTCGTATCGAGCTGCATGATCCTGGAGGTGAAATGGAGCGACTTCGCGTGGGAGCGTTGCAGTACCTGATACGTCCGATCAAGACGTTCGACGAGTTTCGCGATCAGGTGTCGGCGCTCGTCGAGACCGCCGCGGACTACCAGTGCGGCCTCGTCGTGTTCCCCGAGTACTTCACGGTGCAGCTGCTCACGCTCGGCGACGTCAAGCGCCCCATCCGCGACCAGGTGCGCTCGCTGGCCGCGCTCGCCCCTCGCGTCATCGAGCTGCTCGCCAGGCTCGCGCGCGAGCAACAGATCTACATTGTCGGCGGAACCGTCCCGGTCATGTGCCGGGGCGACAACGGTGATGAGGTCATCCGAAACATTTGTCACATCGTTTCCCCGAATGGTGAGATCGGGACGCAGGGCAAGTTACACATGACGCGGTTCGAATCCGAAGAATGGGATGTCCGTCCGAGCCGCGGGGTGACCGTCTTCGATACGGCGTTCGGAAAGATGGCCGTCGCCATCTGCTACGACGTGGAGTTCCCCGAGATGGTGCGGGCCGCCGCTCGCGAGGGTGCACACATCCTCGTCGTACCCAGCTGCACCGATGACCGGCAGGGATTCCTTCGCGTGCGGTACTGCGCACACGCGCGCTCGATCGAGAATCAGATGTACGTCATCCACTCCGCGACCGTCGGGTCGCTCCCCATGGTGCCGGCCGTCCACCTCAACTATGGCCAGGCCGCCATCCTCACGCCGAGCGATTTTTCCTTCGCCCGCGACGGCATTCTCGCCGAGGGCACCATGAACCAGGAGATGATGGTGATCGGAGAGCTCAACCTGAGCACCATCCTTCAATCGCGCGCCTCGGGGACGGTGCTCCCCCTGCTCGACAGTGAGCGGACGGCGGAGGTCGTGCGCGACGTGCAGGTGCGCACGCTGTGAGCGCTCGGCGGCCGACGGAACGCAGGTCCGTGCTCGTTCGGCAGACGACGCCGGCCGACTTCGCCGGCATCATTGCGCTCAGCCACATGGTCTATCCGGGCGCGCCGACCTGGACGGAAGCGCAGCTCTCGGCGCACCTGCAGGTCTTTCCCGACGGTCAGCTGGTCGCTGTGGACGAAGCCACGGGCGAGATCGTTGGAATGGCGGCGAGCCTGATCGTCCTCTGGGATGACTACGAGCTGACGACCTCATGGCGCGACTTCACCGCCACCGGCACCTTCGCCAACCACGATCCCGTCCATGGACGCACGCTCTACGGGGCCGAGATCATGGTGTCGCCGGCGCTCCAGGGGCATGGCGTCGGCACGCGGCTGTACGCCGCTCGTGAGGCGCTCGCCCGGCGCCTCGGGTTGCTCCGCATTCGTGCCGGGGCCCGCCTGCGCGATTACCACCAGCATGCGGATCGCATGACGGCCAAGGAGTACGTGCGGGCCGTGATCAGTGGCGACCTCGTCGACCGCACGCTGACCTTTCAGCTGCGCCGCGGCTTTCGCGTGATCGGTGTCGTCTCGAAGTATCTGCGGCACGATCCGGAAAGCCGCGGTTACGCGGCGGTGATCGAGTGGGTCAATGAGGAGGTCGCCGCGCGCGAAGGGTATGCACCTAACGCGTGGCCCGGCGCGGCGGCGCGGCGCCGGAGGCACCCGCCCGTCGATCCAGGGGTGAGCGGGGACTGACCCTCAGGCTTGGCGCCTTTCTCCGGACGCTCTATCTTAGCTCGCCCACCGTCAGGATCCCGGAGTGCACGCCGTACCCCTCCTCAACGCCGCCCTAGCCGGGCGCTACCGTATCGACCGCGCGATCGGCGCGGGCGGGATGGCGACGGTGTACCTCGCGCGCGACCTCAAGCACGACCGGCATGTCGCGCTCAAGGTACTGAACCCCGAGCTTGGCGCCGTGCTCGGCGTCGAGCGCTTTCTCGCCGAGATACAGGTTACCGCCAGGCTGCAGCATTCCAATCTGGTGCCGCTCTTCGACAGCGGCGACGCGGACGGACTGCTCTTCTACGTCATGCCGTACATTCCCGGCGAAACGCTGCGAGCGCGCCTGACGAGCGAAAAACACCTGTCGATGGACGAGACGGTGCGCCTCGCAGCGGCGATCGCGTCCGCGGTCGACTACGCGCACCGGAACGGCGTCGTCCATCGTGACCTCAAGCCGGAGAACATCCTCCTCCACGACGGGCAGCCGGTCGTCGCCGACTTCGGCATCGCACTCGCCGTCAAGGCCGCGGCCGGCGAGCGCATCACGCAGACTGGACTCTCGCTCGGCACCCCGCAGTACATGTCGCCTGAGCAGGCGACCGGCGACCGGGTGATCGACCACCGCACGGATGTGTACTCGCTCGGTGCCATTGTCTACGAGATGCTCACCGGCGAGCCGCCCCACACCGGGACGACGTCGAGAGCGATCATCGCGCGGCTCCTCACGGAGCGGCCGCGAAGCATTCGCACCATCCGACCCGGCGTGTCACCGAAGGCGGAGGCGGCCGTGCTGCGCGCGCTGGAAAAGACGCCGGCCGACCGGTGGCAGACGGCGCGCGAATTCGCCGACGCGTTGGCCGCGGGATCGGGTGCGGCAGCTTCACCGAGCGGACGCCGGCTGCTCTCCCGTCCCACGGCGATGATCGCGGGCGCTCTCGTCCTTGGCGCACTCGTCGTGATACTGGCCACTCGACAACGAGGCGATACACCGTCGCTGACCTTCGTCATCGACCCGCCCGTAATCAACGGCGTCCGTCAACACATCGGCGATTTTGCCCTGTCACCCGATGGGCGGATGCTGGCGCTCGTTGCGGCTTCCGACTCGGGATCGCAGCTCTTCGTGCGGCGGCTGTCCGAGCCTAACGCCACGCCGCTTCCCGGAACCGAGCTGGCGTCGTTCGTGGCGTTCTCGCCCGACGGCGAGTGGCTGGCCGTCGCGACCTTTGGCGGAAGACTGCTGAAGCTCCGCGTGGATGGATCGATCGCTCCGATGACGCTGGCCGAGGGAATCGACTGGTACAGTGGCGTCGCGTGGGTCGACAACGAGACGATCGTGCTGGGGAGCTCGCGCCCGGAACGCCGCGGCCTGGGCCGCCTGCCCGCGACGGGAGGGACGGTGCGGCCAGTGACGGTGACGGAGGATTCGTTGCGGGCGCATGCCTTCCCGCACGTGGCTCCCGACCGCAAGACCCTGCTCTTTACCGAATGGGGACCGGGGTTCACCGAGGACGATTTTCTGGCGATCGGCTCGCTCGAGACCGGGTCGTCGCACACCAGCTCCCTTCGCGCGGCACGCCCCGTTGGCGTTGTCGATCGCTATGCCCTCTACACGGTTGGCGCGTCGATCATGGCCGTGCCGTTCGATGCGAGGCACCTGAGATTCGCCGGAGACCCCGTACGCGTGCTGGAAGACGTGAGCTTCAGCAATACGCGGACGGTGCACCTCTCCTCGAGCGGCACGCTCGCGTACATCCGGGGCCAGGTGTCGAAGCGACTCGTACTGCTCGAGGCTGACAGCCGCACGCAGACGATCTCCGGCGATGAGCACACCATCTGGTCCGTTGGACGCTTCTCTCCTGATGGCCGACGAATCGCCGTCGACGTATGGGCACCCAGTGGGGACACGTCGATCACCGATGTCTGGACATTCGATGTGAGGACACGAGCGTTCACTCGCGTCACGTCGTTAGGTAACGTGGTCGAGCCCGACTGGACGAGCGACGGAGGAGCGCTGTTGTTCACGACGTGGTTCCCCCGAAACGCGGCGATCTGGCGGCAGGTTGCGGATGGCTCCGAACCGCCGGAGAAGCTCCTCGAGGTTCCGGATGGGGTCGCCCTCTTCCAGGCGAGCGCCACGCCCGATGGGCGCGGTGTCGTCTTCTGCCGGGGCTCGAGGTTCATGGCCGCCGACCTGGTAGAGGAGCTGTTCTATCTCCCACTCCAGGGAAGCCGAACGCCTGAGAAGCTGGTAGACGAGCCAATGGGATCGGTCTGCAGCGGTCGCGTGTCCCCGGATGGGCAATGGCTGGCGTATGCGGCGATCGAAGGCGGGAGGCCTAACGTGTTCGTGCGTCGTTTTCGGGCCCGGGGCGGCCGGGTGAAGATCTCGGACGGCAACGGCGAATACCCGGTCTGGTCGCGTGACGGCGCCCGCCTGTTCTACTCCCACGTCCTCGCCCAGGGTGGGCGAAGATGGGTGGTAGCGGCGAATCTCAGCGCGTCGGGCAACACCATCGAGGTCGCGACCCGCGAGCGCATCGTCCCGCTGCAGACGCGCGCGTTCGACGTAGCCCCGGGTGACGAGCGCATCCTCGTGCCGCAGCCGAGTGCCGATCGAATTCAGCTGATGGTGACCACGAACTGGTTATCGCGCTTGCGCGCGCGCGTCGCCGGGCGCGCGCGCGTGGAGTGATCAGCGGGCGTTTCAGGCGGGGGCGGCCACCCGGGGGCGATCCCGCCGCAGGATGGCCGCGCTCACCAGCGTCACCACGAGCCCGATCGGCAAAACCTCGATGAGGGTGATGCCGGCGTTGATCAACGGATTCTTGTACGCCGCGGTGAACTCCGCCATCTCGGCCGCCCGGGCCGCCAGCTCCTGTTCCGTCGCACCCCCTTGCCGCGCCTTCTCCAGCATGTACGCGCCGTATTTCTCGGGGAAGTCAGGCGCGATCCAGTAGTAGATGACCTCCCACGTGGTCACGTAGCAGACGCTCGCGACCAGCGTAATGAGGAGACCAATACCGAAGGCCTTTCCGAAGCTGATCGTGCCGCCGTAGATGTTGTCGCGGTACGAGCGGATCCCGAAGTACACCATCAGGAAGGCTACGACCATCGTCGTGTAACCGATGATCTCGGCGGTACCGAATCCCAGTCGGTCGATGAAGGCGACGTTGACCACCATCATCGACGACAGCACGGCACCCGCGAGCAGACCGAAAACGAGAACGACGCGTGTCATCGCAGCACTCCGGTAGAGGTGAGGTGCCGGAGGGTATGATCGGCGAGGGCGGTTGTCGTCACCCATTCGGATGATTCTTCGTTCGGGGGCGAAAAATCATCCGATCGGGTGAGGGTTCAGGTCCTGCGCTGTGCGCCAAGGAACGCGGAACGCCGCAGAGAACGGCCGAGGACGCTCTCCGGTACGGTTCCAAGGTTCTTTGTTACACCTGCGCATGATCAGATGCGGACGTCGGCCCGGCTGGCTATCATGCGTGCATCTGCGGCCTGCTGCGGTTCCTTGACCTGGCGAGATGAGCTCGACCCTGGGACCCCCCGCCATCACGGAATCAGCCCGCGCTCCTTGCCGAGCTGAACGGCCTGCGTCCGCCGCCTCGCCCCGAGCTTGTCGAACAGCCGGCTCGAGTGCGTCTTCACCGTGTTCTCGCTCACGAAGATCCGCTCGGCGATTTCCCTCGTGCTCAAGCCAGCCGCGATGAGCTCGAGGATCTCGAGCTCGCGCGGGGTGATGCCAAGGGTCTCGACCGCTGCTTCATTGCGCACGAATGGTGTTCGGACGGGGACGGGCACCTCTTTGACGACGACCGTCTCCACGACGGTCGTGCGCGCCCGCGTGAGCTTGAGGCCGAGCCAGATGCCGAACGCGGCGAACACGCCGGCGATCAGCCCCCCGTAGATTTCGAGGGAGTGCTCGACGACGAGATACCGGTATTCGATCAGCCGGAGGACGGCGACGAGAACGCCGCCCACCAGGCCGTAGAGGAGGACGTGCTTCTTCACAGGCCCAAGTTAGACGAAACATGGAGCGACGTCATGACCACGGAGCCGGAACTCGTTCGCGTTGCCGCCGCCATCCTCTTTTCAGGTTCCGCGCAGCTGATCGCGGAGGGTGTCGCGCAGCAACGTCCATGTCCGGGCGACGTGGGACTCCGTCGTGCGAATGTGTCCGACGGCCAGCCGGAGCACGTAACGCCCGCGGAGCCGCGTGTGGGAGAGATACGTCTCGCCGGTCGCGTTCACGCGCTCGAGCAGCTCCTCGTTCAGCGCATCGAGCGCTGATTCGTCGAGCCCTCGCGGCGCCGCGCGAAAGCACACGAGACTGAGTGACACGGGCGCCAGGAGCTCGAAGTCGGCGTCCGCCTCGACCCATCGCCCGAGCTCCTGCGCCAGCCGGATGTGCTCCCGCAGACGCGCGCGCAGCCCCTCGGCGCCGAATACGCGCATCACCATCCACAGCTTGAGCGCGCGAAACCGGCGTCCTAACGCGATGCCCGTGTCCATCAGGTTGTGGACGGCGCCCCCCTCGCGCGTTTCCAGATACGCCGGCGTCAGAGCCAGCGCCGCACGCAACGTGTCCATCCGCCGGCAGAAGAGCACGCTCGCGTCCATCGGCGTGAACATCCACTTGTGCGGGTTGACGACGACCGAGTCCGCCTCCGGCACGCCATCGAAGATGGAGGCGTGCTCGGGCAGCATCGCGGCCGTGCCGGCGTGACAGGCGTCCACGTGCAGCCACACCCCGTGCGCGCTGCATAACGACGCGATCGCGGCCACGGGGTCCACACTCCCCGCCGAGGTGGTTCCCACCGTGGCGACGACGGCCACCGGGAGATTTCCGGCGGCCCGATCCTCGGCGATCGCGTCCCGCAAGGCATCCGGGCGCATGCGATACGCATCGTCGACGGGAATCTTCCTCAGGGCGGTGTGTCCCATGCCGAGCGCCATCAGCGCCTTGTCCACCGACGAGTGGGTGAGCTCGGAGCAGTACACGCGCAGTCGCGGAACGTCAGGGCGCGCCGAGAGGCCGTGCAGGCGGACGCCGGGAATGGCGGCTTCGCGCGCGGCGAGCAATGCGTGAAAGGTCGACGACGATCCGCTGTCGTTGATCACGCCCTCGAACGTCTCGGGCAGGCCGAGCAGTTCTCGGAGCCATCCGGTCGCGACGTCTTCGAGCTCCGTCGCTGCCGGGGACGTCCGCCAGAGCATCGCTTGCTGATTGAGGGCGGCGGTGAGGAATTCCGCGAGCACTCCCGGCGCACTGCCCGTGCTGTTGAAGTACGCAAAGAACGCCGGGTGATTCCACTGGGTGAGTCCGGGGACCAGGATGCGCTCGAAGTCCTCGAGGATGCGTTCCATTGGCTCCCCCTGCTCGGGGGCAGTCGACGGGAGCGCCCTGCGGATGTCGCCGGGCTCGACCTGCGACAGCACGGGGCGGTGGTCGGACCCGCCCGCGAGGTAGTCGGAGATCCAGTCCACGAGCTGATGCGCGGATCGCCGGAACGTCGCCGGATCCATGTCACCCATTGTCATGGTGCCTTCGCTCCGGGCATCGAGCCAGTGGGCCACGCACAGCCTGAACTGCGAGGAACGGCAGCTGGGTTCGACGCATGACCGCCAATCCTCGACGAGAGATCATCGTCGACCAGAAGTGGGCAATTGTTCGCGC
The DNA here is from genome assembly GCA_025930755.1 of Gemmatimonadaceae bacterium. GTDB lineage: Bacteria > Gemmatimonadota > Gemmatimonadetes > Gemmatimonadales > Gemmatimonadaceae > JAICNG01. Next base: position 15,301 of record JAICOJ010000027.1, read on the forward strand.
GTCTTACCGTGGCAGGACGCGGGCCGCGGCGCGACGCCGCCCCGTACGCAACGCCGTGGACAGAGGCGCCTGACGCTCAGCGTCGCTCCGGTTTGGCCAGCGGACCGATCCGTCGTCCCGCCGCCGAGTCGGCGATCACCACCGCGAGACGGCGGAGCCGCGTGTCCTCCCTCTTGGCGCTCATGACCCAAAGGCTCGCCAGGCGTTGGTACCCCGGCGGCTGCTTCCGAAAGAATTCCCACGCCTTCTTGTTCGCCTCGAGCTTCGCCGCGTACGCGGCGACGAGCTTCTGATCCTTGCTACGCTGCTCGAACGAGTAGATCCCCGATCGCTCGGGATCGCGCGCCTCGAACGCCGCGAGTCCCGAGGGATGCACGCGCCCCTCCTTGGTGAGCTCGGCGAAGCGCTTCGTGTTGACGTTACTCCAGATGCTCCGCGCGCGGCGCGGCGTGAAGCGAATCGAGTAGCTCTCGGCATCGATGCTGCGACGCACGCCGTCGATCCAGCCGAAACAGAGCGCCTCGTCCACCGACTCGGGCCAGGTGATGCTCGGTTTCCCCGACCCCTTCTTGTAGAAGCCGACGAGGAGCTCGCGAACCCTGTCGTGGTTCTTCTCCAACCACGCGCGAAAGTCAGCCGGTGCGGGGAAGAAGGTTGGTTTCACGCAGCGGACATGACACACCAGACGCGCGCTTGCATCGGCAATGCTATCGCCTGAGTCGTCATGGCTGCGCGAAGCTCCGCCGCGCCTTGCCACACCCGATCCACGGCCGAGGCTCACCGTTAGGCCGCGGTGGGAGGATGGACTGATCGCGCGGCACGCGCTCGCGGTCCTCCGAGGCCGCGTAGACCAGCATGGCCGCCATCGTCGCGTTGTTCTTGAGATCGTCGAACACGATCTTGTCGTAGGTGTCGCGGTTGGTGTGCCAGGTATACTGGCGGTATTCCGTATAGCTGGACTGTAGCCGGAACGCGGGCGCCGGCCGGCAGATGAACGATGTGTGATCGCTTCCCTGGTTCGCCTGCGGCCCGGGCACCTGGAGCTTCACGCTGTCCGTCATCTCGGTGGGAATCTGCGCGACCCAGCGAGCGAGGTTGGCGCCCGCCTTCAGAAATCCCTGCGCTTCGAGGATCTCCACGCGCCAGGTTCCGTTGTCCTGGTTGAAGGCGACCTGCAACCCCTCGATGATGTCAGGATGGTCCTCGGCGAACGACTGCGATCCGATGATGCCCTGCTCTTCGCCACCCCAGTGACCGACGAGAATGGTGCGGCGCGGACGCGGATACGCTTCCTTCAGGATGCGCATCGCCTCGAGCATCGTGATCGTGCCGGTGCCGTTGTCGGTGGCGCCGGTGGCCCCATGCCAGCTGTCGAGGTGCGCCGAGAGCACGACGTACTCGTTCGGAAGCTCGGTGCCCTTGAGCTCGGCGACGACGTTGAACATTGGCACCTCGGCCGGTGTGGACTGCGACTCCGCCGTGAGCCGAATGCGCGGCGCCTGATTCTTCGACGCCATGCGGTACAGCAGCCCGTAATCCTCACACGAGAGATCCACGGCCGGTGCCCGCGTGGTCTGAGCGGAGAAGATCTTGTTCACGCCCCAGCCACCGGACCACGTCAACGTCCCGATCCCGATGACGCCGGCCGAGTCGAGACGCGTGTAGACGGCGCGGCCGGCGTTCTGCTGGGGAGTGCCGTCCGGGATCAGTGACCGGAAGGCGGCGAGCGATGCCCGCTCCGTCTCGGTGCGCAGCGAGTCGATGCGCCTAACGGTCGCCGCACGCGCGTACCGCTCGAGCTCCTGGGGGGCGCGGCACATGATCTCCGGTGCCGACACGAGAACGAACTTGCCGCGAACGGTCCCCAGCCACTGACGCGCGGCGGCGGCGTTCGCCAGCCGGGGAATCACCACGACTTCACCTTCCACGGGTCGGTTGCCGGGGGTTCCCGGGCTCCACGCGAGCAGCTCGACCTCGAGGTTCTGCACCCGAGGTGCGATCATCTGCATGTGCACGGCTCCTTGCTGCCATCCGCGCCAGGTGCCGTAGCGCTCGCGTCGGACCGTTATCCCCCACTCCCGATACTTCCGCTCGAGCCACTCGACCGCGGACTGGAATCCCGGGGTGCCGGAGAGTCTCGGGCCGATGGAATCGATGAGCACCTGCGCGAGCGTCTCGGTCTGCGACTGCTCCATGCCCAGCTGCCACATGCGGCGGATCACGGGGTCGGGGCTGCGGAACGTCTGCGCGGCGGCAGTGCCGACGGACAGAACGCAGAAGAGGACGGGCAGTAGAAGGCGGTTCTGGTGGCGCATTCTCACTCCTGTTGGCGTTGCCGTGTGGTGATACTTTACCTCCGCACCGGCAAATCGGCGATGGTCGCCCTGGAGCTCGCCATTATGACTTGTTGCAGCAGTGAGTGCTTCGAATCCACGTTCAACGACCGTCGCGCCAGGCAGCAGCTGAAGCGCTACCGCAAGCGGGGCCCGGACAAGACAACCCGCATGTTGCTGGACGCGCTGCGGGCGGCGGGGATCAGGAATGCGTCGTTACTCGACGTGGGCGCGGGCATCGGCGTCGTCCACCACGAGCTCCTCGCCGAGGGCGCTCGGTCCGCGATTCACGTGGATGCGGCGCGGCCGCACATTCGCCTCGCCGAGGAAGAGGCCACGAGGCGGGGGCACGCTGCCCACGTGACGTTCGTCCTCGGTGACTTCGTGGGACTCGCCGAAGACATTGCGGCGGCCGACGTCGTCACGCTGGACCGCGTGATCTGCTGCTATCCCGACATGGAGCAACTGGTCGCGAAGTCGGCGGCCAGGGCGAACCGGCTCTACGGGGCGGTCTTCCCGCGTGAGCGGCGCGGAGTCAAGGTGGTGTCAGCGCTTCAGAACCTCCTGTGGAAGGTTCTTGGCAATCCGTTCCGCTCGTACATCCACTCGACGGCGGCCATCGATGCGGCGCTGCGGCGCCAGGGCCTCGCGCCGCTTTCCGTCACCGATACCGTGCTCTGGCGGGTCGCAGTGTACTCGCGTGGTTAGGTGCTACGAGCAAGGACCAACTGCTTTTTTTTACCGCAGAGGACGCGGAGGACGCGGAGGAACTGCGACGGCGAAAGCCTTTGAAAAAAGCCCTTGCCGTTGAAGTTCCTCCGCGTCCTCCGCGTCCTCTGCGGTAAAAAAACAACAGGGCTCGTTGCGAGAAGCGGCGTCGTAAGGCCGATCAGCTCTCGACACGGTTGCGCCCTGCGTCCTTGGCGCGATAGAGCGCACGGTCCGCGGCCTGGAGCACCATCTCCGGCGCTTCCTGGCGCCCGTTGGATTCCGCTGCGCCAATGCTCACGGTGACCGTGATCTGCGGGCGCGCTCGGGCGCCATTCCCGCCGTTCTTGCTCCGGGCGGGTTTGCGTCGCTGCAAACGGCGCCGCACCGTGAACTTCGACTCCTCCACCGAATGACGTAGCGCCTCGAGCTCCGGTAAGCACTCCTCGACGCGATCGCCCGGGAACAGGATCGCGAACTCCTCGCCGCCGTAGCGGAACGCACGGCCGCCACCGGACACCTTGGCCAGCCGCGACGCCAGCATGCGCAGCACCTGATCACCGACGTCATGTCCGTAGCGATCGTTGAGCTTCTTGAAATGATCGACGTCGACCATCGCGATCGTGAACTTTCCGTTTACGCGTTGCAGCGCCTCGGTGAGCGCTCGGCGCGCGGGAAGGCCCGTGAGACCGTCCTGATACGCCATGAGGTACGAGGCCTCGATGACGGCGACGACGAGGATCAATGCAGCCGTCGAGCCGTAGATCGTCGCGGCGACCGGCGTGTCGACGGAATGCATCGCGAGAAATGCGGCGATGAGCGTCCAGAGAAACGCGCGGCCCGTCGCGCTCGCGCGGAACACGATACCCGTGACGATGAGCGCCGCGCCGATGACGAACGCGAGCAGCGCTGATTGGCCGAGCGGGGTCCAGCTGGACCAGTCAGCCGGGAAGGGCCGGTAACGCACGAACGACTCCGCCAGCCCGGGTGCGTATCGCACCACCGCCGCGACCCCGCCAACCTGCGCGAGCAGGGCCGCTGTTCGCACGAGCCCAACGCGGGTGAAGATGCCTCGCTCCGTCATCAGCATGACGGCGGCGAGGTTCAACGGAATGAGCACTGCCGCCGCTTGCCACACGAAGCGGCCGACGTCGCCGGCGCGCGTGCGGTCGAGTCCCCATTCGACGAGCGCAAGAATGAGAAGCGCGAACACGAGCCGGCTCCGCTGGAACCGCAAGGCCAGCAGGAAGCCGAGCGCGAAGACGACGACGGGGTAGAAGGGCGCGAACTCGCGTAACGGGTCGCGCAGAGCGTCGACGTGCAGCGACGCGATGGCTGCGCCGAGCAGCAATGCCTCGGGCACGAGCCACGACAGCCCTTTCCGTACGGAATGCCAGGTCACGAACAAAGACGAACAACGACCCGGCACGGTATCGCTTCGCGGGCTCGCGACGCTCCCTCTCTACCGCCTCTGGAACTTGAGGTGGACGGCCTTCGGTGCGGGCACCGTTCTCACCAGCTCCAGGCCATGGAGATCATCGCCTATGCCGTCGAACAGCCGCTCACCGCCCCCGAGCAGCGTCGGCGCGAGGCTGATTTCCATCTCGTCGACGAGACCAGCGACCAGATACTGCTGGGCCGCGCGCGCTCCGCCGGCCAGCGCTACGTCCTTGCCTCGTGCGGCCGCGCGTGCCTGCGCGAGCGCATCGTCGATACCGGTGGTGACGAAGGTGAAGGTCGTCCCTCCTTCGAGCTCGAGCGGCTCGCGTGCGTGATGCGTGAGCACGAACACCGGGTGATGGAAGGGCGGTTTCTTCCCCCACCAGCCCGTCCAGGGCTTCGCGGAGTCCCACGGGCCGGGATGACCGCCGAACATGTTCCGCCCCATGATGGTGGCGCCAATGTTCGCGAGCGACTCCTTCATGACGGCGCTGCTCGCGTTGACCTCTCCGCCTTCGCGACCGTGCTCCGCACGCCACTCCGCCAGCGAAATCGCCCATTCGTGCAGACGCTCACCGCCGACCCCGAGCGGGTCCTTCACGCTCTGATTGGGACCGGCGACGAAGCCGTCGAGTGACATCGAGATTCTGAATCGCAGCTTGGACATGGAGTTGCCTCGGATCGGGTGGGGTCTACACATACGTCGAACCAACGCTCGTGGAATCGACATCTCATTCCGAGTGCCGAGCCGTTCACGAGCGGTAGCAGGGAGACACACCGAGTTTTCAGCCGATGTTCGGGACTTGCCTGCTCGGCCATATTGCACTAAATTGAGTGCAATATGGCACACCCACGACGCAAGGCCCAGCCAGCCGCCTCCCGGTGGCTTCGAGGGGGCCGGGAAGCCTGGTCCGAGCTCGAGCTCGCGCGGCTCATTGCTCAGGGCATCCCGACGTCGCTCCTTGGCGAGGTCATGGAGCAGGGTATCCTCAGCCGCGACGAGGTCACTCGCCTCATCCTCCCTCGGCGCACGCTCGCGCACCGGAAGCGCCGGGGCGAGCACCTCTCGCCCGACGAGTCCGACCGGCTCGCGCGCGTACTCCACCTCCACCGGATCGCGCTCGAGACCTTCGACGGGGAGACCGAGACGGTGAGCAGGTGGCTTCGCACACCGAACCGCGCTCTCTCCGGCGAGATTCCGCTCGATCTGATCGTGACGAGCACCGGCGCGCGACTCGTCGAGGATGCGCTGCTGCGGCTTGCGCATGGAGTCTTTACCTAGGGGTCGGGAGTCAGGGGTCAGGGATCAGGGGGTCGGAGAAGAGGTTCCAGGAGCTTCGCGAGCCGATCTCCTCGAACCTTCTCCCTGACACCCCCTGATCCCTGACCCCTGACCCCCGGCTCCCATGATCGTCCACCGTCTCGCCCGCGTCGTGCACGCCAAGCTCGACGGCGAGGGTGCGCGACTCGCGGGCGGACGGTGGAATAGTCGCGGGCGCGCGGCGGTGTACGCGTCGAGCCGGCTGTCGCTGGCGGCGCTCGAGCTCCTCGTTCACACCGATGTCCCGCTCGTGCCCCCCGATCTCGTCGCGTTCGAGATCGAGATCCCGGATACGGTCGAGATCGAGTCCGTCGAGCTCGCTGCCTTGCCCAAGGACTGGCGCGTCCCCGGTCATCCCGCCTGTCGCTCGATCGGCGACGTGTGGCTCGCCGAGGAGCGAACGGCGGTGCTGCGCGTGCCGTCGGCGGTGGTGCCGGAGGAATCGAACTACATCATCAACCCTGCGCATCGCGCCGCGAAGTCGATTCACGTCATCGGCCGCCGCACGTTCGCCTTCGATGCCCGGCTGCTCGGCTAGCGCGTGCAGGGCGTTCCAAAGGCTCGTCGCAATGTGCTCGTTAGGTCGCGCCGGGTCCGTTCTCGATGAGGCGCTCGTATTCGCCTTCCAGGCGCGCGTGCGTAGACCAGAATGGTCGGCGGTCCCGTCCACTCAGCTCGTCGGCGAGAATGGCGAGGTGCGTGTGCCATCCGCCTGAGACGCTGATCATCTCCGTGCGGCTGGGGAGACCGCGATGAGTGACGGTCAGCAGAACCTCGTTGCCCTGCGGCTCGAGCTCGAACGTCACGCGCGACGTCTCGTCGTCCCGCTCGCCCCACGTGTAGGCAAGAAGACGCGGGGGCTCCACGGCGGTGACGCGGCCCTGCATCGTCGCGCCCTCGTCGTATTCCTTGTAGCGGTCGGGGGTCCGCTCGACCTGCGACGAGAGGCTCTTGTGCTTGAACTCCAGCGTGACGCGGCCGCCCTCGCGCAGCTCCATGGGGCCTGACGCCAGCCACCGCCCGCGCTTCTCCGAGTCGCTGAGATACGCCCACACCCGCTCGATCGGGCCAGGCAACACACGCTCGAACTTCACGGTGCCTGCTTCGGGAACTACGCCGTACTCATTCATGATCGGCTCCACTTCGGTTTGTTCGCCGTTCAGGGTTTTCGCGTGAAGGCCAGGAACCGCAGACGGCCGCAGACAACTGCGAACGGCAAGTGCAACAGCGTTGGACGTCCATTACGCGGATTTGAACAGCGATAGCACACGGATGCGGCACCGGCAACTGCAAGGCTTCTTGTAGCTGCGTCTCGTGGCCATTGCGGACGAGAAGACGGTCCTCCCTTTAGGGAGGACCGTCCCTTTCTGGCCGTCTGCGGTTACGCGACAGGCTGCGCTGCTCCGTCACGGGCGAGCCAGCGAGGCCGGTTCGCGCTCCTCGACCACCTGGACTTGTCAGGCAGAAGCCCGGGGCTCCTGCCGCTCGGCGTAGCCGCCTTGCTTGCGGATCCGCTCCTCGAGCGCCGCCACCTCCGGGGTGAGCGCCTCGCCAAAGTCCTCGTTCTCGAAGACCTGACGGATCTCGACCTCGCCCTCCTGGAAGGGCGCGCGCTTCAACCACTCGATCGCCTCTTCCTTCGACTTCACCTGCCAGAGCCAGAATCCAGCGACGAGCTCCTTCGACTCCGCGAATGGGCCATCGATGACCGTACGCTTCTTCCCATCGAACCGCACGCGCGCGCCTTTCGAGCTCGCCTGGAGGCCCTCGCCCGCGAGCATGATGCCGGCCTTCGCCAGCTCCTCGTTGTACTTCCCCATCTCGGTCAGCATTTTCTCGTCAGGCAGGACGCCGGCTTCCGAGTCCTTGTTGGCCTTGACGATCACCATGAACCGCATTGTCGGTCTCCTTTGCGTTTGGAGGTTTAAGCGCCGGAACGCCCGGCTCTATCTGTATGTCGAATGAGGGGCGGTCGAATCGACAGGTTCGTTTCGCGCCTCTGTGGTGAGGCAATCTGGGCTCGCACGACATTGACCCTCTGCCCTCAGAGGTTCACGAGAGCCCGGAACCCCCCATACACCATCCTCTTCACATCAAAGGGCATCGCCTTCCCATCCATCATGTTCGCCAGGCGGGCATCCTTCATCACCTTCGCGTTCACCCGATCGCGGTGCGCGCGGGACTTGAACACGATCCAGGAGAAGAACACCGTCTCGCCGGCCTTGGCGCGCCCTGCACGCGTGAATGGCACCACGCCCTTCACTTTCAGGTCATCGCCCACGCATTCGCGGAACTCCAGCGCACCATGCTCGATCCACACCTTGCCGGCTTTCTGCGCTATGCGGCGGTAGGCCTCGACTTTTCTCCGCGGAACCGGGATGAGGAATCCATCGACGTAACGCGCCACGCGAACCTCCTCGTTTGTTTGTCGGCTGGACGGCTGATCGTGAAGGTGCAGCTTGCAGCAGGAAGCTGGCCACGGCACGTGGGAGTTGCAGTGGAGCACATGCGGCCTATCATTGTGCCCAACCTCGTCCCGGAGAATTCATGCGTCGTGCGACCGTTCTCGCTGTCGCCGTGCCTACGCTGATGCTCCTCTCACCCGCCGTCGCCGACCAACGAGCTGACGCACAGTCCCTTCGCGACCAAATTGCCCAACTGTTCATCTTCGGTCCCGGTCAGGATCCGCTCTTTCTCGGCGGGTCGGGGGACCCGAATAATCCCGAGGCCCTGCGCGCGCACGGGTCGCACTACATCCCCGCGGCGTCAGCCGCGAACGCGACCGTCATCTCCTTTCTCGTCGGCTCCATCAGCGGCAACGTCTCCAACGTTCCGCTGAGCGCGACGAGCAGCGGCGCCACCTTTCGCTTCGAGGGGGGCACGCCGGTTCGCACGTCCGAATCACCCGGACCGATCTTCGGCGAGCGCGCCCAGACGCTCGGGCGCGGGCGACTCGTGCTCGGCGCCCACATGAGCGGGATGCACTTCTCCACGCTGCGCGGCGTGGATCTCCAGAACATTCACCTCAGCTTCACCCACGCCAACGTCGATTTCGCCGGGTGCGACAGCACGTTCGCCGGGGACTGCAGTCTCATGGGAGTGCCCCTCCTGGAGAACGACGTCATCGAGCTCGATCTCGCGCTCGATCTCGACATTCGGGTCGCCACGCTTTTCCTCACGTATGGCGTCACCGATCGCGTCGACGTCGGTGTCGTCCTCCCGATCGTCTCGACGTCGCTGCGCGCGCAGAGCCAGGCACAGGTATTCCCTTTCGGCGGCACGACGGCGACGCACTTCTTTGGCGGCACTGCCACCAATCCCCAGCTCTCGGCGACGCGCCTCGTGCAGGGAGACGCGCGCGGCCTCGGTGACGTCGCCGTGCGCGTCAAGGCAAACGTCCGGCAAACGGGGCGCGCTCTCTTCTCGGTATTGGGAGACGCACGCTTTGCGACCGGCAGCGAGGACGATCTCCTCGGCTCGGGCACGTTCGCCGTGCGCGGTCTGGCGATTTTCTCGGCGCAGGCGGGAGGCTTCGCGCCGCACGTCAACGTCGGATACCTGTACCGGCGCAGCGAGCTTCAGAACGACGCGCTGCTCGCAACCGCTGGCTTCGATCAGATCATCGCGCCCTGGGCGGCGATCGCCGTCGATGTCGTCTCGGAGCTGCAGGTTGGGCAGGAGGGGCTTCGGGTTCCTGATGCCGTCATCATCGAAGCCCCCTTCCGCCGCACGATCCGCCCCGCCCTCATCCCGAACACGCGCGATGACATCGTCAACGGCTCGATCGGGGCCAAGCTGAGCGCCGCGCCCGGCCTAACGGTGGTCGTCAACTCGCTCTGGCCCCTCAACCGCGGCGGTCTGCGCGCGAACGTCGTCTGGACGGCGGGAGTGGAGTATGGGTTCTGAGTGGAACGAGGAACAAGCGGAACGAGGAAATAAACGGAACGAGGAACGAGGAAGCGGTGCGTCGAGGTCCTGCGCGCTGGACCGTGTTAGCCACTTCCTCGTTCCTCGTTCCTTTCTTCCTCGTTCCACTCACCTCACCGTCACCATCCGCCACACCCCACCACCGTCTCGCCTGAAGGTCGACTGAAAGAAGACCTCGCGATGCTCGCGGCGCTGGCTGCCGCGGAGGACGTAGTCGAAGCTGCCGGCGATCGCGACGTCCGCGCTGGATCCGGATTGGTCCATCGAGGCAATCGACAGCGTGGCCTGGATCTGCTCGGTCGATTGAAAGAATTGCTCCCACGCCTGCTGCTGCGACGCCGTTAGGCCGGGATACACGCGGCGCACCGCGGCGACGTCGCGAGACGCGATGGCTCGAGCGTACTCGTCGACGATCGCCTCGATTGCCGGTCTGGGGTTCTGCACCGAGGGGGCGGGCACCACCGGCGCCAGCGTGTCTGGCCGGGGCGCTTGTGTAACCACGGGAAGCGCCGGCCGTGCATCCGCTCGCTCGAGCGTGGTCCGTGTGCGCGCTGCGTTCTCGGCGGCGAGCCACGAAGATGACGCGCCCGACATCTGTCTCATCGCATCGGCGAGGCGCCCCGACCGCGCGAGCGCCTGGGCCGAGTCCATGGCGGTGTCACCGGGCCCGAGCTCCGCGGCGCTCGCACCGGCGGCGGCGGCACGCTGTCGCGCCTCGAGCGCCTCGGCCAGGGTATTCCGCGGAAGCGAAACCGGCTGACGAGCGGGCACGTTAGGCGTGCGCGGTGGAGCGGGCGTCTCTCTCGCCGGACGTGTCGGGGCCGCCACCGGCGGCTGCTCGACGACAGGCGGCGGTGTCGGGAGCGTGGCAGGGGTCGTATCGCGACCGCTCGGCAGGGCGGTCGTGTCGACCGAGGCGACGAAGGACCGGTCACCAGTGTCTTGCCGAGTGCGCTGCGCGACGAGCCAGACGGCGATGATGACGGCGGCGACGGCGATCGAGTATGGAATGATCAGACCGGGCCCCCAGAGGCGATTGCGCGTGCGAGCGCCTGAGCTGCGACGCGGGCCTGCTCCGGGACCAAAGAGTGCCGCGCTGAACTCATCGGCGGTCGTGAAGCGATCGGCGGGATCGAGCTCGAGTGCCTTGGCGATCACGCCGTCGATGCGCTCCGACACCGTCGCTCGCGAGTCTCGTACGGAAGGCGCGCGCTCGGTGAAGCGGCGCACGAGCTTGAGCTCGCCATCGGGACCGATGAACGGGGGAACGCCAACCAGCATCTCGTACAGCACGCATCCGAGGCTGTAGATGTCGCTGCGGCCATCGATGGTCATGTCGCCCGCAGCCTGCTCCGGACTCATGTACGCGGGCGTCCCCACGACGACGCCACTGGACGTCAACGTTTCCCACTTCTCGCCGCCCGACTTGCTGATGGCGCGAGCGATCCCGAAGTCGGTGACGAGTGCGTGGCCCGCCGAGAGGAGGATGTTCTCGGGCTTGATGTCCCGATGAACGACGCCGTACGAATGCGCGTAGGCGAGCGCATCGGCGATCTCGCGCACGATGCCGAGCGCGGCATCGACGGGGAGTCGGTGCTCGCGCCGGAGACGATCGCGCAGGGAATCCCCGCTCACGAACGGCATCACGTAGAAGATGCGGTTGTCCGCCTCGCCCGAATCGTACAGGGGGAGGATGTGCGGATGCTGCAGGCGCGAGGTGAGCTTGATCTCGTGCAGGAACCGGCCGGCGCCCAGGAGGGCACCGATCTCGGGATTCAGCAGCTTGACCGCGACCTGGCGGTCGTGCTTGGTGTCGCGCGCGAGGTAGACGGTCGCCATGCCGCCCTGCCCGATCGGCCGCTCGACGATGTACCGCTGGCCGAGTAGGGCTTGCAGTTCCTCGACCGTATTACTCACGCGCGTTCCTCGTAAACAGTTAGGGCGGGTGCAACAGTATAGGAGGCTGCGCCCCGAGCGACCAGATCATGCGAGTCCGAAACGCCTGAATTGGGGTCCAGCCCCCGACGGCAGTGGGCGTGCTACCTGGGCTCGTTGAGCATGCACTCCGCGATTCAGACGCGGGCGCCTAGCTCTCGATCTTGTAGATCTCCCGTCGCCCATAATCGACGAGATCGTGGTACCCTTTCATGATGTTGTCGAACTCCTTCGCGAGCTCCGGCGTAATCCCCTCGCCCTGCATCATCTGCTCGAAGACCTGCATGCTCGCCACCTCGAACTCGGAGGTGATCGTCCAGTAGCGCTCGCCGCAGAAGTCGGTCATGACGCGCATCTTCCCGAAGCCGGCCTGCTCGTTGAGCTTCGACATGGCGAGAAACTTCTCCACCATGGGGCGGACCTTGCCGGGCTTGCAGTACATGATTTCGCGAATGAGCAGCATCGTAGCTCCTGAGTAGGATGTGGGTGTGCCAAGGTGATCGAGGTCGTCGAGGCTGTCGAGGTGATCGAGGACCGGAGGCGACATTGCCTCGATCACCTCGACACCCTGGCGATCGTCGACTACCTCTGATGCGCATGGACATCGCCCGCCGCCGGCTGGCCCGTCAACACCTCATTCATCCCACGCTTTCCGACCCCGCCGAGGTCGTCCGCGTTCTTGGGGCCGTCCAGGCGCAGGACTTTGGTGGGGCGAAGTGGGCGCTCGGCATGCGCACGCGAGGCTCGACTGACGCCAGCATTGAGCGTGCCTTCGCCGAGGGGTCGATCGTGCGGACGCATGTGCTGCGACCGACCTGGCACTTCATTACGCCGGCCGACATTCGATGGATGCTCGCCCTCACCGGCCCGCGCGTCAAAGCGACAATGGCGTCCTACGACCGCAAGCTCGAGCTGGACGACGCGTTCTTCCGGCGCAGCAACGCGGCCATCGTGCGCGCGCTGCGGGACGGAAAACAATTGACGCGCGCAGAGCTCGGCGAGACGCTGCGTCAGGCGGGACTCGACGTCGGTGGGTCGCAGCGGCTCGGTCACATTCTCCTCCGCCCAGAGCTCGACGCGATCATCTGCAGCGGCGCCCGGCGTGGTAAGCAGTTCACGTACGCCTTGCTCGACGAGCGCGTGCCCGCCGCGGCGGCGAGGCCGCGCGATGAGGCGCTGCTCGATTTGACGACGCGGTACTTCGCCACGCGTGGGCCGGCGACGGCGCACGACTTCGCCTGGTGGTCGGGACTCACCGTCGCCGATGCCAGGCGCGGGATCGAGATGGCTGGCGTCGCCCTCGAGCGCGAGGTCATCGACGACACGTCGTACTGGTCAGATCCGTCAGCGCGCATGTCGGCCTGGCGCTCCCCGAAGGTCTTTCTGCTCCCTAACTACGACGAATTCTTCATCGGTCACAGGGACCGCAGCGCGATCGGCACGCGTCTCAAGTCCGCCAGGCTCGTCACCGGCGGCGACGCGCTGATCTCGCACGTCATTGCCGTCGATGGGCAGCTCGTGGGCGGCTGGAGGCGCACCCTAACGAACGACCACGTGACGATCGATGTGCGCCTGCTGACGCGTCTGACCTCGCCCGAGCGCCAGGCGCTCGATCGGGCGGCGCGACGTCACGGCGAGTTTCTGGCCCGTCGTACTATAGTTCGCGCCTAGCTCGCAGCTCGCAGCTCGCAGTTCGCAGTTCGCAGTTCGCAGTTTTAGAGGTACCTCGCCGTCGCCATGGCGATCACGGCAACCAGCAGCAGCGATGCGACGATCCGCATCCCCTTTCCCATCTTCGCCTGTAACGCAGCCATCTCCGCCGCTTGTTCGGCCGACGGTGGGCGACCCGTCGCCTGAATCGCCTCGCCCAGCTTTCCAAGACGCACGCCGGAGCGACTCACGAACGCGCCACCGATGATGGCGGCGACGATCGTCGCCACTCCACCGATACCGAAGATCATCGCGGAGTTCGTTCGCACCCAGGCTCCGTTCATCGCCATCGCGCGACCATACAGGATGAGTCCCGACAGCATCGTCAGGCCGGCGGCGGCGTTCATGAACACGGGCAGGCGCCGCCGCTGGATCTGCTGCATGAAGGGCGCGCCGCCGGGCCCGGCGTCGCGCACCGAGGGAAAGATGAACCCAACCATGAGGAAGACGGCGCCGGCCCAGAAGACGCCGCTGACGATGTGGAGGAGCCGCAGCACCAGCGTAATGGTCTGATCCATGTCGAGCACACGGGAAAGGGGTGGGATCACGCCCGCCTTACATCGTGGAGAATGGGGCGACCGGCGCCCCGGTTCCCGCAATTCGGACGCCGCCCAACCTGTTTCCAGAGAGACGGTTCGGCCGTCTCATTACAGGAGGGCCGTTAGGATAGACCACGTTCAAGAGAGGAATTGTGCATACGCGCACAGTGACCGATGAGGATGGCCGTGTTTGGTCGTTGAGCCCGGAGACCCGCCGCACGCCCGCCGCGGGCCGTGACGTCGTACTCGTGGCCACGACGCCGTCAGTGCCGAACCCGGTGAGACTGACGGTCGGCTGGCAGTGGCTAAAAATGGCGGAGAAGGGGCTGGCGCGGATGATCGCTGCGGCCCTGCGGTAGCGGAATTCCGGCGGTGGCGACACCGACAGCCTGAACCCCCGAACTACACGAAAGACTCGAGGGCCACGAATACCGCGGTATTCGTGGCCCTCGAGTCTTTCGTGTGATCCGGTGGTTCCAAGGTGCCCATGGCGCGGCGGACCGCTGAGGTCGGCGCGCACATTCTCGTGTGACGGGAGACGTCGGGAGCCGGGTCTCCTCGCAACCGGCGCTGTCAGGGATCGCTGACAAATGTTTGCCCGGTACCTGGAACCAACGATACCTCCAGGTGCTTGACCAGCATGCGGCCGCCGATGAACGCGAGGGCCCTGTCGCCGTCTCTCCGCGTTCGTGCACAGGGCGGCTCTTCGACCTCGCCGGATCAGTAGCCTCAATCACGACGTCCGATGTCTGAAGTCACCAGAGCAACGCGCCGCGAATGGGTTGGACTCGCGGTCATCGCGCTCCCCTGCCTGTTGTACTCGATGGACCTGACGGTCCTGTATCTTGCCGTCCCGCATCTCACCGCGGATCTCAAGCCCACGAGTGCGCAGCTCCTGTGGATCAGCGACATCTACGGATTCCTGATCGCCGGCTCCCTCATCACGATGGGAACGTTAGGCGACCGGATCGGGCGCCGGCGGCTCCTGCTCATCGGGGCGACGGCGTTCGGCGTCGCGTCAGTGCTTGCCGCGTTCTCCAATAGCGCCGAGATGCTGATCGCGACACGCGCCCTGCTGGGCGTGGCGGGCGCGACGCTGGCCCCGTCGACGCTGTCGCTCATCCGCAACATGTTCCTCGACCCGCAGCAGCGGACCGTCGCCATCGGCATTTGGGCGACGAGCTTCTCGGTCGGGGGCGCGCTCGGTCCGCTCCTGGGCGGCGTGATGCTCGAGCATTTCTGGTGGGGGTCGGTCTTTCTGTTAGGCGTGCCCGTGATGGCGCTGTTGCTCGTGGTCGGCCCAAAGCTGCTTCCCGAGTTCCGCGACCCGAACGCCGGGCGCCTCGACCTCACGAGCGCGGCCATGTCGCTGACGGCGGTGTTGTCGATCATCTACGGGCTCAAGCGTATCGCCCAGGACGGGGTCGGAGTCGTGCCGGCGATGTTCATCGTTACGGGAATCGCGATCGGCGTGCTGTTCGTTGGCCGTCAGCGCCGTCTCGCCGATCCGTTCATCGACCTCCGACTGTTTCGCGCTCCCGCATTCAGCGCGGCGCTGGCGACGAACACGCTCGGCATCTTCGTGGCCTTCGGCACCTTCCTGTTCACGTCGCAGTACCTGCAGCTGGTGCTGGGCTTCTCTCCGCTCGTCGCCGGACTGTGGACGCTGCCGTCCTCGCTCGGCTTCGTCATCGGCTCGATGGCCGCACCGCTCCTCGTACGCCGCGCTCGACCGGCGTACGTGATGGCCGGCGGACTGACGCTCGTCGCGGCGGGACTCATGCTCATGACGCAGGTCGAGGGTGAGCGTGCCCTCACCCTTCTCGTGACGGGCACGGTGGTGCTGGCGCTGGGCCTGTCCCCGGTCGTCACGCTGGGAACCGATCTGATCGTCGGAAGCGCGCCGCCCGAACGCGCCGGAGCGGCCTCATCCCTCTCGGAGACGGGCGCCGAGCTGGGTGGAGCGTTAGGCATCGCGGTGCTCGGCAGCATTGGCACCGCCGTGTATCGCTCGATGATGGCCGAGGCGGTGCCACGGGGCGTGCCGGCCGAGGCCGCCGAGGCCGCGCGCGGCACGCTGGGGGGCGCGCTGGCGACGGCGGAGCAGCTTCCGCCGGCGATCGGCGCCGAGCTCGTGAGCGCGGCGCGTGACGCCTTCTCGGAGGGGCTGGAGCTCACCGCCTCGGTCTCGGCGATGGTCGCGATCGCGACGGCAGCGATGGCCGCGATCGTATTGCGACGTGCGCGCGCCGGCGGTGCGCACGTCGAGTCGCCTGTCAGCCACGACGACGTGGCCCCTGGAGTCGAGACGATCTTCGCCGGCGCGGCGCAGGAGAAGCGATGAGCACGACGATCGACGCAGCCACCGAGCGGCCCGGGCCCGACGAGTACGACGCGTACTATCACAAGTACATCTCGCTCGTGCCCGATGGGGACATCACCGTCACCCTGGCGCGGGCATTTCCGCAGACCCGCGAGATCCTGGAAACCGTGCCCCTCGGCCGCGAGGGCTGGGCGTACGAGGCCGGGAAGTGGAATTTCCGGGAGGTGGTGGGCCATCTCGCCGACATGGAACGCGTCTTCGCCGGGCGCGCGCTGTGGATCGCGCGCGACCCGGAGACGGCGCTGCCCTCGTTCGAGCAGAACGTCTGGGCGCCGAACAGCAACGCGCGTCACCGCCCCCTTCGAGAGCTGCTCTACGAGTGGGCGTCGGTACGAGCGGCAAGCCTAACGCTCGTACAGAGCTTCGATCCCGAGACGATGGTGCGCGTTGGAACCGCGTCCGGTCTGCGCTTCAGCGTGCGCAGTCTCGTATGGATGATCGCGGGCCATGAGCTCCATCATCGCGAGCTGCTGCGCGAGCGGTACGGGCTGACGGAATAGGACTGCGAACTGCGAACTGCGGACTGCGAACTGCGAACTGCGAGCTGACGGGTGAAAAGTAGGAGGCTGTTTTCGCAGTTCGCAGTTCGCAGTTCGCAGTCTCATTCATGCCTCCCACGGCAAGTTGGCTCTCCCGAAATGCCCGTAGTTCGTCGTCTCGCGGTAGATCGGCCGCCGCAGGTCGAGACGCTCGATGATCGCGTTCGGCCGGAAGTCGAACTTGTCGGCCACGAAGCGCTCGGCGCGCAGCGGGTTGCCCGTTCCGAACGTCTCGACACTCACGGACACGGGGCGCGGACGGCCGATCGCGTAGGCGACCTGCACCTCGCACCGGTGCGCGAGGCCCTCGCGCACGACCTGGCGCGCGACGTAGCGGCCGAAGTAGGCACCGCTCCGATCCACCTTCGACGGATCCTTCCCGCTGAACGCGCCGCCACCGTGGCGCGCAGCGCCACCATACGTGTCGACGATGATCTTGCGACCCGTCACGCCACAGTCCGTTGACGGGCCGCCTTCGACGAAGCTTCCGGTGGGATTGACCAGGATCGCGAGGTTCTCGTGATGCCACTCGCCGAGGACCTCGGGGATGACCGAGGCGGAGAGGTACTCGCGAATCGCGACCTGTGTCACGTCGGGCGCGTGCTGCGCCGACACGAGCACCGTCCGCACCTCGGCGGGGAAGCCTGACGAGTCGTAGGCCACCGAGACCTGGGTCTTCGCATCGGGTCGGAGCCACGGCGCCTTGCCCGACCTCCTGTCCGCCGCCAGCCGCGCGGCGAGCGCGTGGGCGAGCAGAATCGGGAGCGGCATCAGCGCGTCGGTCTCATCCGTCGCATAGCCGAACATGAGCCCCTGATCGCCGGCGCCGCCGATGTCGACGCCCTGCTTGATCTCCTGAGCCTGGTGGGAGAGGAGCTGCGTCACGCGGACGCCATTCGCGTGAAACGCCTCGGCCGGATCGGTGTAGCCGATCGCGCGAATCGCGGTGCGGGCGATCTGCTCGTGATCGACGCGGGCGCTCGATGTGATTTCGCCAGCCAGAACGACGTTTCCCGCCTTGCAGAGGACTTCGCACGCGACGCGCGCGGAGGCGTCCTGCTCGAGATGCGCATC
>JAICOJ010000046.1 GCA_025930755.1 Gemmatimonadaceae bacterium
GCGGACATCGGGCTGATCGGGACCGCGGTCAACCGGTCCGAGGACCAGTATACGAGGCCGTACCTCCACCACGCGGCGTACAGTGGCGGCGCGACATTTCGCAACCGCTTCGCGGGGCGCCGCTACGAGCTGGCCGGGCAGCTCGCCGGATCGCGTGTCTCCGGTAGTCGCGCGGCCATCCTGAGAACGCAGCGGAGCTCGGTCCACTACTACCAGCAGCCGGGCGACGACCTCCAGCTCGATTCCACGCGCGAGTCGCTGTCGGGCTACTCGGCGCAGCTCAAGTTCGGGAAGTACAGCGGCGGCATCACTCGCTTCGAGACGAGCGTCATCCGCATGTCGCCAGGGTTCGAGGCCAACGACCTCGGCTTCCTCCGCCGCGCGGACCTCATGGACTGGAGCACGTGGGCGGCGCTGTCATTTCGGGAGGCGCGAGGCATCTACCGGTGGGCGCAGATCAATGGCAACCACTGGGAGACGTGGAACACCTCGGGCCTGCGCCTCGAGAACGCCGTGAACTTCAACGGCCACATGGGCACCAGAAACAACTGGGACTTCCATGCGGGCGCCACCGTATCTCGACTCGGCAAGAGCTTCGACGATCGCGAGACGCGCGGCGGGCCGGCGCTGCGCCAATCGCGTCGGTTCAGCCCGTGGGCAGGCTTCAACACCGATAGCCGGAAAATGATCTCAGGCGGGATCTTCGCGAACTGGCTGTTTGCCGATGAAGGAAAGACCGATGGCTTGTTCCTGGACCCTTATGTCACGTTCCGGTTCGGCTCACCCTTTCAGCTGACCATTGGTGGGGGAATTGGGCGCGACCACAACGACAGCCAGTGGTTCTGGAACTTCGCCGACACACTCCCTGGCGTGACGCATTACTCGTTCGCGCATCTCGATTACCAGGAGACGTCGATCAGCGTGCGTGTGAACTACACGATGACGCCGGATCTCACGCTCGAGCTTTACGCTCGACCCTTCAGGGCGACCGGCGTCTACACGAACTTCCGCGAGGTGAGCGCGACGCCCGGGGCCGAGAACTACGAGGCGCGCTTTCAGGCATACACACCGCCTCCGTCGGACGACGCACCAGGCACGCAGTTCAAGGTGACCGACCTCATCAGCAACAGCGTGCTCCGGTGGGAGTTCCGTCCGGGCTCGACGCTATTCGTGGTGTGGCAGCACGGCCGTGAGGGGCCGGGCCCGAACGACACCTTCCGTCAGTCATGGGCGCGGGACTATCGCGAGCTGTTCGAGCTTCACCCGAACAACACCTTCCTGGTGAAGCTGGCGTACTGGTTCAGCAACTAGGCTGCCTAGCGCTGATCCACGAAAACATCGCGGGAATTCACCACGACGGTCGCACTCCGCCCCACGCGGTGCCGGCGGTCAGGTTTCGTTCGTCCCGACCGTCACGGCGAACGACGAAGACGTCCCACCGCCGCGTGCACGACGTCCCGGTGCATGTCGGGTCGTGCTCCCGCTGGTGGGCGATCCACTCACCACTGGGTGACCAGGCGGGGCCGAGGTCGGTCCAACTGACGCCGGGGGGCGGTTGAGGCGAGACGCGGCGTCGGTCACTTCCATCGGCTCGTACCGTGTAGATGAAGCTGGCGCCGAACTGCCCCAACGCGAACGCGAGGTGTGAGCCGTCCCGTGACCATGCGGGGTCGCGCGCTTCCGCGCCATCGCCGGAGACGAGCAGGCGGACATCGCTGCCATCCGCGGCCATCGTGTAGATGTCGGTGCCTGACGAGAGGGCTCGCGCGAAGAACGCGATGCGTCCCGTCGATGACCAGGACGGGTAGGTCGCGAACAAGTCGACACCCTCGGTGATCGAGTATGGAGCTCCGCCGTCGAGCGGGATCACGATGATCTCCCCGTCGAATCCGACGGCGAGTCGCGTCCCGTCCGGCGACCACGTGATGCGGTCGGTGCGGTTCGGATACACGAGGTGAGCACCGGAACCGTCGGGCCCGCCCACATACACCCCGCCGGGAGTGCTTTCGACGACGAAGGCGAGCCTGGACCCATCGGGCGAGACGGCTGGGAAAAGCGTTTCGGACATCGGGAGATTCAACGGCGTCGGCGTGCCGCCGCCTGGATTCACCCGGAAAAGCTCCCACCCGTCCTGCAGCACGAAGTACACGATCGGGCGTCGGTCCGCATCGGATGGACCGGTCGGCGAATCGCATGCCCCGACCAGGGAGACTGTCGCCGCCAGCAGGAGCGAGGGGCAGGCGAGCGAAGCGCGGCGGAGACGAACCATGATCGTTAGGGCATGCAGCGCGTTTAGGGTGACACATCATCTGCAAGAACGTCCCGTGAGTCAATACTCCTCAGCGCAGGCCCATGTCCCGTACTACGCGCTCGACGAGTTGGGGAAAGCGGGGATCGCCGCGCAGCGGATCCAGAGCGGGATCGCTGAGCACCGCGCGATGTGGCCACTGCCACGTACTGCGCTCGAGCCATGCGAAGGCACTATCCGGCTCTCGTAAGGCAACGTACGCCCGCCCGATATTGAACGGCTCGAACGGCTCCCGTTTCGCGCGCTCGAGCGTCGCTCGCGCCGCCGCCGCTTCCCCTCGCAGCGCCTGAACGTAGGCGAGGTCGGCCACGAAGTCGGGGCGGTCCGGATGGAGCTCGATCGACGTCTCGAGCGCGCGCATGGCCTCGTCGAGCATCCCCTTCTGCGCGTACGCGAACCCGAGCCGGGCGTGCGTTCTCCCATAGCCGGGCGCGATCTCCAGGGTTCTGCGATACTGATCGATTGCGCAGTCGGAATCGCGAGCGAGGTAGCACTGCCACCCGTAGTTGCTGCTCGGAACGACGGCGAACGGATCCAGCTCGTAGGCGCGGCGACTCTGCTCGAGGGCCTCCCGCGGCCTTCCCATCCCAGCCAGCAGCAGACCGTACCACGTGCGAGCGGTCGCATGGCTGGGGTTCAGCTCGATGGCGCGACGCAGCTCGCGCTCCATGCCAGGCCAGTTTTTTTGCGTCTGGAGGGACGCCGCAAACGACACGTGCGCGTCGGCGGACTTGTCGTCGAGCGCAAGCGCGCGCTCGGCCGCCCACTTGGAACGCGCGAACACCTCGGCCTCGCTGAGATCGGAGACATTGAGCTGCCAGGCCGTCCTGTACGTATCGGCGAGCCCGGCGTACGCGTCGGCATAGCTCGAGTCACGCTCGATGGCCCGTTGATAGTACTCGATCGCGCGCCGGTGGCCTTCCTTCGTTCGCGTATTCCAGAGATACCGGGCCCGCTGATAGAGCCGATACGCCTCCGGGTCGCGGGTGCCATGCCTCACGAGCGCCGCTTCCCCTCGTTCGCCGAGCTCGACCTCCAGGGCGCGAACGACCTGCCGAGCGATCTGCTCCTGCACGCGGAACACATCGCCCAGGTCGGTCTCGTAGTTCTCGGCCCAGAGGTGCTCGTCGGCACGGGCATCGATGAGCTGTGCGGAGATTCGAACGCGTCCGGCGGCGCGTCGCACGCTGCCTTCGAGGATGTGAGCCACGCCGAGCTCCCGCGCGATCTCGGGGAGCGGCTTCTCGGTCCCCTTGTAATGCATGGCCGAGGTGCGCGAGATGACGCGCAGCTCGGGGACGGCCGACAGGCCGGTGATGATCTCCTCCGTCAGGCCATCGTTGAAGGATTCGTCATCACCGTCGGAGCTCATGCTGATGAAAGGCAGGACGGCAATCGATCGCTCGGGCGGTTGAGAAAAACCGGGGCCGATGGCCCACAGTGCGCCAACGAGAACCACGAGGACGGCCACGACAATTGCGGCATTTCTCGAAAGGATTCGTGCGCGATCCCGCTCGCCTCGAGCTTCCTGCTCGACCACACGTGGCGCCGAGGGATGGGAAGCCAGCTCGGGGTGCGGCGCGCGAGCAGGAGCCGAAGCCTCTGCTGCGACCATTGGCTTCCTTCGGAGCTGCTCGGCGAACGCGGTGATCTCAGGCGCCGCCGCGATCCCGAACTCCTGCTCGAGCAGTCGCTGGTGAATCGAAGCGTGCTGGAGAGCCGCAGCCCGATTGCCGCTGGCTTCCAGGGACCGCATGAGCCGGAGGGCGACCCGGGAGTCATAGGGGTCCTGCGCCGCTCGCCTCTTCCACCACTCCGCGGCGCCGGAGGCATCGCCGTTCGTCTCGGCCTCTTCGGCGAGCGCTTCGAGCGCCTTTGCATGCCGGGCGGCGAGGCGCTCGCGCTCGCGAGCGGCCCACTGCTCGAACCCGGGCGCGTCGGTCAGAAAGAAGCCGTCCAGAAACGGACTTTCATAGAGCGCGACGGCGGCTGCGTAGTCACCACGCTCGAGCGCGTCCTCCAGCTCCACCGCATCGGTGCGCACGACGTCGGCGTTCAGTCGCAGATCATCCCCTTCCGAGAGCAGGGCGGTTTCGCCGAGCTCGCTGCGCAGCACGTACGAGGAAACCTTGAGGAGATTGCGGCCTCGCTCGGAGTCGCTCTCGGGCCAGAGGTACGCGAGCAGCTTGTCGCGACTCAACCGCTGGCCGGGCGCCATCGCGACGAGTGCGAGCAGGGCGAGCCGGTGTCGTTGCGCGACACGGCCGGACAGAGGGACCCCGCGGCCATCGTCGGCTTCGATCGATGGACTGCCGAAGAGTCTGAGGTAGAAGGTCGGCGACGCGCTCATCGGGGAATTTACCGGGGCGACACTTCGCGTTCACTGCCCGGCACCAACATACGCGCGCCACGGCTGGCGCAGGAGGTCACCGAATCGTTCGCGTCTGCCGCATTCAGCAGCGAACTCATATTTGAGGAGGGATGCATGTCGGGAAATATTGGAGCTGTTAAGGGCGCTGGAGGCGCTGAGAGGCACGGCGCTCGAGGAAAGGTCTGGCCGTTCGGCGTTGCCATGGTCGCGGTCATGGCAACGGCGTGCTCGGACCCGAGTACCGCTCCCCCGGCGATGTCGAGGGGAAAGCTGGATGGGCTTGCGGCTCAAAGGGTTTCTGACCTCGCCGCCAATCCGTCGAGCGTCGGGTGGCAGGCACAAGCGAGAGCGCTTGTCGCCGCGAACAACATGAGCCCGCTGGCCGCCACTCGTGTTTACGCGGCACTGAGCATTGCGCAGTACCAGGCCGTGTTGGCGACACCGGATGCCGATGGGGACCATGAGCTGCCGGCCAACGGCGTCGGCGCCGGGGGACGGAGCGCGCTCGAGGCTCGGCGCGGTGCAGTGGCCGGTGCGTCGGCTCGTGTGCTGAGCTTCCTATTCCCGGCGGCTGCCGTGGCCCTGAATGAGCGTGCACAGGCGGAAGGCGAAGCAGGACCGGGGAACGTGCACCCGCAGTTCACTCGGGGTCTCGAGATCGGCGAGGATGCAGGGGATGCGATGGTAGAGCACCTGAAGACTGACCGCTTCACCGCGCCCTGGACGGGGACCGTTCCCGTGGGACCGGGGATGTGGATCGCCAACGGCCCGCCCGCGGGCGCTACGTTCGGCGGCGTCAAGCCGTATCTCATGACCTCCGGTGCGCAATTCCGGCCCGCGCCGCCGCCGGCGTTCAATTCGCCCGCGTTCCTGGCCGATCTGGCCGAGATTCGGTTCCTGTCGGACTTCCGCACACCGGCCCAGGCCGCACTGGCGGTGTACTGGAACATCCCCACGGGAACGTTCACACCGCCGGGCTACTGGAATCTCACCGCCGCCAACTACGTCGAAGCGTTCCGGCTGAACGAACGGGCCGCGACGCGGGCGTTCGCGTTGATGGGCGCGGCCATGATGGATGCCATGATCGGCTGCTGGGACGCGAAGTATTACTACTGGACGTTGCGGCCGACGCAGGCCGACGGCCTGATCACGCTGACGTTCGGCTTGCCCAACCATCCATCGTATCCGTCGGGGCACTCATGCGTCTCGTCCGCGGCTGCGACGGTGTTGAAGGAGATTTTCCCCGAACGCCGGGCGGAGCTGGATGCGTGGGTGGAGGAAGCAGGACTGTCGCGAATGTACGCCGGCATCCACTACCGCTTCGACATCACCGCCGGCCGGGACCTGGGTGCAGCGGTCGCGCGTTGGGTGATCGCGAACGCCGATCGGCTGGAGTGAGACGTTAGGCGAGTCGGCATCACGGTATTTACCGCGGGGCGCTTTTCCCGCAGAGGTTGCAGGGGAGCTTCAACGACAAGCGCTGAGCAGCGCCTGTGGTCGAAGCTCCTCTGCGACCTCACTGGCCGAGCGCAATGCCGGATTGAGATTCACATGCCTGGGTGGCACGTCAGTGCGCTTCGCGACGGGTGTGGGAGAATGCGTGCACGGGTCAGCAGCAGCTCCACAGCCGAACGAAGCGTTCGCGTTGTGCATCCCACACCAGGCGCACGGTCGTCTCGTACCCATAGGAGTATGACACGCGATGCGTGGGCCGCGGCTCGACCCCGGCGAGCGCCGCGCTGTCCTCCGCCATGAGACGTACACCCGGCGCGTCGAGCGGCTGCACAATCACGCTCGCAACCACGCTGTCGAGCTTCGCACGCACGACCGCATCCGCGCGGGGAGAGACGCGAACCGCCGAATCCAGTAAGGCGAGCTCGTAGCTGCTGCCCCACGCCTCTCGATGCTTCTCCTGGCCGTTGACGAGGAGAGAGAGGGTGATGCGCAAACTGTCGGGACGCGAGCCCACCGCCTCCAGGCGGACGCTGTCGGCCTGGCCGTCGCCGGTAAGGTCGAGTGCGCGCGTGCGACCATACCACGGCGCCGGTGCGGCAGCCGCCGCCGACTCGGGAGTCCGCTCCGCTGGCGCGTCGGCCGGCTCACTGCCCCGGCAGCCGAGCAGCGCGATCGCCACGAGACACCACGGCCTGCGGAGACGGCGCATCGAGATGGGCGCGCCCTGCCTAACGTGCGGTTCTCACGAGGCCCCGCGGACGCTGGTGTCCGTCGAGCTGTGCCTGCAGACGCTGGATCTCCTCGAGCACCCGGACGAATTGGCTTCCGAAGGGCGTGAGTGTGTATCGGACCTCCAGCGGCGGCTTGTCACCGCGAACCGTTCTCGTGATAAGGCCGAACCGCACCATCTTCCGAAGGCGTTCGTTCATCACCTTTGCCGACAGGCCCGGGCATTCGCGGAGAAAGCAACTGGGCCGCACGATGTCGCGCGTGATCAGTCCCAGCAGGGACATCGACCACTTGCATCCCACGATGCTTTCGACCATCGCCGCGACGGAAACGTCGTCATCGGTGTTCCGCCGTTCGACGAGCTCGTACGCCGCCGGTGTCGCCATCATCCCACCTTACCGAAAGGTGCCTTCTCCCGATTCCCGGGCCCGCCCTCATAACGTGCGGAGACTCACCGGGAGGAGCAATGACCGCTACGCACATTCCAGGCTACACCGCCCGCTCGCGCGACATCGCGCGGTCCCCCGTCACATTGGCCGAGCTCGAGCTCATGAAGAAGACCGCGCTCTTCTCCGACGACGATGTTCGGATGCTGAAGCTGTCGCGCGGTATCCTGGAGGATCAGGTCGAAGCCATCCTCGATGTCTGGTATGGCTTCGTCGCCTCGCAGCCGCACTTGCTGGCGTCGTTCGCGGATAGCGAAGGTCGGCCCATCGGTGACTATCTGAGCGCGGTGCGCAAGCGTTTTGGCCAATGGATTCTCGATACCGCGGACGCCGTGTACGATCAGTCGTGGCTCGACTATCAGCACGAGATCGGACTGCGCCATCACCGCACGAAGAAGAACGTGGCTGATGGCGTTCTGGCGGCTGACATCATCCCGTTCAGGTATCTGCTGCCGCTCGCGTTCACGATTACGCACACCCTCGAGCCGTTCCTCGCCCGAAAGGGGCATTCACCGGAGCAGGTCACGGCGATGCACGACGCGTGGATGAAGAGCGTGCAGCTCCAGATTACGCTGTGGAGCTACCCGTACGTTCGCGACAGCGACTTCTAGTGAGCTGCGTCTGAGCTCCTGAGTGCAGGGAGTCCACGGAGCCGCGGCGACGTGCGAACGGCAACCTCGAGAGAACGACTCCAGCGGGTGCAGTCCTCCGCGCTCTCCGCGTTCTCTGCGGTAAAATGTTGTCGTCGCGGTTGCCGTCGCCCCCTTACGGCGACTGCACTCACCAATTCCGACGCAGCTCACTGGCAGCCGGCCGAAGTACCTCTGCGATCGCGCCCATCCCCGGTTAGGCGCGCTTCGTACGAATGACGATGACGCCGTTCGCCCCGCGCGCCCCATAGATGCTCGTTTCTGCCGGATCCTTCAACACATCGATGTGAAGGATCTCGGCGGGATTGAGCCAGGTCAGCTCTTCACCGGGCAGAAGCGTCACGGGCACCCCATCAATGATCAACAGCGGCTCCCCGTGCCCGTGGTGCGTCGTGATCCCGGTAACGCGAACCGCGAAGCCGCCGTTTGGCGTGGGCCGCACGCGAAGGCCGGGCACGCGTCCGGCCAGAAGCTCGTCCACGCTTCTGACTCTCAGCCGGGCGATCTCAGCGGCGCCGAGCGACCTCACGGCACCGATCGGATGCTCTCGAACCGAAGTGGCGTAGCCGTTGTCCAATGTGTCAGCGGGCAACGGTGCCAGGCGCTCGCGTGCCGAATGATGACACGCACCGCTCGCCGCCATCGTAAGGGACAGCAGCGCGGCGCTGCACCAGCCGGGGCGGTGAGCGATAGCGGACTGGGGACGCATGGGAACCTCCAGGGTGAGTGCTGAGAACACGAGCTCACCCCATGGGAACGAGATCGCATGGTCAAACGGCTCACGGACGAAGACCAGGCCGAGACGTCGGCCGACGTCGCCGGCTTGCTCAAGCAATGGAGCGACGGGGATGCGCAAGCGCGCGACCGGCTCATTCCGCTGGTGTACGACCGGTTGAAGGACCTCGCGCATCAGAGGCGGGGTGGTGGCAACGTCAACATTTCGCTGACAACGACCGCCATCGTGCACGAGACCTACATGCGTCTCGTCGCTGCGCCGAGTGTGGACCTGTACGATCGCGCGCATTTCCTCGCTCTTGCCGGTCAGATCATGCGCAACCTCCTCATCGATCACGCGCGTGCGCGTCTGGCGGCGAAGCGAGGTGGTGGCGCGGTCGCGGTCGAGCTCGACGAAGCCAGCTTCATGACGGATTCCGATCTCGACGCCATCGTCGAGCTGCATGAGGCACTGGAGCGGCTCGCGATCTTGAATCCCCGCCAAAGCCAAATGCTGGAGCATCGGTACTTCGGAGGGCTTTCGCTCGAGGAGACCGCCGCCGCGTGCGGAGTCTCCCTGGCGACCGCGAAACGCGAGCTGCGGTCGGCGCGTGCATGGCTCGCCTTCGAGCTGCAGGGGATGGTCAGGTGACGCGGACCCTCTCGCCCGATCGGTGGGAGCAAATCCGCACCGCGTTCGAGGAGATCGTCGACCTCGACACGGCGCGTCGCGACCGACGTCTGAAGACGATCGGCAAGAAGGACCCGACGCTTCGATTGACCCTCGAGGCGCTGCTCCAGGCGGACGCACAGGCCAACGACTGGCTGGCCCCCGTCGAGTCACCGCTCGGATTCGTTCCTCCCGCGGCCGACGAAGCGGCGGCGCCGCCTAACGGTCTGGAGGCATCGTCATCGGGTGCCTCCCTCACGCGTCGGCGCTGGCTCATGACCGCGGTGGGCGTTGTGGCGCTGGGTGTCGGTGGCGTCGTGGTGGTGAGGGAAGTCGGCCAGCGGGCGGCGAGTACGACCGCCGATTGGCGCGCGACCACTTCGCCGCCGGTGATTGCCGCGCCCAACTTCAGTCTCGTCGGCGTGAACCTCCGTGGCGACGAGCGCCCGCTCGCCGACATTGCGTCACAGAACGCGGGATCGTGGGGGCCGAGTGCGCTCGATACCGGATACTTCGCCTGGCCGAAGGTCTCTCCCGATGGCAAGCGGATCGCGGTCGAGGTGCGCACGGGCGATCAACGATGGGATCTCTGGATCTACGACCGCGAGTCGCGAAACTGGACGAGGCTCACCGACGACTTCACCGGGGTCAAGCCCTTTGGCTGGTCGCGCGACTCCCGGAATCTCATCTACCTCCGCGTCAACGACGGAGACATCGGGGGGGCGCAGAGCGTGGTGTCACAGCCATGGGATCGGAGTGCACCACCGCGTCAGTTGCTGCGGACTGACTTTTCACCACTCAGCGTCGCGTTCGGTCCACTGGATGGCTATGCCGTCATGCGCGAGCTGGGCAACGATGATCTCTGGATCGCTTCCCTGCGTTCACCGGGGGCGGCCCGTCCGTTCATCGCCACGGGGGCGAGTGAGGTGGACCCGCGATTGTCTCGCGATGGACGACTGCTGGCGTACGCGAGCAATGAGAGCGGGAAGTACGAAGTCTACGCGCTGCCGCTCGGCGATCCGTCGAAACGTGTCCAAGTGTCGGGCGGCGGCGGCGGCACACAGCCGGTATGGAGCCCGGACGGGCGTTATCTGTTCTATCGAGGTCCCGATCTGATGATGCGCGCGACGCTGTGGCATGATGAACGGCTGACCGTCGAGCGAGTGGAGCCGCTCTTCGCGGACATCTACGAGCGGCACGACGTGACGAACTACGACGTGCTCCCGGGCGGGGAGGAGCTGGTGATGATCCGCGCGCGATCGAGGTAGTAGAGACCTTTTTTTTACCGCAGAGGACGCAGAGGGCCGAGAGGAACGTCAACGGCGAAAGCCTTTGGAAAAGGCTCCTGCAGTGCAGTCCTCCGCGCCCTCTGCGGCCTCTGCGGTAAAAAATGCCGTTGCCTTGCTTCGCGCCTGATCAGCTGCAGTAAAAAATGCCGTTGTCTTTGCTTCGCGCCTGATCAACTCCGGGTGCCATTCGCGAAAGGGTCGGGCAGGCTGATACTTTCATGTCATGACGCATCCCTCGCCCGAGTTCCTCGACCTCCAGACCGCCCTGGCCGGTGAGTACTCCCTCCAGCGCGAGCTCGGTCGTGGTGGCATGGGGATCGTCTACCTCGCGCGCGATGTGCAGCTCGACCGCGACGTCGCCATCAAGGTCCTCCCGACGCATCTCGCCCACAGGCCCGAGGCGCGCGAGCGGTTCCTCCGCGAGGCGCGCATGGCGGCGGGACTCTCACACCCCCACATCGTCCCGATCCATCGCGTGAGCGAGGTTGGCGGCTTCGTCTTCTTCGTCATGAGCTACGTCGAAGGCGAGACGCTCGGCGACCGACTTCGCACGCGCGGTCCGCTGCCGCCCGCCGAAGCCGCCCGCATCCTGCGCGAGGTAGCCTGGGCGCTCGCGTACGCGCACGGGCGTGGCATCGTGCATCGCGACGTGAAGCCGGACAACATCCTGCTCGAGGCGCGCACGGGACGCGCGCTCGTCACCGACTTCGGCATCGCGCACGGCGGCCGGGATCCCGGGGTCGTGACCGATCCGGGGAAGATCATGGGTACGGCGCACTTCATGAGCCCCGAGCAGGCCGCGAGCGAGTCCATCGATGGCAGGAGCGACATCTACGCGCTCGGCGTGGTAGGCTATCTCGCGGTGAGCGGTCGGCTGCCTTACGAGGCGCCGACCGTCCCCGCGCTGCTCCTCCGCCAGGCCACGCAGGAGCCGCCCAGCGTCATGCGCGCGGCGCCCGGGCTGCCTCCCGCTCTCGGTGCGGCCATCGACCGCTGTCTCGCACGCGACCCCGCCGCACGATTCACCGATGGCGAGGCGCTGGCCGAAGCACTCGCCCCGCCGCCTGATGCGCGCCCGTCACTCCCGACCACGCTGCGCGCCTGGCTCGCCGCGCGGAATCCGCTGCTCGTTCCCTACACGGCGTGGAGCGGAGCGTTCGGCACCCTCACGCTGGTGAATCTCGTTGTCTGGCTCGCCGGGAACCGGCCCGCCGGTCCGAGGGACATTGTGATGCTGGCCGCGATCACGTCGTTGCCGATCTTTCCCATCATCGGGTTCCACGTCAACCAGGCGTACCGGCAATTTCGCGCGGGACACACTCTCTCCGACCTGCGCGCCGCGCTCGAGATCGATCGGCGCGAGCGTGCCGAGACGGAGGCGGCCGTTCGCGACAAGGAGGAGCCCCGCGGTCACCGGATCCTGCGAGCCGCGACGATGGGCGCAGTAACCTGGCTCGCGGTGACAGTCGCCCTGGTCATAGCGGGAGTAGTTCACGAGAATCGGATCGGCCCCTTCT
Organism: Gemmatimonadaceae bacterium; assembly: GCA_025930755.1. Classification (GTDB taxonomy): domain Bacteria; phylum Gemmatimonadota; class Gemmatimonadetes; order Gemmatimonadales; family Gemmatimonadaceae; genus JAICNG01. Next base: position 12,150 of record JAICOJ010000046.1, read on the forward strand.
TCATCTTCGGGCCCATGCTCGCCACGCTGCTCACTGGAGCGGCCAGCAACGCCCTCGGCGTACAGTTCATTCCCACGAGAATCCGAAAGTGGTGGCAGATGGGGATCCGCGAGCGCCTCTGGAACAGCCGGGCCGGAGAGTGGCTCGCCCGCCGGCTCGGCGCGCCGGAACGCTCGAAGCTGACTGGTGCGTCCGCGTTTCGCGCGACCGAGGTGGCGCTCGGCGTTGCCGCGTCGGAGCTCTTCTCCGCGTTGCCGAAGGAATACCGGGAGCAACTGGCCGAGCTGCCGGCGATCATCGACGCGCTCGAAGCTCGCGCCGCCGCGGCGCGAGCGGAAAGCGAAGCGCTCGCCGCGCTCGCCCCTAACGAGTCGGGCGGCGCGGAGATCCTGGCGGCGCGGAAGAGGGCCGCGGCCAACCATCTCGCCGAGAGCGTCGCCGCGCTCGAAGGGATCCGGCTCGATCTGCTGCGCGTGCATGCCGGGGCCGTGGATCTCGCGCCCCTTACGACGCTCGTGGATGCCGCGCGCCTGATGGGCGAGGACCTGAGCCGACTCGCGGAGGCCCAGCGGGAGGTCGAGAGCGCGACACGCCGCCGCGGAACGGAGCGATCTCCGACGCCGGCGTAGTCCCGCGTTGCCTCCGCGTCCCCGGGCCTGACCGCCGCGGTGACGCGGAGGACGGAGTGGCGGGCGCCACCTCGCTGGTGCCGTCTTCGCCCTTCGTCGGGCGTGTGGTGCCACGGCATCGACGTCGGCAACCCCTCGTGCGCCAGAACGAACGAGCGGCCGCCGACTGCTTCGATCAGTCGGGAAATGGGAAAAGCAACTCGTTGCCGTCCGGATCGTGGATCTGGATGACGTCGTACCCCCACCACGATTTGTTGTTGGGAACGGAGCGCTCGACGAGCTCTCGGCGGAGCTCGGCCAGTCCCTCCGCCGTGAGCTCGACGAACAACCGCGACTTGTCCCGGCGCGCGGCCTCCTCGCACAGGATGATCTCGCATTCGCCGCGATTGACCTGGCACACCGTTCCTGTCCCGTCGCCCGAGTGCCACGCCTTCTCGAAGCCGAGCAGGTCGGTGTAGAACCGCAGTGCGCGATTCACGTCGGCGACGAAGAACACGGGCCTGGCGTACCACCGGTGAACGATTTGTTTTGTGGCCCCTGTCTCTGTCATCCTGGTCTCCTGGGTCGCCTGACGCCCGTTCACCTGGAGGCGACGCGCGTCGAAGGCTGCGATACCGAAGTCGGCCTCCAGGTGCCGTCGGCGGTTCCATCCGGACTGGCGAGGACCACCGTGTACCCGTCAGGATCGCGCAACCAGATCTCCCAGTGGTTGGGGCCGCCGTCGCCATCCGGCGGATTGCGATGGCGAGGCAGGACGATCGGCGCCTTCAGGTCGTTCGCACGTGCGACCGCCGCATCGAAATCATCGATCTCGAACCAGAGCAGCACACCATTCCCGTAGGGCTTGTCCTGCGGGTTCCCGATCGCTCCGTGATGATGCTCGACATCGAACCGGTGCATCTGGAGGATCAGCGTGCTCCCGGAGACCAGCCGCTCGTATTCCGCGCCCCCGTGTGCGCTCTGGCAGCCGAGCAGGCGCTGATACCAGCGGCTGCTCGCTTCCACATCGGTGACCGCGATCAAAGGTTGTGGACGCATGCGCGTGCGTTGCCGCCGTGAGTCCTTTTGGGACGTGAGCACTACCTTGGGGCTCGCGTCTGACCGTTGCGACGGTAGTTATGCGGCCGCCACTGGCTCCTGACAAGGGTCAACGCGCACGGAGCTCGGCCTCACGCTTGTCCCTGCAACCGGTAGGCGATCCAGAAGCCGACAACGCCGAGGCCGACCAGGACGAGAACCGCCAGCGCGAGCATGGGAGCGAGACGACGGTCGAGCTCCGGAACGCTCCCGCGTGGATAGCCGCGCAAGATGATGAGATAAGCGACGAACGCGAGGACGATCCCGCCGACCACGTCGGCGATGTAGTGCTGCTTGGTGAACAGCGTGGAGATGGCGACGAGCGATGCGCAACCCAGCGCCCCGCATCCCACACGGCGGTCGAGGCGATGGCACGTCAGCGCCGACACGAACGAGTGCGCCACGTGCAAGGACGGGAAACAGTTATACGGCGGGTCGGCATCGTAGAGGAATCGAAGCCCCCACGCGGCAAATCCATCGCCGACGATCGCCGGTGGACGCGGTGCCACGGTGGGATAGACGACAAAGCAGATGTATGCCGTGATCCACACCGAGAGGTACGTCCAGAACGTGCGGCGGATGTGCGCTTCGTCGCGCACCACGAGCACCGGGAGCACGATCAGGAACATGTAGAGCGCGCCGTAGATCAGCGCCCAGGTGGGCTGGAGCGGGATGGCACGATCCCAAGGCAGCTCCGGGACGTACACGGTGCCAACGGCCGCGCGATTCGCGATGAAGAGATAGCAAGGGACCAGCAACATGAGCGTGACCATGGGAAGCGTCACGGGGTACGGCCGCGTGAACGTCCCCGACACCGCACTCCACGTCATCTGCCTTGCTGAAGGAACGGAAGTCACCGATCGCTGGGTTCGCACGAATCACGGGAGCTCGACCAATACGAGGACGATTCGTGAACTCGCGAGATAACGCGCGCCGGCCGCTCCGCAGCACAGGTTGAAGTGCCTCTGCGTCCTCTGCGACCTCCGCGGTAAAAAGCTCTTACCGAGCGGGCGACGCCTCGAGGACCGCGCGCACCGAGGGTGAGCTGTCGCTCGTATCCTTACCCTGCTGAGCCCCCGCGGCGAGAAGCAGTCGCGCTATGCTGGCGTGCTCGCGGCTGCGATCGCCGTGCAGCGAGCCGTGACAGCACCAGCCGAGTGGGGTCGCACCGTAGCGCGCGTCCCTGAGGGAGACGAGCGCATGCGCGTCGGGATGGCGCAGAAGTGCCGCTACCGTCTCCGCCGAGCCGCTCCAGGAAGCACAGTGGAGCGCGGTCCCCGAGTCATGGCCCGGCGTGCGAGGGTCGAAGCCCAGCTCGAGCATCAACGCAACAGCGCCTGCATCGCCATGCCACGCGGCGTCCGAAATCGCCCGATGCTCCTCGGGGCCCAACGCCGTGATGAGATCCGGATGCGCACGCACGAGCGCCCGAGCGCTCTTCTCATCGCCCATGCGGCAGGCGGACAGCAGACGCTGCATCGGCGTGGTGAACGCCAGCATCATCTCCAGCGTCTCGTGCTGCTCGAACTGCGCGGCGACATCGAGCGGCGACCGGCGATCCCCGATCGTCCAGAAATAGATGTGATAGCTGCTCGGCGGTTTTTCTCCGTAGTCTCCCTGACCCGTCCTCAGGTCGAGGAGATCGCGATTCGCCTCGAGCATCCGCCGGACTCGGTCGCGGAGCCCGAGCGCAACCGCGAGGAAGATGTCCGTGGCGGCGCCGCGTTCCACCAGGTATTGCGCGAGCTGGAAGCGGCCGGCGCCACGCCGGCGGTCGAGCATCCACTGTGCGGGCGTGGAGCGATGGTCCACATCGCGCGCATCGATGTCGGCACCGGCGTCGAGGAGGAGGTCGACGACGGCGCGCGATCGCGCGAAATGGAGTGGCGTCTTTCCATCACCACCCCGCTCATGCACGCGCGCGGGATCGTCGCGCAGCATTCCGGCGAGCAGCTCCGGACGGTCGAGGTTCGCCGCGGCGCAGGCGTCGGGCACGGCACCGGCCGCAAGCAGGCGTTCCGCTGCCTCACCCGTCGCCGAATGCAACGCATGAAAGCCGCCCGCCCACCAATCGCTGCGACGGTTTGGGTCCGCGCCCAGCTCGAGCAACACCTCCACCATCGCGGGATCGTCGGCGAACGCTACAATGGCCGGCGAGTCGAAGGACAGCGCTGGCTCGTTGATGAGCGCGCGGAGCGTCGGATGCTGCCTCACGAGCCGACGCACGGCGCCCGCATCGCCCCGGCGAAATGCGTCGTGAACCTGCGCGATGGGACTCGTCTCGACGGCCCGCGCATCGACGTGCCGTTTGAGCGCCGCCCAGCTCACGAAGCCGTACTCGCGAGCGAGCACCAGCTGCGCATCGGCGAGGGTAATGCGCTCCTTGTCGGGGAGCACGGCACGGACGCGGGCACCTGCCTCGGCGTCGTCTGCCGTGAACGACTTCAGAAGCTCTTTCGCTTGCTTCTTCTGCTGCGCGAGATCAGGACGATCGGGAAGGGAACGGCTGAATGGCGATGACACGCGGCGCCTCCTTCGTTATGGCCGGCGTCCGCGCAATCGGCCCGAAGAGGGCGTGAGCGATCGATCGCATCAATGGATGGGCGCAGCCCTTCCCGCGGACCGGAGGCGTTCCATACGCCGCCGGAAAATTACGCGGCGTCGGGAAGGCGTGCAACAATGCAACGCGATTACCGCGTGTTGATGACGATCTTCCCACGCGCGCGTCCGGCACCGAGGAGCCGGACGGCCTCGGCGGTCTCGCGCAGCGCGAAACGCCGCTCGATGACGGGAGTGATCGTTCCGCGCTCGACGAGTCCCGCCAGGAGCGCGAGGTCTTCCGAAACGCTTTTCGCGACGAACGGAACGACGCGCGGGCGCCGGCTGAGCGCCGACAGCATCAACGCCTCGAGCAGCCGGTCGGCTGGCGCGAGCCACCGTCCCGCCGGCCCGCCGATCGCGAGGAGGATTCCCTCCGGTTGCATGACGCGCCGGCAGCGGCTGAACGGCTGGAGGCCGCCGATGTCGAAGATGACGTCCCAGCGTTCGCCGCGTCTGGTGAAGTCTTCGGCGTCGTGATCGATGACCTCGTCGGCGCCCAGCGAGCGGACGAGGGCGACGCTCGCGGCACGCGTCACGGCGGTCACGTGCGCGCCGAGCCATTTCGCGATCTGCACGGCAAATGTCCCGACGCCGCCACCGGCACCGTTGACGAGCACGCGCTGAGCGGCGCGCACCCGCGCGCGATCGCGGAGCCCCTGCAGCGCCGTTAGGCCGGCGACGTTGAGCGTCGCCGCCTGCTCGAACGTGACGCCTGCCGGCTTCAGGACCAGTCGCTTCTCGGTGGTAACGGTGAATTCGGCGAAGCTACCGTCGGCGGATCCGAGCACGTCGTCACCCGGCTTCAATCGTGTGACGTTCTTCCCGACCGCCGTTACGCGACCGGCGAGATCGACGCCGCGGACGCGGTGTTTCGGAGCGGTGATGGCCTCGAGCAGCGGAATGAAGAATGGCACGCCCCGCGCCACGTGCCAGTCGAGCGCGTTCACCGAGGCCGCGTGCACCTCGACGAGCACGCCGTGGTCGCCCGGGGCCGGCGTCTCGATTTCCCGCAGCTTCAGGGTGTCCGGCGAGCCGTAGCCCTCCTGCACGATCGCTTTCATCGACTGTGTCGATCACTCAGAAAAGGGAAAAGGCGATCCGGTGCCATCCGGATCGTGGATCTGGTGACGCCGCCGCGCACCACGCACTGGTCATCATCAGCAAGCCTCGCTTACCCAGCCGCCAATCGTGGCGCCCGTCGCTCGGCGCGCCGCAACCAGACCCGGCCACCGCCGTGCTCCATCACCAACGCTCCGTCCGGCGCGAAGCGGATGCGTGTGTGCTCCTCCTGCGGAACCATGGGTGGCCGGGGATGCGTCACCAGGACGTCGCCCTCGATGCGGAAGACCAGCGGGATCACGTGCCAACCGCCGCCCACATGGACGCAGTAGTCGGCCAGACCGCCGGGCAGGAACTCGATGTCGGTGGGCGTGGTGCCGTCGATGCCGCCCTCGGCTCGTTCGATGCGCCAGGAACCCAGGAGTCGGTCCGCGGATGACGACGCGCGATCATCAACTGACATGCAATGTCTCCCCGTGCATGGGCCGACGTTCAAGGAACACGGCGCAATACCTCGACCCCACTCATCGATCCCGCACCGACGAGCGGCACGTCGAATTCGCGCTCGACCTCGCCCTCGGCACCGAACGCCATGGTCAATAACCGAACGCTGCCGGCGCCGCCGCCCGCCGGGCCGATCGCCCCCTCCATGCGCCGCATGTCCGGCTTGGTGAGCTTCAGGTAGGATGCGGGGAGGCGACTCGTCCGCAGACGTCCATTGGCAAACGTGACTTCAGAGCGGAATCCGACGAAGCCAAACCACGCTGCGCTGGCGTAGTACGCGAAGTAGAGAAAGCGCACGAGCGGCCCGTCCATGTCGCTGGTCATCGCCAGCGTGCGCACGTCCACGGCGACGGCCTCCACATCCAGCCGGCCGCGCGCGACGATGTCGGGCGGACCGCTCGGGCCCATGCGGGCGACGACCAGCTCGACGGGCGACGTGCACCCGTTCTCTCCGGGCTGGCGGCCCGACTCGATCGCCGCGTCGTGCTGGGACACGTACGTCAGCGTCATCGCGGCGTATCCCGTGTCCTCGTCGCGATCGGAGCTCAGGCGCACGTGATAGAGCGTACCCTTCTCCATCACGTACAGATGCTCGTCGTCGTAGTGGAGGCTGAGATTCGGATACGCGCCCTCGAGCAGGCGTGATGCTTCGCTGAGATACGGACTCACGCCACTGGCTGACCGCAGCGACGGCCGCGCGTTCGTGGCCGGCGCGCGCGCGCAATCCGCGATGGGCGTGGGGCTGTTCGTCGCTTCGGGCAGGGGCAGGTCGCTCATATTGCCTACCCATACGAGGACCGCGCCGCGACTGTTTCAGTACGATGCCGTGAGCCGCGTATCGGACAACGCCGGTTTCGCATCAGCTACGACCGCGCGCGGAAGCAGTTAGTGCTGCGCCAGTTTCACGTCGAGCGCTTCGTCATTCAGTACGTGCAGGAGAGCGAAGCCTCCGCGGACACGCTCGTTTTCGCGAGCGAGGCAATGGAAAACACGCCGGCATGGTGGCGAGCGCGCGAGCGCTACATCGTCCATGGGCCCGACGAATTCGAAGAGCCGTTCGAGGTGTACTCTCGCACGCGGCTGAAGCGCTCCTCGGTTCGAGACCGGTAAGACATTAGAATCTGAAGGACGCGGCGAGCCTGATCCTGCCTTCGCCTGCGGGGGCCAGGCTCAGTCGAGCGGGCACAGGCTCAGCGCTCCAGCGATCGCCGCGTCCCACCAGCAGGCCGATCCACATTCCCAGGCCGAACCCGATGACGCTTCCGCCGACCGCGGTTTCGCTGCGGTCGAAGCAGATGAAATCCGAGCTCGAGCAGTCGTCCCCTGCCAAGAGGCCGAGGATCAGTCCCGCGCCGAGGCCAACCGCTGCCCCAAACCTCGCGCCATCGCCGCGATTCTTCCCGGTTCGCACCTCGAACCGCTGAATGCGCGACGTCGCGAACGTTTCCTCGACCTGAGCCTCGACCGGCCGGATAACGAGCACAGAGTCCTCGATCGCGACGAGATTTCCGATCACGACCCGCCCCGGCACGAGTGAATCCCCCGTCGCCATCGTGAGACGTACCCGCGCGCCGACGAGCTCCGGCCGCGGCTCCTGCGCCCGCAGCGAAGCCGCTCCCGTCATCAGGAGAATCGCGCCCCACGTCAGAATCGTTCGCATTGGAGGCTCCCTGTTCGGTGTCGGGAGCCAAGGTAGGACCGGGTAGCGAGCCAAACCCTACGTCAACCTACGTAGTCGTTGACTGATGACGACGATGCCCCATCCGCCCGCTTGCGCTGCTGTATGCAACTTACCGCCACCGCGCGGCATGCGTCCCGCCCTTGGAGACCGTCCTCTCACTTCTCGGAGCACCCACGTCGAGGACGGAGTACGCGCGGACGACGTTCCGCTCACGAAAAGGTCGACGAGTTCTACGGGCTGATCGAAGAGATCGCGATGCCCACCACGCGCCACGGGCGCCTCGTCACCAGCTCGGCGCCCGACGTCGCTGACATTCGTCGTATCGCCGGCCGCGAGCTCGAGGGGCCGCGAGCGTAACAGCGCAGCGCTAGTCGCAGGCGCAGCGCACGATGAGCTTCTGCACCGACCCATCGGCGATGGTGCCCGGGTCGGCCATCGTCTGGCGCAGGCGGGCGATGTAAGGCTCGACGACGTCGCGCGGGCCCGCGACGATCCACGACGCGTTGTAGCCGTTGCTGTTGAAATCGGCGCTGACGATGATGTCGCCGAGGGTCCATGCTTTTCCCTGGACCTGTGCGATGCGCCGCCGCAGGCGAAACTCGGCCGCCCGCGCGGAGTCGGCGTGAAACTTGGCGACCAGCTGATAGGCGACGGCGCTGTCTCCGAGGAACTTGTCGGCGACGAAGATCGTGTCGCCCCGGCGGTCGTGTTGCGCCTCGAGGGGACGCGAGAACAGCGCGAGGACGAGCACGCAGAGTGGCAGGGAGAATCGCAGCATTGGACGCGGGTTGGTTGATATTCCCAATGACGATTCAAACAGATGAGGCGGCACCGGTGGCACTCGTCAATCGAGCCAGAAGTCGCGGACGGCGTAGTAGCCTCGCTGTCCGAGACGTGATTCGCCGGCACCCTCGTTCGCGCCCGATTGCGCCTGGTGCTTATCGGCGCGGAGGCCCCCAGTCGGTGACGTGGTAGTCTGCGCTGTCCCGGGTAATCCTCGTTATGCTGTCGCCGGTCGCGGTCGCGACGAAGAGGTGCCACGCCGGCTCCAGGAGGTGATGCGGAGTGTCGCGATCGCTCGCGAAGGCGACCTGCGACCCGTCGGGCGACCATACCGGGCCGTGTTCGTACGACACCCTACCGGCGCGCGGAGAAATGGAGCGTCAGTCGCCGGTCGCGTAGCGGAGGAACTGCCCCTCTCGCCAGTAATAGATCTCGGAGGACTTCTCGAACGACACGGAAGAGAAGGCGTCGGTCGCGAGCAACAATTCCTCCGCCTCCAGCTCGTGCTCCACGGACGAGTACCTGCCGGGTGGAATGAACGCCAAGTAGCCGCCAATGCATGGCGTCGCCCATCGGTTCCCCGGTACGGCGCCAAGCTCGACGAATTGCAGGGAGTCGGCGTGCGAGAGCAGCGCGGCCTCGAGCAGCAGGCTGTCGCCCACGCCGTGCAGGACCACATCGGCTCGGCCATCACCGTTGAAGTCCCCAATGACGACGCTCAGCGCCTGACGCTCGTTGAATTCGTAGCCCGTGGGGCGCTCGTTCACCCACGGCCCAGCGTAGCGACCGATATCGGTGAGGTACTCGCGCGGCTGCCACAGCCGAAAGCCCGGCGCGCGCGCCATCAGCGCCCGATGCATGGGCGCTGGAAGAACGACCGAATGCGTATCGCTGCCGAGCGCGATGCGCGGGTCGCGCGCGGTCGAGTCGAGAACCAGGGCGAGATGTTGGGGGCGCGCAATGCCGCAGAAGGAGGACACATCGGTGGGCGCCGCCGGGGTCGATGGAGCAGCTGGCTGGCTCGAATCGCCAGGGACGACGAGGCGTACACCGGCTCCGGCCATCTCGGGGTGACTGGGCCGCGAGTCGGGGCGATCGCAGGCTGCGAGACAGATGACCGCGCCGATCCATGTGACAGTGAATCGGTACATCGAGCTCCTCGGATCTTTCTCCAAGGACGATTCGTGAAGTCGGCGGATAACGCGCGTTCAGACGCCCCAGCGGTGCACGCCTCCCGGCGACTACCCTCGAGGCTCGGCCGTACGTCGCTCCCACTCGCGGCGGGGTCCGCGCACGATGTGAAAGAGTGGGTGAGCTTTCGGACGGCGCACACGGCTGAGCAACGCGTATCGAGCCGGGTCGCGGCCTCGAAGCTTGCCCAGCAGATGAACCCACTCCGTGCCCAGCTGTCCGCGGGTCTCGGACATGCTCCCGATGGCAACCGCCGTCGGCGCGAGCTTCCGCTCATCGAACCGATAGCCGCGGCGGCATGCTTCCTCGTGAACGCCCCGCAGGTAGCGATTGATGCAGCCTAACGGGTCATGCTGCTGGCGGAAGCGAATCAGCTGAGGGTGATGCCGGTAGCCGCGGGTGGCACCCTCGAGAACCGCCCGCGCCAGGAGCGCCTCCCGCCAGAGCGCGACCAGCCCGGCCGCATCGAGGTACCCGGGATCAATGGTCCAGAGACGCACGGGCGGCTCGCCGGTGGGGGGGTTCGAGGGGAGTGGCAGTCCTGACCTTGGGTTGAGACTCCGTACGAGTCGACCGAGTCAGACCACGTCCAATGGGATCGCGAGTCAAGGAAACCCGCACGAGGACGTACGAGTCTCGCGGTTGCGCGCGCTGAGAGGTCCCGACAGACGTGCATTCGCAGGCTCCGTACCTTGGTGGCTGCACAAGAGGAGCATCTCTACCTCGGACCGAGGAGGATCCATGACCACCAAGCTGCAGCGCCGTCCGGGCGCCCCGTTCGCCTTTCGTCCGCTCTATGCCCCGATTCTGCCCGAGTTCGACGAAATGGAGAAGGGCATGCGTCGCATGTTCGGCGATTTCTTCGGCACGGATCTGCCCACCCAGCCGGTCGGCTGGACGCCTGCCGTCGAGATCAACGAGACGCCGGACAACATCGTCATCGTCGCCGAGCTTCCAGGAATGACCGAGAAGGACGTGCAGCTGGAGTTCGCGGATGACACCCTGACGCTTTGGGGCGAGAAGCTCGAGGAGCGGAAGGAGAACGGTGACAAGAAGTACCATCTGTACGAGAGGAGCTACGGCGCATTCCGCCGCTCGTTCACCTTCCCGCGCACTGTGAACGCGGAGAAGATCGCGGCGGAGTTCAAGAATGGCGTCCTCACGATTACGCTCCCCAAGACGGCGCAGGCGAAGACGAAGGGCCGGCTCATTCCAATCGTAAAGAACTAGCCCTGATGAGGCGCGCCGGGGCGCCGCGCCCCGGCGCGCCGTGAGACTTGTCAGATGCGCGTGGGTGGCCGAGCGTCAGGCGCAGGCCCGTCTCGCGCGCGCGCTTCGAGCCGCTCACCGCGACGGCCGGGTGCACCCCCCCAATCCGACCAGCGCGCAAGCACACGTATAATCGGCGGCCACGGTACCACGGTCCGCGACAATACTTTAGTCCAATGTGCGGAGCCTCGGCGTTGCGGTAGTATGTAGCCCGCGAAGGGACTTTGTCCGATCGTCGAGGCTGGCAACGGGGGAGGCATGACGATACTCGAGGCTGGAACGCGAGCGCCGGAGTTCAAGCTCCTCGCCACGCCGGATCAGAGGCTGAGACTTCGGGAGCTCAGAGGGAGACCGGTCGTTCTGGCGTTTTATCCCGCTGACTGGAGTCCCGTCTGCGGCGATCAGATGGCGCTGTACAACGAGATCCTGCCGGAGTTCCAGCGCTTCGACGCACAGATTGTTGGAATTTCCGTCGACGGCCACTGGTGTCACGCCGCGTTCGCCGCATCGCGCAGGCTGCGCTTTCCCCTCCTGGCGGACTTCGAGCCGAAGGGCGCCGTCGCCAAGGCGTACGGTGCTTATCGCGATGAAGACGGGACCAGCGAGCGCGCGCTGTTCGTGATCGACCGCGACGGCATCATCGTGTGGAGCTTTTGCTCGCCCGTGAGCGTCAACCCCGGCGCCGATGGCATCCTCGACGCCCTCGAATCCATGCGCGCCGAGCGCGCGGAGGTCTCATCATGACCCGCCAACAGGGAGTTCTCCGTCCCGATGTCGGAGCGGACGATCATCAGGACGGCTCCCCGGACGCGCCGGTGACGCTCGTCGAGTATGGTGACTTTCAATGCCCATTCTGTTATCGGGCGCACCCCATCGTCATGGCGCTGCAAAGGCAGCTTGGTTCGCAGCTCCGTTTTGTGTTCCGCAACTTCCCGATCACGGAGATCCATCCGAACGCGCTGCACGCGGCGGAAGCGGCGGAGAGCGTGAACGCCCATGCCGGGCCAGACGCGTACTGGAAGATGCATCACACGATCTTCGAGCATCAGCAGGATTCCCCGGACGCGCTGGACGACGTGCACCTCGTGCAGTATGCTGCCGCCTCCGGCGCGGATCCGGTCCAGGTCGAGCTCGATCTCGAGTCTGGCGCTTTCAGGGAGAAGGTAAAGGCGGATTTCCTGAGCGGCGTCCGGAGCGGCGTGAATGGAACGCCGACGTTCTTCATCAACGGCACGCGCTTCGACGGCAACTGGACGGACCGGGGAGAGTTTGCCGGCGCTCTCGCACGCGCCGCGGGCGTGGTGCTCACGGAGGCCTGACATGAGACTGGTATCGCGCGGCTTTCGGGGAAAGCGGGTGCCCGGTCAGGCAGGCCGGCTGCCTCCGGGCCAGTACGAGACCCGGGACTTTCCGGTCCTGTCGGCCGGTCCGACGCCGCGGACGCCGCTCGCCCAGTGGGATTTCACGCTTCGCGATCTGGACGGCCGGGCGGCCCGATGGAGTTGGTCCGAGTTTCAGATGCTGCCGCGGGTCACGCGAACGGCCGACATCCACTGCGTGACCAAGTGGTCGAAGTTCGACACGCGGTGGGAGGGCGTGTCCATCGACACACTGGTTGGCGAAGCGGAGACGCAGGGCATCGTGCCCGCGCCATATGTCATGGCTGTGTGCGACGGTGGATACACGACGAACGTCCCGCTCGCCGACCTCGTCGATGCGAAGGCGATGATTGCATTCATCTATGAAGGCTCGCCGCTGGATCCGGAGCATGGTGGTCCGGCGCGGCTCCTCGTGCCGCACCTGTACTTCTGGAAGAGTGCCAAGTGGGTGCGCGAGCTCCGATTCATGGATCAGGATGAGGCCGGGTTCTGGGAATCGTACGGCTACCACATCTACGGCGATCCCTGGCGCGAGCAGCGATACACCGGCGATCCGTGACGGACGTGGCCGCGGGTGCATCCACGCGCGTCGAGTGGCGCGTTGCAACCGTCCTGAGCGTGTTCGAGGAGACGCAAAGCGTACGAACGCTGCTTCTCGATGTGCCCGGCTGGCCAGGCCATCTCGCCGGGCACCACGTCGACGTACGACTGACCGCGGAGGACGGATACCAGGCGCAACGCAGCTATTCGATCGCGTCGCCTCCCGAGGAGACTACGCTGGCGCTGACGGTCGAGCGACTCGAGGATGGTGAGGTCTCGTCGTACCTGTGCGGCGAGCTGCGCGAAGGAGATCGATTCGAGCTGCGTGGTCCCATTGGCGGCTATTTCGTCTGGGATGTGAGCGACGGTGGGCCACTCATGCTCATCGGCGGCGGCTCGGGCATCGTACCACTCATGGCGATGCTGCGTCATCGGGCGATCGCTCTCCCGCAGCACGCGTCGGTTCCAACACGGCTGCTGTATTCGTCGCGCCGCTGGGACGACGTCATTTACCGGCGCGAGCTCGAACGGTTGAGCGCCAGTGACGAGTCCTTGCGGATCACGCATGCCATCACGCGGGAGCCGCCCGCGGGATGGCGCGGTTACAGTCGGCGAATCGATCGCGCGATGCTGGCGGAGGTCGCGTGGCAGCCATCGGAGCAGGCGCGAATCTTCGTGTGCGGTTCGACTCCGCTCGTCGAGGCGGTGGCGACGGAGCTGGTCGCGCTCGGACACAGTCCCGACAGCATTCGCACCGAGCGCTTTGGCCCCACGGGCAGCACCAGCTGATCTCCTGTCTGGCGCTCACGGCGGCACCGGGTGCGCTCAGCCGCGGGAAGGCGGCATCGAGTCGGACACGGCAGGCGCCGCTGACTAATCTCGCATGAAGTGGCACGTGTACCCGCCAGGATTCTTACGCAGGTAATCCTGGTGGTATTTCTCGGCGTCATACCACGTCGAAGCGGGCTCGATGCTGGTCGTGATGGGCCGCTTCCACTTGCCTGACGCCGCCACGCGCGCCTTCACACGCTCCGCCGTAACCTTCTGCTCCGGCGTCTGCGGGAATATCGCCGACCGATACTGCGTCCCGACATCGTTGCCCTGACGGTTGAGCGTCGTCGGGTCGTGCAACTTGAAGAACCACCGTTCGAGCAGGTCCTCGTAGCTGAGAATCGACGGGTCGAACGTCACCCGGACCGCTTCGGCGTGGCCCGACTTGCTGTCGTGCGTGTCGTGGTACGTCGGATTGTCCAGCCACCCGCCGGTGTAGCCAACCTCGGTGTCGAGGACGCCCGGGACGTCACGCAGGATGTCCTCGACGCCCCAGAAACAGCCGCCGGCGACGACGGCCACCTCCGTCCGCTGCGCCGAGGCAACGACCGACCGAGCTCCTTCGTCGTGATGGGTCACGTCAGGTCTCCATGGCTGGGCGCGCGCCTCGTCGGCGTCGAGCGCTCAGCCGAACGTAAAGGAAAAAACCTCCACGCCAGGATCGAGAAACTCGATGTCGAATTGCCGGTCATCGATGGGCTTCGGTTGCCGGATCAGCTGATACATCCGCTGTTCCGTCGCCGTGCCATGTCCCTGGGCATCGACATCGATTCCGTGTGCAGCGCCTGGCGGGTGTCCGTCGATGAACACGCGAAATCGGACGGGCGTTCCTCGAGATGCGGGACCCATTACCAGGTGCAGATCGCGGGCGTGAAAGCGGATCCCGACGCGTCCGTTAGCCCTGTTCAGCACGGTCGCCTCTCGTCCGAGGGTCCAGTCTCCCGACAGAGCCCAGTGATTGAGCATCAATCGCCCTGGCGCCCGATAGACGTGACGGCCGTCAACCCCCACGCCGTGGGAAGACGCGAAGTTCTGCGTGCGCTCGGAACCCAGGTAGGTTTCCGGAGACCTGAGGCTTCTCCAGTCGGGCGCAGCTTCAATGCCTCGACCTTCGACCGAGACCACGCCGCGACCGACATCGCGGGCTCCTGATTCAGCGAGCACCCGTTGAATCATCTTTTCCGATTGCTCGTATTCGCCCTCGCCGAAGTGACGATAGCGCACCTTCCCCTTCGCATCGACGAGATAGAGCGCCGGCCAGTATGCGTTTCTGAACGCATGCCATATCGCATAGTCGTTGTCGATCGCGACGGGGTACTCGACCCCGATGTCCTTCGCGGCTCGGCGAACGTTGTCGACGTTGTGCTCGAACGTGAACTCCGGCGTGTGCACCCCGATCACGACCAATCCTGGAGAGTCGTACTTCTCGGCCCACGCGCGGACGTAGGGAAGCTGGCGTAGCCAGTTGATGCAGGTGTACGTCCAGAAGTCGATGAGCACCACCCGTCCGCGGAGCCCGGCCCCCGTCAGCGGCTGCGAATTGAGCCACCCGTTCGCGCTCCCGAGAGACTGCAGCTCACCGCTGACGGACAACGGCTCTGCGGCGGGCGTCATTGGATGCATCACCGAGCCGAGCATGCC
>JAICOJ010000020.1 GCA_025930755.1 Gemmatimonadaceae bacterium
CGGCGGCGCTTTCGCGCCGCCGTTTGCTCATCTGATGAGGCGCCTGCGGCGAAGCCGCGGCGCCTTTTCCGTCCCTGACCCCTGACTCCTGACTCCTGACCCCTGACTCCTACATCGACGGCCCCAGGAGAATCGCGTTCAACACCAGCCGGTCCAGCGCTCTCCACCATCCGCGAAACATCGGCTCGTTGACGAAGGCCACGACGTGCCCGTCGCCCATCGATTCCTCGACGAGCAGTGCCGTTCCGCGCAGCAGGCGCTCGGTATTGCCGGGAAAGATGAAGCCGGCGCGGTGGAGCGGGCCCGACGCCGGGAAGACCGCGACGTTCGCTCCGTCCTTCGAGAGCGAAAGGAAGAAATCGCCGTCGAGCATCACCGTCAGGCGCGGGTCCTCATAGCCGAAGGTGAGCCAGTGCGTGCGGTCGAGCACGACGTCGAAGTGCGTGCCTGGCAGCGGCGCCGGGGCATCGTTCGACGACGACGGGCTCTTCACCGGGATGAGGTCCTCCGCGGTGCGCTCCGGCGCCTGACGACGGGCCGCACTGTCGCTCGCCGATGGCTCCGCCTTGGCGCTGTCGTCGTCTGCGCCGACCGCTCGCCCGCTCGTTAGGTCGGTGCTCTCCCGCGCCGCCCACACCGTGGAACCGCCCATCGTCACGAGCGTGCCCCCGCCGCGGATCCAGCCTTTCAGCCGATCGACGCCCTCCTTCCCGAGGCGCGCCGTCAGCGCCCCGGGCGATGCGCTCGGAAGAATGATGACGTTGAGCTTCGAGAGATCGCCGCCGGAAAGATAGCCGAGGGAGATCGGCATGAACTCGATGCCGTAGCGTCGCTCGAAATTCCACCAGAGCGCGCCGTAGGAGGTCTGGCTCACTCCTTCGTCCCCCACCATCGCGATCGTCGGGGCCGTGACGGCGACGGTTGCCTCCGAGCCAATGCCGAACTGCGCGGCGGTGGTGAAAGCCGAGTTCACCCCCGTCACCTCGACGCCGCTTTCTCGCGCCAGCGCATCGAGTCGTGAGGCGACCGTCGTATCGTTGCGCCCGACGCGCAGCACCCACGTGCCGCGAGGAAACGTCCTGCCATCCGCCTCGATGGGCTGCGTCGCGACCGCGAGGCGGAAGCCCGCTTTCATCAGGTGATAGGCGAGACGCGACGCTCCGTTGCGGTCCGGCGCGAACACATACGCCGATCTCGCGCCGGCGCCTGCCACGATTCCGCCGGGAATCTCGACCGCCAGGAGCTCGCCCCCGACTCGCCGCGCCTGTTGCTGCGCCTCGGGCAGCGTCGGTTCCTCCGCGGGGAGCGACAACACTCGGCCATTCACGGGAGAGGCGTCCTCCGTCCAATACGCCTCGACGCCGAAGGCGACTGGCAGTGACCACGCGGTGAGATCATAAAACTCGTAGCCCTCGCGCACGCCCCCGCGTCCGCGCCTCACGTTGCGGACGAACTTGGCGATCTGCTCGCGCACGAACGCGCTATCCATCGATGGCGTAGGCTCGAGGAACGCCTTCGCCACTCGGCCGTTCGGTTGGGCGAGATCGACGACGTAGGCGCCGCGCGGAAACCGCTGCGACCTCACGGCGTCATCCCGGAAGGCGTGAGCGCGCGAGGACGAGAACTCCGCCTCTGCCGCACGGACCTCGATGCCCGCGCGTAACAATGCCGATGCGAGCTCCGCGGCGCGGCCGGGATCGCGGCCGGGGAGAAAGACGACGCGCTTCATGGTCCCGGTGCGTCCATCCGAGATCGCGGCCTGGCGAAAGCGCAGGAAGTCGCGCACCCGCTCCTCGCGGCGTGCCGCCGTCTGCTCGATGGTCGCCATCGATGCGACCCAGTGCTTCGCGATGCCGTCGCGGAACGAGACGAGCGTCCCGTCGTCGCGTCGCCAGAGAATACCCTTCCATCCGCCACCGTCGGTCTCGAACGTCATTCCCGCCGCTCCCATGAGGGACGGCCACGTGTCCCAGTAGAACACGGCGTAGAAATCGAAGATGTCGCGCGAGTAGTACATCCAGCCGTACTTGTCGAAGGCCGTTGCATTGGCGCGGCCGAGGATCTCCATCCATTTCGCGAACAGGTCGCCGAAATTGGCGTTGATGGCCTTGGCGACGGGTGGGAAGAAGAATCGCTCGGTCACCCCATGCAGGTCGGCGGCGACCATCGGATGCCACCGGAGCATCGCGCGCATGAGACCCTGCACCTCCCGCTGCGTCGACGCCATCACATCGCGGTTCATGTCGAAGCGATAGTGGTTGTACCGGCCCTGCACGCTCCACGGCTCGTCGTGCTCGATCGCGTTGGGATCGGGATGGCGCACGTTGATCGAGTTGTACCAGACGGTGAAGCGTTCGTGACCGTCCGGATTCGAGCTGGGATTGATGACCACGATCGTGTTGCGGAGCGCGTCGACGGTCGCCGGCTCCTCGCTCGCGGCGAGCTGATAGAGCGTCTGAATCGCCGACTCGAATCCGGGCGACTCGTTGCCATGCACCGAGTGTGAGAGGAACACGACCGCGGGAGTGCGGGCGACGATCTGCTCGAGCTCCGAGGGGCTCGCCCCGCGCGGGTCCGCGAGGCGGTCCAGGTCGCCGCGGATGGCGTCGAGTCGCGCGATGTTCTCGGGGGAGGAGACGATGAACAGGCGCATTGTCCGCCGCTCGTAGCTCGACCCGAACTCCTCGACGCGCACGCGATCCCTGGCCGCGTCGGCGATCGCGAGCAGCACTCGCTCCTGCGCCGCGTACTGGGTGTTCATCTCCCCGATCGAGTACCCGAGCACCGCTTCCGGCTTTGGCACCGACGTCCGATAGGGACCGCGGTCGTAGAAGGAGAAGTTGCGGTCGTCGCGAATGGAATCGAGGGGAAGACGCTGTGCGGCGAGCGGCGACGCGAGGATCAGCGACAGCAGAGCAACACGGAGGAGGCGCATGGGTGGGGCGTGAGATGTTTGGGTGTTGGACTTGGCGCAGATACTACAGAAGGGAGTCCAATCCGCAACGAGCTTGGTGCTGACCACAGAGGCACAGAGGCACGGAGGACGGCAACCGCGCAAGAGCAGTTTGCCGTCCTCCGTGCCTCTGTGCCTCTGTGGTCAGCACTAAAGCACGTTGCATGAGAGGTCGCGAGCATGATCGGCCTAAGCTCGACCCAGGATCTTCGCCACGCGAGTCCCGCGCGTCCGGTTCTTACGAAATCAAAACTCGATCTGCGCCCCGAGCTCGACGACTCGATTCGGCGGGATCTGGAAGAACTCCGTCGCGCCCTGCGCATTCCGCGACATGATGCCGAACAGCTTCTTGCGCCAGCGCGCCATGCGGGAGCTGCCAGTGGGGATGAGGCGCTCGCGGCCGAGGAAAAAGGAGATCTCATGCGGTCGCAGGTGCGCGACGCCGCTCTCCTCGCAGTACTCGAGGATCTCGGGCACGTTGGGCGTTTCCATGAAGCCATAGCGCGCGATCACCCGCACGAAGTTCTCCGGGAGCCGCTCGACCTCCACGCGTTCCTCGTCAGGCACCTCCGGCACCTCGCGCGACACGATCGACATCAGCATCACCTGCTCGTGCAGCACCTTGTTGTGCTTGAGATGATGCAGCAGCACGACCGGCGTGCCCTCGGGGTCCGACGTCATGAACACGGCGGTTCCGGGAACACGAACGGGCTTGCGGTTGCCGACGTCGCGCAGGAAGAGATCAAGCGGGAGCGAGCTCCGACGGAGGATGCTCGAGAGGAGCATGCGTCCGCGCTTCCACGTCGTCATGAGGGTGTAGACGAGGACGGCGACGAGTAGCGGTACCCACCCGCCATGCGGGATCTTCAGCAGGTTCGAGGAGAAGAAGGCGAGATCGATCGTCAGGAAGAGCACGAGGAACGTCCAGAGCTGCCACGGCTTCCAGTTCCAGCGCTGCCGTGCAACGGCGACGAACAGCACCGTGGTGATCGCCATCGTTCCGGTAACGGCGACGCCATACGCTCCGCCGAGCGCCCCCGCCGAGCCGAAGCCCACGACGAGCAGCAGCGTGCCGATCGCGAGGGCCTTGTTGACCTCGGGGATGTAGATCTGCCCCGCCTCACGAGCGGACGTATGCTGGATGGTCATGCGCGGCATGTAGCCGAGCTGGATCGCCTGCTGCGTCAGCGAGAAGGCGCCCGAGATGAGCGCCTGCGACGCGACGATCGTGGCGGCGGTCGCCACGAAGAGCAGGGGGATGAGCAGCGGCCGCGGGGCGAGGAGATAGAAGGGATTCTCGATCGCCGCGGGGTTTCGGAGCAGGAGCGCGCCCTGGCCGAAGTAGTTGAGCAGCAGGGCCGGGAAGACGAGGCCGAACCACACCACGCGGATCGGGCGCTTCCCGAAATGTCCCATGTCCGCATAGAGCGCCTCACCGCCCGTGATCACCAGCACGACCGCGCCTAACACCACGAAGGAAACCTTGGGGTGATCGAAGAAGAAGCGAACGCCGTTCCATGGATTGAGCGCCCACAGCACCTCCGGGCCGCGCGCGATCTCCACGATGCCGAGGCCGGCGATGCTGAGAAACCAGATGAGCGTGATCCACCCGAACGTGGTGCCGACCCGCGCCGTGCCGAATCGCTGGACGGCGAACAGGCCGGCGATGATGACGAACGCGATCGGCACGATGAGGTGCCTGAGCGCGGGCGTGGCGATCTCGATGCCTTCGACCGCCGAGAGGACGGAGATCGCCGGCGTGATGATTCCGTCGCCGTAGAGAAAGGCGCCCCCGACCAGACCCAGCGCAATGAGTATCGCCCGGCGCCGAGCATCCCGCCGTCGTCGGGCGCCGCTTTGTACGAGCGCGAGAAGGGCAAGGACGCCACCTTCGCCCCGGTTGTCCGCGCGCAGGATGAACAACACGTACTTCACGCTGATCACGAGCAGCAACGCCCACACGATCAGCGACAGCACCCCGTACACGTTCACCGGTGTCGGAGCGAGCCCGTAGTCGGGCTTGAACGTCTCCTTGATCGCGTACAGCGGGCTGGTGCCGATGTCGCCGTACACGACACCGAGCGCCGTGAGCGAAAGGATCGCGAGCCGCTTCCCGGTCGGATGCTCCTCGGGGCGGTGTCGATGGGGATGCGGCTGCGCCGGGTTCCGCGGGGGCGGCGCGGGAATGCCCGAGCTCGGCGGCGTGCGTACCGCGATCTCCCCCGTGCTAGTGGGGTCAGCCGGGGTGTTGGGCGGGAGCGGTACTGCCGGCTCCCCCCCGCTGGGTTCTGGGGGCTCTACGGTCATGAAGAGGTGCGGCGACCCCTCGGGACGCAAAAAACGGGTCGCGGCTGTGGCCGCGACCCGTCGTGCAATCTACGTCGTGCCTCGACGGCGTCCAGCGGCTACTTCGTGAGCCCGTCGATCTCCTTCGCCGCGCGCTCGAGGACTTCTCGCATCTTCGCCAGCACGTCGCTCTCCACGTTCCGGCGGAAGGCGCTTCCGTAAACCGCCCGCCCCAGATCGGCGAACGCGCGATTGACGTCCGTCATCTTCCCGCCAAACAGGCTGGACCCGAACTGCGCCATCCGTTCAAAGATGTCGTCGACAGTGGTCTTGTGCTCCGCCAGGTGAGCGCGACCCGCCTCGGTGATCTCGTAGATCTTCTTTCCCCCTTCCTCTTCTCGCGCGACCGCGAAGCCAAGGTCGACCAGCATGGTGAGCGTCGGATAGACCGTGCCGGGACTGGGTGAGTATGCCCCGGAAAACCGGTCCTCGAGCTCCTTGATGATCTCGTAGCCATGGCGGGGCTTCTCCTCCAACAGCTGGAGGATCACGTACTTGAGGTCGCCCTGCTCGAACATGCGGCCGCCGCGCCAGGGGCCGCCGCGCCGGCGCCACGGTCCACCCCAGAACCCGAATACGCCTGGATCAAAATCGGATGAGCCTTTCCTGCCGTGATGGTGCGGCCAGCGATCGTGCGTGCACATTGGGATACCCCGGAGGTTCTGACGATAGTACGTACGATATATCGTCGCTCCCGGTTTCGCGAGACCGGGATGACCCTCGGCCCGCCGTATGTTCACTTACAACCGCCTCCCGCCCATCCGCTTGGTCCCGGTCAGGAGACAGCTCACCTCACACGCGACGTGTCTTCCACCGCCCCTTCGTAAACAGCCACGCGCTGAGGACCGCCAGCGTCGAATAGGCGACCGTGATCGAGACGAAGACACCGCGCGGGCCCATGTCCAGCGCCACCGCGAGGGCGTAGGCGAGGGGAATCTCCCACATCCAGAACACCACGAGATTCAGCCACGTCGGCGTCCACGTGTCACCCGCCCCGTTGAAGGAGCTCGTGATCACCATCCCGTACGCGTAGAAGAGGAAGCCGAGCGCGACGATGCGCAGGCAGTCGACCGCATACGAGGCGACCGCGAGCTCGGTGGTGAAGAGCGATACGATCCCGCGTGCGAGAAACACGAAGAGAAGACCGACGATCCCGAGGAAGACGAGGTTGTAGCGCGCCGCGAGCCAGACGGCGCGCTCGGCGCGCTCCGGCTTCCCGGCGCCTAACGCCTGGCCGACCATCGTCGCCGCCGCGTTGCTCAGCCCCCACGACGGCAGCAACGCGAAGATGATGACCCGCATCCCGATCGTGTAGCCGGCCAGCGCGGCGCTCCCGAAGCTCGAGATCACGCGAATCAATCCGATCCAGCTCGCCGTGCCGATGAGGATCTGCAGCGTGCCCGAGCCGGACAAGCGGACCATCTGCCACATGAGCGCGGGATCGAACGCGAAGTGGCGACGCGCGACGTGCACGCGAGCTCCGGGGCGGAAGAGACGGCTGATGGCGTACAGTGCCCCCGTCCCGCGCCCGATGTTGGTCGCCACGGCCGCGCCGACCACGCCGAGCTCCGGAAACGGTCCAATGCCGAAGATGAGCAGCGGGCCGAGCACGATGTTGATCCAGTTCGCGAGCCAGAGCACACGCATCGCGATCGCGGCATCACCCGCGCCGCGGAAGATCGCGTTGATGAGGAACAGCAGCAGTACGGTCGCATTCCCGCCCAGCATCACTTGCATGAACGCGGCGTTGGCGATGACGGCCGGGGAGCCGCCCATGACCCGCAACAACGTGGGGGCGAGAACGACGCCGAGCACTCCGAGGACGACCGAGACGATGAGACCGAGCAGCAGCGCCTGGGCGGCGGCGTGGGCGGCGCCTTCCGCGTCGCGCTCGCCGATGCGCCGCGCCACCGTCGCGGTCGCGCCGATGCCAAGGCCCATCGCGAGCGAGTAGACGAGGACCATCATCGATTCGGTGAGCCCGACGGTCGCCACCGCATCGGCACCGAGGCGGGACACGAAGAACACGTCGACGACGGCGAAGACGCTCTCCATCACCGTCTCGAGCACCATTGGGACCGCGAGCAGGAAGATCGCGCGTCCGATCGGGCCGTCCGTGTAATCGTGATGCGTCCCGCGAATGGCATCCTTGACCGCGTCCCACGTGCGCTGGGGACGGTCAGCGCCGGCGGGAGCCCCGGCGAGCGCGGCGTCCTGCGAATCGTGCATGGAATGATCGGAGGTGCGAGATCGGCTCAGTGTGGCTGCGGCGGGGCGAAGTCGTTAGGTACGACCGGCCGCAGCGTGAGATCGAACGCCAGCCACACGAGCTTGGAGAATGGATAGAGAATGATGGGCGCCAGCACCATCGCGGCCGGTGCCCCGTATTGGAGCAGCGCCCAGGGCACGCGGGGCCAGGTCACCACCAGCGTGACGATGAGCACGACGACGAAGACACTTTCGGCGAGGGCGATGTTGAACATCATGCCGCCGAGAAAGTAATCCGATTCGCCACGCTCCGGCCGCAGATGACACGTCGGGCACGTGGGCGCGAGCTTGAACCAGGTCGCGACGATGCCGCGTCCGCCGCAATGCGGGCACCGCAGCGTCACCGCCCGCGCGAAGAGAACGGCGGCGCGACGAAAGCCCTGAAAACGCATCGGGGCGGAGCCGGCACGGTCGACCTGCCGTCCGTCACCCATGTAGATGTACGCGAGGCAAGCCGGCGACGACGCGATGGGGCATCACCGGTCTCGCAACATTTTCTTCACAATCGCAATCTGCCCCGAATGGTAGGCGTCGTGCTGTACGAGGCCATTGATCGTCTGCGCAAATGTGACGCCGGTGCCGAGCTCCCGATTCCGCGCATCCTCGACCGGTGCGGCGAGTCGAACCGGGTCGATCGCGCCGACGGCCACGCGCAGCGCGCTGTGCGCCTCGTCGAGCGCGGCGAGGGCGGCTCGCCAGGATCGCTCGTCAGGCGGCGCGGGGATGGCGGGCCAGTCGCCCATGTCCGGCTCCGAGGCGAGGTGACCCCCGAGGCGTCGCGTGACCTCGCGCGTCCACGCCGTCATGTGGAGCACCAGCTCCCAGATCGACTGAACGCCTGGTGAGGGGCGGCGGCGTGCCTCCTCCACGGAGACATCGGCGAGCAGTGAGGTACGGGAGGAGCCGTGCCACGCGTCTCCGTCGTGTTCCCGTGCGAGCTGGTCGATGAGAAAGTGCGTGAGCGAAGGATGGGTCATGACGTTCATGCGCCTCAGACGAGACGCCGAGCCTCGAGAAGAACGGGAATGCCGCGAAGGACGCAAAGGATGACGGCGGCGTACACGCACACCAGCGCCGTCGTCAGCACGAGGCGCTGCGCCGACCCCGGGAGGCCCGGAGCGTACGCGACGATCATCAGGGTGAACGCCGCCGCCTTGGCGATGCCGTATGCCGAGCGGCTCTCGCGCGATGCCACGAGGAAGGTGCCGACCTTCGATCGCATCATCGTGGTCGGTCCGAACGCGGTGAGGCCACGCTCGAACGCGACCGCCCGCGCGCCATCGACGAGCAGCCCACGCACGGCGACGACGATGGGGATCCATACGGGAATCCAGTGGAGTGCGGCGAACGCGATCCAGTAGGTGAGCTCGACGATGCGGTCGGTGAGAATGTCGATCACCGCTCCGAGGCGCGACACTTCTCCGTATCGCCGCGCGACCCACCCGTCGAGCCCATCCATCAGGATGGAAACGATCGTGAGAACCGCGGCCAGCAGGTAGAAGGCGGGGCGATGAAACAGAATCGCGACCGCGAGGAACGCGAGTGCCGCGCGCGTGATCGCGACGACATTGGCCCGCGTCACGCTCCGAGCGGGCGGGCCATGACTCGATCCGTCTGCTCCTCGGTCCCGAAGATGAAGGCGTGCGATCCGACGTCGGCGAAGCCGGACTTGGTGTAGAACGCGATCGCGCGCGGGTTGCGCTCCCACACGCCGAGCCAGAGCGTGCGACCACCCAGCTGGTGCGCGGCCTCCTCGACGGCGTGCATGAGCGTCTGAGCGATCCCGCGTCCGTGGAAGGGGCGGTCCACGTAGAAGCGCCAAAGCTCGACCGGGGATTCCCCGGTGACGCATGCCGGCCACGTCCCCTGACGTACTTGCGCGAACCCGACCATGGTGCGGCCACACTCGGCAAGCAGCGTCACGATTCGAGGATCACGAATCTGGCCGAGCTGGATGTCGGTGCCGAAGGCCTGGGCGACGTGAATCGCCATGTCCTCGGCTGCGTTGTCGGCGCCGAACGTCTCGACGAAGGTCCGGCGAGCCAACTCCGCCAGCTGCTGGGCGTCCTCCTCCATCGCTCGGCGAATGACGAGATCATCGCGAGCGGATTCCGCGGGCGGAGCTGCGGGAGCCGTCATCGCTTGGCGTGCGCGGCTTCGTGGTGAGCGATGAGCGTGTCCGGCGGCGTGCTCGCGATGACGTGCGCCACGGCGTCGAGCGGCAGATCCTCGAGCTTCTTGAAGCGCAAGCACGATTTGCCCATGTCCATCTTCTTGCCGGCGCGCTCGAACGCTGCCTCGAGCTGCCTTCCCTGCTCGGGATCCATGTACGGACCCGTGAGATACAGCGCGTAGTAGTTCTTCTGCGCGGCGAGCGCGACGTACCCTAACGGTTCGCCGTTGTACGTGTCGGGATACCGGGAGAGAGGTATTCCGTAACTGATCATGCCCCAGCTCATCGCCTCGTCATATCCCTTTGGGAGGTTGCGCTTGACGATCTCGCGCATCTTCGACACGACTGCTCGGCGATCGGCGGGAAGCTCGGCGAGGTACTCCTCGACCGTCGCCGCTTTGCTGGTGGCCATCAGATCCTCGGGCGGGAGCGGGACGAGGAATCTGGTAAGAGACATGGGCCTTGGCCAGTCTCCGACGCTTCTCGCGAAGGAAGCTAAGGAATCGCGAATGCGACCACCCAATCCCCGCGTCCCCACACGCCACCACCGCCGGCGCTGACCACCACATACTGCTTCCCGTTCACGCGGTAGGTCATCGGGGTCGCCTTGCCGCTCGCTGGCAGATCGCCGCGCCACAGCTCCCGGCCAGTCTCGACGTCGAAGGCGCGAATGGAGCGGTCGAGCGTGCCGGCCATGAACACGAGGCCGCCCGCGGTCGCGATGGGACCACCGAGCGTCGGTGAGCCCCAGTCCGGTGGAACGGTCGTCCCCGCGGGGGCGAGGGCGCTGACGGTGCCGAGGGGGACTTCCCACACGCGCTCGCCGGTCGCAAGGCTCACGGCGACGAGCGTCCCGAATGGCGGTGGCGAGCAGGGAAGTCCCGACGGCCCCAGGAGAATGCGGCGCCGCATAACGAACGGCGTGCCGCGCATGCGGGTGTACTCGAAGCCGAATCGCCGACTCGCGGCGCGCATGCTGTCGGCGTTGAGCTGCTCGGCGGGGATGAGCTGCACCATGGCCGCGAGCCGGTTGACCGGAATGACGGCGAGCTGTCGCGATGGATCGATCGCCACGCCGCCCCAGTGAGCCCCGCCGATGTTCGACGGCATGACGAGCGTTCCCTCGAGCGAGGGCGGCGTGAAGATCCCCTCGTTGCGCAGCGGTGAGATCGCCTCGAGACACGCGGCGCGATCGGCCGGCGTCGCACCCCACACGTCGTCGCGACGAAAGCCATGCGGGCTGAGCGGCGGTGTGCGCACGGTGAACGGCTGCGTGGGCGATGCCGCTTCACCTGGCACGGTGCTGGCCGGAACGGCGCGCTCCTCCACGGGGAAGACGGGAGCCCCGGTCTCGCGGTCGAGCACAAACAGCATGCCCGTCTTCGTCGCCTGGACGACGACGTCGCGCTGACCGCCGCCGATACGAACCGTCGCCAGCGCCGGCGGCGAGGCATTGTCGTAATCCCACAGATCGTGGTGAACGGTTTGAAAGTGCCACACGACCTCGCCGGTCGCCGCGCGGAGCGCCACGATCGAGTTCGCGTAACGATTGTCGCCGCGCCGCTCACCGCCGTAGTAGTCCGGACTCGGGCTTCCCGTTGGGACGAACACGAGGCCGCGGCCGGTGTCGGCGGCAATGACGGACCATGCGTTCGCCGCGCCCGTCGTATGCGCGCGGTCGCCGATCCAGGTCGCGTACGCTGGATCGGCTGGATTCTGCGGAATGGGATCCCACGTCCAGCGTAGCGCACCGGTCCGTGCGTCGAAGCCGCGCACTTCGCCGCTCGCCGCGTCGGCCCGGCTGTTGTCCGCCACCGCCGATCCAACGACGAGCATGCCGCCCACGATCGCGGGTGGCGAGGTGACCTCATATTCGGCGGTCTCGAATGGCGGATTGCGCAGTCCCACGCGCAGGTCGACGGTGCCGTTCGCTCCAAAGTCGGCGCACGGACGGCCGGTGCGAGCGTCGAGGGCGATGAGGCGCGCGTCGATCACCGCCACGAAGATTCGTCTGCGACAGGCGGCGCTGGGCGACGCCGACGCATCGAGCCACGTCGTGACGCCTCGATTGGTGAAATCGCCGAAGTTGATACGCCGGTCGACTCCGGGGTCGAAGACCCATCGCTCGAGTCCCGTGGCGGGATCGAGCGCGATCACGCGGCCGAGCGGCGTCGCAAGATACATCGTGCCATCGACGACCAGCGGAGTGGTCTCGAGAGAAGTTTCCCGACGCGTGGCGAACGCGGAATCGGTCTCCCTGGTGCGATACGTCCAGGCCACGCGGAGCCGGGCGACGTTATCGCGCGAGATGTCGTCGATCGGTGCATAACGACTCCCGCCCGGGTCACGCCCGTAGCTGCGCCACTCGACGGATCCGGATTCGGAGGCGGGACGCGGCGGCAGGGTCGACGGCGAGCGGCAGGCGAGCAGGCAGGTGATCGCCAGGACGGTCGCGCGCGTCACGATGTCACCGGCTCGTCGACTGCGATGCGATCGCGGCGCCTGTCCAGAGGGCGACGCCGTGCCTCGACCACCTCGACGACCTGGACACCCTCGATCACCTCGCCGTACCCTCGGTTGCCGGAATCGTGACTCTCGCCGCATCCCAGCTCTCCATTCCTCGCGCGTTCACCGCCCGAACGGCGATCTCGCTTCCCGGCGCCACGCCGGTGAGTGTTGTACGCGGCGCCGTCACCGTCACTGTCCGGCTGGCCGCCGCTCCTGGCGGACCGATCCGGACGACGTAGCGCGCGTGATCGCGCTCCGGCGCCGCGACCCATCGGATCTCGACGCGATCCCCATCGTGCCTCACGAGCTCGAGTCCGGTGGGACGCGCGGGGCTCGACGCCAGCAACATGATGGACGCCGCCGTCGCCTTGCTCACCTCGGCCACCAGGCGATGGTTGATCGTCTCGAGGATGTCGTGCGACTGGTGATAGTGGGGATTGCCGAGGATCGGATAGGAGCCGATCCCTCCGACGATGTCGCCGTACACCTCGAAGTACGCGTGCGCGTCGGTGTTGCGGTAATACTTGGCGTCGTACGTGATCAGGTCGGTGAAGAGGAACGCCGCGGCATGCTGCAGATCGCGGATGCCCGCGTTGGAGTAGCGGATGGTGTTGTCGAGGCGCTCGTCGTTCGTCCAGCCGATCATGTCGTTGTTCAACGCGCCGGCGATCCTGTCGTTGTTGGCCACGGCGCGCCTGACGAACTCCCGGCTGCCATAGAGGCCGGCTTCCTCCCCCGTAAACCAGGCAAACTTGATCGTCGCCGCCTGTGGCCGGCGCGCGAGCACGCGCGCGACGTCGAGCAATGCGGTGGTACCCGAGGTATTGTCGTCGGCGCCCGGACCGTCCTCGACGGAATCGAAGTGGCTGCTGACGACATAGAGCAGCTCCGGACTGATCCGTCCGCGCAGCGTGGCGATGACGTTGGCGGTGCGCACGCCGGGCTGCGGCTCGAACCACTGGATCTCCGGCTCATAGCCGAAGGAGCGCAGCGTGCTCGCGAGGTACTCGATCGCGAGGCGATTGCCCGGCTGCGTGATGTACTTCGACCCGAACCGGTAGAGCGCGCGCTCGTACTCGTAGATACGCTCGACCGAGATGCCCCGCACCGCTGCCCGCACAGTGCTGTCGACGGTCACGAACAGGCGACGGCCACGCTCACGGAGGTCGCGCTCGGCGGCCGCACTGGCGCGCACGCGAGCAAGCACATCGGCGCGTGTGTATCGCCGAGTGAGATCGAGCAGAAAGACGCCCCGCTCGGGCGAGATCGTGTCCCCGTCGCGGTCGGCAACGATGAGGATTCTGCTGCCATCCGGACTGACTGCCCACTCGTACTCCGGCGCCACCGTTCGCACGGTGTTGTTGTGGTGCAGGCGCGTTGCCTCGCCGCTGGCCGCGTCATACATGTACGAGCGACGGTGACGAGGCTCCCCTTTCACCGCGAGCACCCGGTTGTTGGAGAGCCACCGCGGAAACACGTCGTGCTGAATCTCCCGCGACAATCGCACGTCGCCCTGTCCGTCTCGGCCGATGACGAACAGATCCCAGTCGTCCCGCAGCATGACGACGTGCGCAATGCGACGGCCGTCAGGGGAGGGCACCGGCGTCGCCATCGGACGCTCGCTGCGCTTGACGATCGTCGGCGCCCCGCCGCTCACCGTCACCGCCGTTATCACGAATTCGCTTCCCGCGCGCGCGAGAAACGTCAACGTCGACCCGTCCGCCGAGACCGAGGGGGAGGTGCCGGCAAACGTGCGCGTCGCGCCCGAAGCCACCTCGCGGATCGAGACCGAGTCGCTGCCGAGCGTGTAAATGACGTGCCTTCCGTCCGCGGTGAATACTGGGTTCGCCTTGATCCCGGGCCCGGATGAGATGGCTCGTGGCGCAGCGGAGGCAGAGACCACATGGATGTCGGTGCGCGCGCGATCGCCGGTCGGTCCGCCCACGACGTGCAGCGTCGCGCCATCGGCACTGAACGCCAGCGCGCGCTTCGCCAGGTCCGGCGCCCGCAGCTCCTCACTCGTGCCGCCCCGAAGATCGCGGACCATGATGCGCGCCGCCTCCTGCTCCAGACGCGTCACTTCCTGACGCTGCCGCTGAAAGCGGCCGAACTCCTGGGCGCGCAACAGCGAGTCGGCCAGCGCGCGCGCAGCGCGCAACGGCGGCGTCTCATCGATCGCGAGGTACGCCACGCGGTCGCCGCCGGGCGAGAACACGAGTGCCACGCCGTTGATCGACGTGACAGGCCGCACCGAATCGCCATCCACCGCGATCACGTTCGTCACTCGGCCGCCGTTGGTCGTGAACGACGCATACCGGCCGTCGGGGCTCCATCGCGGTGCCTGGCCATCCTCCGCCACGGCGATCGTGCGATACAGCTCACCGGTGAGAAGCGCAATTGGCGCGACCACGCCGTCGCCGTCAGGCGATGCCAGAAGCCGCTCGAACCCCGCAAGCGCTGTCGGGTAATCCCCGCGCTGCCACGCAAAGTAGGCTGTGTCGTAGCGCGCTCGCGCGGCCGCGGGAATGGAGTCGCCGTCTGCTTGTGCGATGGCAGCCGAGCCGGCGAGCGAAAGGGCGGTGACGAGCGAGCTGAAGCGCGCGAGAGCCATTGGGGTGCATCCGCGAAGGGTCGGGGCAAAAAGAAGCTAATGCGCTCGCACAATCCCTGCACATTGCCCAAGTTCACCTATGCGCCGCACTGGATCATTGTCGCTGGAGCACAAGCTTCCCCTGCTGATGACGGCGG
This sequence comes from Gemmatimonadaceae bacterium, assembly GCA_025930755.1. Classification (GTDB taxonomy): domain Bacteria; phylum Gemmatimonadota; class Gemmatimonadetes; order Gemmatimonadales; family Gemmatimonadaceae; genus JAICNG01. The sequence continues at coordinate 14,997 of JAICOJ010000020.1, forward strand.
TGCTGCTCGTCGTGCTGGCGGCATCGCTTTTCCTGACGTACCGCACGCTCTCGGACAGCAGCGCCGCGGCGGCTCGCAAACGGCTCACGGAAGCGGTGGAGCAGGTGGCGGGCAGTGCCGAGATCTCCATGCGGCGACGGGCACAACTCCTTGCCGGTGCAGCGCGCGATCCCGCGCTTCGGGCGGCGCTCGACACGAACGACACGAGCGCGTATGCACCGGCGCGCCGGGTCCTGCTTCGCCTCACGGCCGCGACGGATTCCGGCTTGCCCGTCGAATTGTGGAACGCGCGTGGGGAGCGCGTCGTCTCGACCAATGCCGATCCCGACACGCTGCGCGCCGAGGTGCCGGAGGTCCTGCGCACCGACGTGCTGCGTGCGCCCCCGCAGCGCCACTCCTCGGATTCGGTGCGCTTCAGCATCCTGTACCCCACCGGCGATCGCATCGCCTTCTGGATCATCGCGCCCGTCGTGCGCGGCCAAACCACGCACGGGTACGTCGCGCAGCTCCTTCGCGTGGGGGGAGCGCGCGATGCATCGCAGACGCTTCGCGAGCTGACCGGCGAGCAGGTGACGCTGTTCGTGCGCAACGTCGCCGGCGACGTCTGGGGACTCGCTCCCGGCGCACCGGTCGCCGCGCCGGCGGCGCGCGATTCCGCGGAGGGCGAGCTGACCTACACGCGAGGGGGCAGTCGCATGATGGCGACGGAAGCCCGTGTTCCCGGCACGCCGTGGGTATTCGTGCTCGAGGCGCCGCTGGAATCCGTCCAGGCCGGACCTCGTACGACGGTGGCGACGCTCGCGCTCCTCAGTATCGCGCTCATCGCGCTCGGGGCGGCGCTCTCGTGGTTCATCAGCCGGAGCATCACGCGTCCGCTGGGTGCGCTCACGGTCGCCGCCGAGGCGATCGCGAATGGCGAGTATACGCGCCGGGTGCAGGTGACGGGCGGCGACGAGATCGGACGTCTCGCCGAGAGCTTCAATCAGATGGCGAGTCAGATCGACGCCTCACGACGCGAGCTCGAGGCGGGCGTGCAGGACGCGCGTCGCGCACGCGAGGAGGCCGAGGCGGCCAATCGGGCGAAGAGCGACTTCCTGGCCGTGATGAGTCACGAGCTGCGCACCCCCCTGAACGCCATTGGCGGCTACGCGCAACTCCTCGAAATGGGGATTCACGGTCCGGTCACGGATGCGCAGCGCGATGCCCTCGGTCGCATCGACCGCAGCCAGGCGCATCTCTTGTCGCTGATCAATGACGTGCTCAACTTCGCGAAGATCGATGCCGGTCAGGTGGAATTCCACCTGACGGACGTCGCGCTCGACGACGTGATGTCGGAGCTCGAGGCGATCGTCGCGCCGCAGGTGCGTGCCAAGGAACAGCGCCTCGAGATGCCTGAATGCGATGGCGGCCTTCGGGTGCGTGCCGATCGCGACAAGCTGCGGCAGATCCTGCTCAACCTCGTCTCCAACGCGGTGAAGTTCACACCGGAGGGCGGGCGCATTGTGCTCGACTGCGCGCGAGCCGGCGCCGCCCTCCGAATCCGCGTCAGCGACACGGGCATCGGGATTCCCGAGGATCGGATGCGGTCGATCTTCGAGCCTTTCGTGCAGGCGGGACGGGCGCTGAACCGCACGCACGAAGGCGTCGGGCTCGGGCTCGCCATCAGTCGCGATCTCGCGCGCGCGATGGAGGGCGACATCACGGTGGAGAGCGAGGTGGGGCGCGGGTCAGTATTCACGCTCACGCTGCCCCAGGCGGCGCCGGTGCCCGCGCGAGTCTCGTGATTCGAGATACGAACTACGAGCTGCGAACTGCGAACTTCGAACTGCGAAGACGGCAGGGCGTTCGTAGTTCGCAGTTCGCAGTTCGCAGTTCGCAGTTATTTCCCGCCGCTCACGCCCTTAGGTGTTTTGCGCGCGGATGTCCTGCAGCGCACGCTGCACGTGGACGCGCACCATCTCCTTTCGCCAGGCGAGCGTGAAGTCGGTGTTGTCCATCGGCTTTGCGGGACGGTAGGCGGCGTCGGCCGCCGCACCAATCGCGCCTTCATCGAGACGGGTGCCGATGATCGCGTCGGCCGCGGCGGAGATCTCCTGCGGATAGGATGCCACGGCCCCGAGTACGATGCGGGCGGCGCTCACGCTCCCGTCGCGCGCGAAGTCGACGCGAGCGGCCACGCCGAGGACCGGAAAGTCGAACGCGTCGCGACGGCGGAGCTTCCGGTAGGTGGCGCGCCAGTCGCCGTCCCTGACCGGCGGAAGGTGGTACGCGACGAGCAGCTCGTCGGGCCCCTTCTCGAGGTACTGGATCCCGTCGTTCCGGTAGAGACCCGCCGCCGGCAGACGGCGCGTCCCGCGCACCGACGTTACCGTCACGTCGGCGCCTAACGCCACCGCGACCGGGACGCCGTCCGACGACTGCACCGCCCAGCACCGCGGGCTCGACGGCGCGACCCAGCAGATCTCGCCGTCCCGCTTCATGCAGAAGTTGATCGCCTTCCGCCATTCATAGTTCTGGTCGTAGTAGTTGCACCGCGTGTCGAGCAGGAGATTGCCCCCGATCGTGCCCATGTTGCGGAGAATCGGCGTCGACACGACGTGGGCGGCATGCGACACCGCCGGATAACGCAGGCGAACCGCCTCGTGCGCCGCGAGCTCGGTGAGCGTGACGCACGCACCGATCGTCATGCCGCTCTCCGGCGTTCCGGCAATCGCTCGCAGCTCGGGGATGCGATGCAGTGCGATCACCGTCGCCGGCGTTTGCTGCCGGCGCTTCATGTTCGGATAGAGATCGGTTCCGCCCGCCACATAGGCGACGTCGGGCATTGCCTCGGTGAACAAGCGGACCGCCTCGCCGACCGTGGTCGGCTCGTGGTACGTGAAGCGCGGGAGGCGAAGCATCAGGGCTGCTTCCGTGGCGCGGCCCCGGCCGCCGCTGTCGTCTCACCCGCCTGCTCCACCGGCCCACCCACTTCGCTGTGAGCGCGGCCGTCTTCCTCGCGACCGGTGCCGCCCTGCGCGGGTGTTCGGACGTGAGCGACGTCCGGGAACGCGTAGCTCGGCAGGGCCGTCGGACCGAAGCGGCCGGCGTTGCCCTTCATCTTGTCCTTGAGCGCCTTCAGGACCTTGTGCGGCGAGCAGGGAATCTCGTCGATTCGCACGCCAACCGCGTCGTAGATGGCGTTCGCGACCGCGGGCATCACCGGCAGCAGCGGGCCCTGCCCGGCTTCCTTGGCGCCGAACGGCCCACTCGGATCGGGATCGTGGACCAGAATCGTCTCGACGTCGCACATCTCGAACGTCGTCGGACTCTTGTACTCCAGCATGCTCGGATGGTGGTGCACGACGTTCCGCACGCGGTCGCGATAGGTCATCTCCTCCATGAGCGCTTCGCCCAGGCCCATGTACACCGAGCCCTCGACCTGCCCGATCACGAGCAGCGGATTGATGGACTGGCCGACGTCGTGCGCGATCCAGATCTTCGGCACTCTCACTATTCCCGTGTCGGGGTCGACCTCGACCTCGGCGACCGCGGCCGTGTACGAGTAGGCCGGTGAGGGTCCGACCCCCGCGCCTTTGTATCTGCCTGGCGAGCGAGGCGGCGTGTACGATCCCGTCGTCCCGACCGTGCCGAACATCCCCTCGGCAATCTGCACCGCTTCGGCGAACGTCACCCCGCGGTCGGGCGACTCCGTATCGAAGACCCGCCGTTCCGCGAACACCAATCGCGACTTCGGCACGTTGAGCTTCCGCGATACGCCGTCGGCCAGGATCTCGCGCGCACGCTCCGCGGCCTGCACGGCGGCGTTTCCCGTCATGAGGGTGACGCGCGATGAATAAGACCCGAGGTCGACCGGGGTGAGGTCGGTGTCGCCGGTGACGATGCGGATGTCCTCCGGCTCGATGCCTAACACGTCGGCGACGCAGTAGGCAAGTACGGAGTCCGAGCCCTGCCCGATGTCGGTGGAGCCACAGAACGCGGCGACGCCACCGGAGCGGTCGAGCTTGAGCTGCACGCCGGAGTGCGGCATGCTGTTCCAATAGATCGGCAGCCCCGCTCCGGAGATGTAGGACGAGCACGCCAGCCCGACCCCCCGCCCGAACGGCAGCTGGCGGTACTTCGTCTGCCAACCGCTGCGCTCGACGACCGCGTCGATGCACTCGCCGAGGCCCATCGAGCCGATGCGAAGCCAGTTCGCGGTGACGGAGTTCGCGGGCTGCAGGATGCGTTTGCGCAGCACCGCAGGATCGATCGCGAGATCCTCGGCGATCTTGTCGAGCTGACACTCGAGCGCAAAGCGCGGTTGCGGCGTCCCGTGGCCGCGTTTGGGGCCGCACGGCGCCTTGTTCGTGAAGACGCGAGCGCCGCGAAAGCGATAATGCGGCACCTCGTACGTCACGGTCTGCAGCGCACCGGTGTAGTAGGTGCTGGCGACGCCGTACGAGCCGTAGGCGCCGCCGTCGAGAAACGAGGTGAAGTCCATCGCCACGATGCGGCCGTCACGCGTGACCCCCGTCTTGATGCGCATGAGCGTCGGATGCCGCCCACGATGGCAGTAGAAGACTTCTTCGCGCGTGAGCGAGATCTTGACCGGCCGGCCAGTGCGGCGCGCGAACGCGGCGACGACGATCTCGTGGTTGAACGGATCGGACTTTCCGCCGAAGCCGCCGCCGTTGGGTGTGGCGATGACGCGAACGTGCGCGGCGGGCATCTCGAGCACCTTCGCCAGCGCGCGGTGCAAATAGTGTGGCGTCTGCGTGCTCGACCAGACCGTCACCTTCCCATCGGGCGACCACTGCGCGAGCGACGCGTGCTGCTCCATCGGCAGGTGCGTGTTCCCCTCGAAGAAAAACAGGTCCTCGCGCACGTGGTCCGCCGTCGCCATTTCGGCGTCGACGTTCCCGAACTCCAGGGCGATGTGCTTGTGCACGTTGCCAGCGTCGCCGTAGTCATGGATGTGCGCGTCCGGCGTGTCGACGCTGGCCAACGCATCCTCCACCGACTCGATGGGCGGCAGCTTCTCGTATTCCACCTCGATGAGATCGCACGCGTCGGCGGCGGTGTCTTCGTCGATCGCGGCGACGGCGGCGACGGGATCACCGACGAATCGTACGTGGTCGGGACAGAGCGCGTGCTCGTCCTGCGAGATGGGCAGAATTCCGAACGGAATCGGCAGATCGCGCCCGGTGAGCACGGCGACGACGCCCGGGTGACGCTCGGCGCGTGATGTATCGATGCGGACGATGCGCGCGTGCGGCTCCCGAGAGCGCAGCAACTTGCACCACAGCATGCGCGGCAGTGAAAGGTCGTCGGCGAATTTGGTCTCGCCCGTCACCTTGGCGGTGGCGTCGACCTTCCGGCGCGCGGTGCCGACGACTGACTGCGGACTGCGAACTGCGAACGGCGAACGATCAGTCATTGCCGTTCGCCGTGTTGGCAGGTGGCAGCTCGCGGTTCGCAGTTCGCAGTTGTTCCGCCGCCTTCTCCACCGCCTCATAGATCTTCAGATACCCCGTGCACCGGCAGAGATTGCCGCTCAAGGACTCCTTGATCTCATCGCGCGTCGGCGATGGATTGCCGTCGAGAAGCGCGCGCGCGGCGAGCAGAAATCCGGGCGTGCAGTACCCGCACTGCGCGGCGCCCAGCTCGGCGAACGCATCCTGGAGCGGGTGCAGCGTGCCGCCCTGCGCCATCCCCTCGACCGTCTCGATGCGGCGATCCGCATAGGAGAGGGCCAACGCGAGGCAGGAGAGGATCGGCGTCCCGTCCACGAGCACCGTGCAGGTACCGCACTCGCCCAGCTCGCAGCCGTGCTTCGTGCCGGTGAGTCCGAGCTCCTCACGCAGGACCTCGAGCAGCGTTTTCTGGGGGGCGAACGCCACCTCGACGCGCTCACCGTTGACGGTGAAGCCCGCGTGCGCTTTTTGCTTCGTGATGGGCTCGATTAGAATCGGCTGTCCGGACATGACTGAGGATGTCTCGGGGGGCGGATGAGCCGCAAGGCATTCCGGCGCGCTACGCGTGTGACGCGCAACGGGCTCCCGAGGGTGATACGTGGGTCTCGCAACGATGTCCACCGCCAAGAGGACGTATGTCGCGTCGTCGTCTTTTTCCCTGCTTGCTCCTCGCGGCCTCCGCGGCCTGCGCCGATTCGCCTTTGCCGTCGGGGGTAAGAGGACCCACGCCCGATTCGCTCAAGGCGCTCCCCCGAGCGCTGAGTGCGGATGAACAGCAAACCATCGCCGCGAGCAACCGGTTCGCGTTCGATCTCTTCCGCAGCGTCAATACGCGCTTCGTTGACACGAACGTCTTCATCTCGCCCCTGAGCGCATCCTTCGCGCTCGGCATGACGCTCGAAGGTGCCGCGGGTGAGACCTTCGAGGGGATGAGCCAGGCGCTCCGCCTTCTGGAGACCGACCGATCCCGCATCAACGCCGCCTATCGAGACTTGATCGAGCTGCTGCTCGACCTCGACCCGTCGGTGGACATGCGCATCGCGAACGCCATCTTTTATCGCGACACCTTTCCATTCCATCAGACATTTCTCGATACGGTCGCGCACTATTTCGACGCTCGGGTCGCCGGTCTCGATTTCGACGATCCCGCAACCGTGACACGCGTCAACGCCTGGGCCGACACCGCGACGGCGGGAAAGATTCCCGAGGTCATCGACGCGATCGAGCCGGACATCGTCATGCTTCTCATGAACGCCATCTACTTCAAGGGAAGTTGGCGCTCGCAATTCGATCCGGACAACACCCACAACGCCCCATTCGCGACTGAGCGCGGAACGTCCTACGCCGCGCGAATGATGCATCTGGAGACCGAGGATGTGGCGCTCGCGATGCTGAACGGCGTGCAAGCCGTTGACCTCCCGTATGGCCGCGCGGCCTTCACGATGACGGCGATTCTCCCTCCGGCCGGCACCGACGTCGATGCGTTCATTCAGACGCTCGATCAAGCGCGATGGGATGCCATCGTTGGCGCGCTCGCCCACCGCGAAGCGGACGTCTACCTCCCGAAGTTCACGATGACGTGGAAGGACACGCTCAACAGTGACCTCAAAGCGATGGGCATGGAGCACGCGTTCTGCGACTGCGCGGACTTCACCCGCATGTCTCCCCTCGGCGACAAGCTCTACATCGATTTCGTCCTCCAGAACACGTTCGTGAACGTGAATGAAGAAGGCACGGAAGCCGCTGCGGTTACGACCGTTGGCGTCGGGGTGGAGAGCGCCCCGCCGACGATCCGCTTCGACCGCCCCTTCGTGTTCGTGATTCGTGAGCGTTTGTCAGGAACCATTTTGTTTATGGGTAAGGTCGCCGTCCCCATTAGCGAGAGCTAAACAAGCGCACCCGAACACGTGCCGTAGCGTCGTACAGAATCGTCTATAGACAACGCTGTTCACGACGCCTCCACGTGGGAGTCGCACATCTCCAGGGTCGCGCCACCCGCTTCCGGCGATACTGCCGAAAGCGCATCACCCGAGCTCGCGCCATCACCGAGCGATTATCTCGACGCGGCCCCTGATCCGGGCTTCGATCGATGCGCGCGTGTCGCCGCGGCCATGGCGCGCGCGCCGCTGGCGTTTCTCGTGCTGGTGCTGGGCGATCGTCATGTGCTCAAGAGCACGTGGGGACTTCCGGCCGCGCCGCCGCCCCGCACGGATTTCCCCGCCACCGAATCGCCCTTCGGGTTCATCCTCGCGCACACGGCGCCGCGGGTCGTCAACGATTCGTGGGACCACGAGGTGCTCCGCGCGCTGCCGATCCTGTCGGCCCTCGGCGTGCGCTCCTACCTCACGACGCCGCTCGCCGTCGGCGACACGATGATCGGCGCCCTGGTGGTTCTCGACCACGCGCCCCGCTCCTGGTCGGAGAAGGAGATCGCGCAGATGGACGACGTGGCGGCGCTCGTCACGACGGAGATGGAGCTGCGTCGCGAGCGATTCGGCCATGAGCGTGCCGTCGCGGAGCACCGCGAGAGTGAGAGTCTGCTTCGCGGCGTCATCGAGAGCACCGCACTCGCTGTCGCGGTGAAGGACCTCGACGGTCGATATCGAATGATCAACGAAGCGGGGGCCGCCATCCTCGGCTGGGGCGCGAACGAGATCATTGGCAAGCTGGATCTCGATCTGGTCGATGCCGATCTCGCGCAGCGCATTCGCGATCGCGACCGCGACATTCTCATGGCCGGTGGCGTGCTGCTCTCGGAGGACGATGCGCCGGGCGCGCCGCACGGCGTGCGATCGTCGACGACCGTCTTCAAGAATGCCGAAGGCGATGCGGCCGGTCTCATCAGCATCTCGCGCGTCATCACCGAACGGCAGCGAGCGGAGGAGGCGCTGCGCCTCCTCCACTCGATCGTCGCACGCATCGCCGAGGCGGAAGACTTCTCGAGCGCGCTGCATCTGGCGCTGTGGCACGTGTGTGACGTCACCGGCTGGGTGTTCGGCGAAGTGTGGATGCCCACCGCCGATGGGCGCTCGCTGGAACGCTCGGACATCCGGCACAGCGTGCGCGCGGACTTGCTGGCCCGCGACGTGGCTCATGTCACGCCGCTCCCCCCCGGTGAGGGCCTCGCCGGCCGCGCGTGGTCGAGCAAGCAGGCGGTGTGGGTGCCCAACGTGGAGGAAGAGCAGGCATTCGCGCAGGCGGGCCATGCCACGGCCCTCGGGCTGAAATCGGGCGTGGCCATCCCCGTGCTTGCCGCCGACGAGGCCGTCGCGGTGCTCGTGTTCTACATGTTCGAGGTCCGCGAGCAGGATGAGCGCCTCGTGCATCTCATCTCGGTGGTGAGCGCGCAGCTGGGCGCGTTCATTCGGCGCAAGCGCGCCGAGGATGCGCTCCGGCACAGCGAGGAGAATGCACGCCGCCTGATCGAGAACCTCAATGACGTCATCATGGTCCTCGACGCCGAGGGGCGGCTCACGTACGTGAGCCCTTCGGTCGAGCGCATCCTTGGCCGGAGTCCGGACGAGGAGCTGGGGCGATCGATCCTGGACTTCGTTCACACCGACGAAGTGGCACGCGCACAGGACATGATCGCCGACACGCTGGGCGCTCCGGGCTTTTCGCGCTCGATAGAGATCCGGGTGCAACACCGGAACGGGCACTGGCGCTACATGGAGGTCGTCGGCAACGCCGTGCTCGATCAGCATGGGGTGGCGACGATCATCGTCAACGCGCGCGACCTCACCGAGCGGCAGCGCCTTCAGGCCGAGCTTCGCCGGATGTCGGTGACCGATGATCTCACGGGCCTCAACAACCGCCGCGGCTTCTTCATGCTCGCCGAGCAGGAGATGAAGCTCGCCAGGCGGCTGAAGAAGGACCTGTTGCTGGTGTTCGTCGATCTCGACGACTTCAAGTCCATCAACGACACCCACGGTCACCAGGTGGGTGACCAGGCGCTGGCGGAGACGGCGGAGATTCTCCGCACGACCTTCCGCGAATCCGACGTGCTCGCGCGCCTGGGCGGCGACGAGTTCGTGGCGCTGGCGATGTTCTCGCCCGACGAGACGGACGATGTGATCGAGACGCGCCTGCATCAGACGCTGGCCGAGCACAATGCGCGCTCGTCGCGCAAGTATGCGCTGTCGATCAGCACGGGCATGGCCCGGTTCGACGCGCGGAACGTGCAGTCGCTCGCCGAGCTCATGGCGATCGCGGATGACGCGCTCTATGAGCAGAAGAGGGCGAGGAAGACGAGGAGCTAGGGGTCAGGAGTCAGGAGTCAGGAGTCAGGGGTGGAAAGGCGAACGGCAGCGCACAGCGCTGCCGTTCGCTCATCTGATGAGGCGGCAGCCGCGGAGCGGCGGCGCCCTTTCCACCCCTGATCCCTGACCCCTGACCACTAGCTCCTACCTCACACCGCGTCAGAAAGGGAAGTGAAATTCCAATCGCGGACACGCAGCGACGGCACCACTCGCCCTGCCTCGACCCTCTCTGCCCGCCCCAGCTCCTCGATCTTGTTCAGCATGAACAGCGGGCTCTCGTTCCACCGAAAGTTCTTGAGCGGGCGCGTGATCTTGCCGTTCTCGATCAGGAAGGTGCCGTCGCGAGTGAGGCCGGTCACCATCACCGTGCGCTGATCGAGGAAGCGGATGTACCAGAAGCGCGTCACGAGAATCCCGCGCTGCGTGCCCGCGACGAGCTCGTCGACGCTCTTCGTGCCACCCATCATCTTCAGACCTCCGGGCATTCCGCCGCCGCCGCCTCCTCCTCCTCCACCGCCGCCACCACCACCGGTCGGCTGCACCCCCTTCTTGTCGGCCCAGAAACGCGAATACGCGAGATTCTTGAGGACCCCATTCTCGATCCACGTGATCCGCCGCAGCGGGAGTCCCTCGTTGTCGAAGGGGCGCATCAGGAGGTCCCGGTCGGCCGGATCCGAATAGATCGTTACGCGCTCGTCGGCGATCTTCTCCCCCAGCTTCGTGCCGCCCGGTTTCGCGAAGGCGCTGCGACCTTCGTCGGTGCTGCGGGCGTTGAACGAGCCCGCGAGCAGCGGCAGCACGTCCGACACGGCCTGCGGCTCGAGCACTACCGTGTACATCCCGGGCTCGATCGCCTGCGGGTTACGCGACGCCAGCGCCTTGTCCGCCGCTCGTCGCCCGAGCGACGCGGCATTGATGTCTCCCCAGTTGCGTGAGCCGGCGACCGCATACCCAGAACCCGTTCCATCCGGTGTACGAGCCGTCGTCGACATCGAGGCGTCGGTGCTCGCGTGATACGCGAACAGCCCCGAGTTCGTGGCGACCGCGCTCGCTCCGGCGTTGGCTTCGATGAACCCGGCGATCGCCAGCCGATTGGTGCGCGCCTGCTCGGCGTCGATCACCTGCTGAGCGGCGAGGGCTCGCGCTTCGGGTCCAAGGTCGGCGGTGCGCTCGACGAAGGCGTCGACCGACGCGTGCTGCGTAGGCCCGAGCTCGGGCATGATCTCGGGATCTTCCGGCGCCAGGCGCGCCAGCCGCTCGGACAGCTCGACCGTTCGTTTGAGCGATGCGTCGTCGAGAATGTTCGTCGACGCCGATGCGCGCCGCCGACCGATCGTGCTGGTGATGGTGACGTCGGTGTCGGTGACGCCGCCGGCCGTGGTGATCTCGCTCGCCGCGAAGCGCGTGTTACCGCTCCAGCCGGACCCCACGGTGACGCGGGTCTGTTCGGCGGTCGCGAAGGAGAGGACGCGTTGCGTCAGCGCTCGGGCTTCATCGCGTGAGAGTATGGCCATGGCTCGAATAGGGGTCAGGAGTCAGGAGTCAGGGGTCAGGGGGTGTCAGGGTGGGGGGTAGAGGGAAGCGGCACGCGCGACTTCTGAAACCGAATCCCTGACACCCCCTGATCCCTGACTCCTGACTCCTGACCCCTCGTTGTCAGGCAGTTCTGCCGGTATTCACGATGTTCACGTTCTGAAACCGCGCAGGGGGGCAGCCATGACTCACCGAGTTCGACTGGCTCGGCTCCCCCTTGCCATCGCCGAACGAGCCACCCAGCCAGTACGAGCGCTGCCCACCGATCATGTCCATCGAGTTCCAGAACTCCGGCGTGCGGCTCTGGTACGCCACATCCTTCAGCATCGCCACGATCTTCCCGCCGCGCACCTCGTAGGCGAGCTGGCCGGAGAACTGGAAGTTGTAGCGCTGCTGATCGATCGACCACGAGCCGCGATTGCGGATCACGATGCCGCGGTCGGTGGCGGCGACGATGTCGTCGATCGTGATGTCGCGCTCGCCGGGCATGAGCGAGACGTTCGGCATGCGCTGGAACTGCACGCTGGACCACGAGTCGGCGAACGAGCACCCGTGCGAGCGGCGCACGCCGGTGAGATTCGAGATCCACGCTGCCTGGTCGCGCGTGGTCTGATAATCCTTGAACATGCCACGCTCGATGAGCAGCCACTGATCGGCGGGCACGCCCTCGTCATCCCAGGCGGTGCGGGAGAGCGACTCCGGCTGCGTGCGATCGGCCTGCACGTTCATGAACTCGGGTCCGTACTTGAGCTTCCCGATCGTGGCTTCGGGCGGCGCGATGAAGCTCGTCCCCGCGAAGTTCGCCTCGTACCCCACCGCGCGGTCGAGCTCCGTCGGATGGCCTATCGACTCGTGAATCGTGAGCCAGAGATTCGTCGGATCGAGAATCAGCGCATAACGACCGACCTCGACCGATTTCGCCGACAGCTTCTGCACCGCGTACGAGGCCCACTCCTCGGCGTTGCCGGGCATGTTGAGTCCGGTGATGTACTCCCAACCGGAGCCGCGCGGCGCGATCTCGTGCGTGTAGCTCTGGAAATCACCGGGCGCGACGGCGGTCGCGGTGAACTGCGGCCCGACGCGCACGAACGTCTGCACCGTGTAGGTGCCGTCGGTCGTCGCGAGCGTCTTTTCCTCGCGCAGCAGCGCCATGCCCGAGTTCACGAAGCGGACGCCCTTCGCGCGGAGCGCGGCCTCGTTGGCCGAGAGCAGCAAAGCCACCTTGTCCTCGATCGGCACGTCGACGGGATCCGTCTGCACCGGCGTCCGCCACGTTCCAACGACGGGCTGTACCGGCGCGAGCTCGACGGGACGCTTCTGCGCGCTGCGCGCCGCGCGCGCAATGCGCGCCGCCTCGCGTGCGGCGAGCTGCACCGCCTCTCGCGTCATTTGGCTCGTCGCCGCGAACCCCCACGACCCGTTCACCAGTGCGCGCACCCCGATGCCGTAGGATTCGGAGTCGTTCACCCCGGTGACCTGTCGTTCGCGCGTCGCGACGAACTGGCGACGATACCGCCCCACGCGCGCGTCAGCGTACGACGCGCCGGCGTCACGCGCCGCGTTCAGCGCCTCCATCGCCAGGTCGCGGATGCCGGCATCGCCCGGCAGATTCGTCCGCGCCGCATCGGGAATCGTGGGCGTTGGGGTCGGCGCAGTCTCCGGCAGGCTGCCGCCAGGCGAGCACGCCGCAGCCACCGCCGCCGCGGAGGCCGTCTTGAGAAAGTCACGTCGAGAAGGGGACATGAAGGAGCCCTATTGGGGGAGTTGATTGCGAGCTGCGGATGGCGGATTGCATTTTCATCCGCAATCGGCAGTCCGCAATCTCGTCATTCGTACCGCAAGGCAAGAATGGGATCGAGACTCGCCGCCCGCCGAGCCGGCCAGACGCCAAAGACAATGCCTACCACCGCGGCGAACAGGAAGGCAAGGCCCACCGACAACATCGAGACGTCGGTGTTCCAATCCATCGATTCGCGCAGCACCGTCGCCGAGCCCACGCCCAGGATCACACCGATCAAGCCGCCAAGCAGGCAGAGCACCACCGCCTCGATCAGGAACTGGAGCAGGATGTTGATGCGGGTGGCGCCCAGCGCCTTCCGCACGCCGATCTCGCGGGTTCGCTCGGTGACCGACACCAGCATGATGTTCATAATGCCGATCCCACCGACGAGAAGGGACACCGTCGCGATCCCGAGGAGGAGGACACCGAACACCTTGGTCGTCTCCTCGAACGTCGAAAGGAAGTCCGACTGGTTGCGGATCTGGAAATCGTCGTCGCGTCCCGGGCGCAACCGATGCTCACGACGCAGGATCTTCTGGATCTCCGCCATCGCGTTTGGAATCTGCGCTTCGCTCTGCGCGAGTACGTTGATCGAGCGCAGCCAGTTCGACCCCATCACGCGAAAGCGCGCGGTCTGGAGCGGGATCAGCACGAGGTCGTCGGGGTCCTGAAAGCCGCTGCCGGTGCCCTTCCGATCGAGAACGCCGACCACCTCGAACTGAATTCCGCGAATCCGGATCGACTCCCCAACGAGCGCCTCCGCAGACTCGAGGCCGAGGTTCTCCACCACGGTGGGGCCGAGCACGGCGACGCGCTTGCGGCCGTCGTCCTCGCTGTTGGTGAACATCCTCCCCGCGGCGAGACGATACTTGCGCACGTCGAGATAGTTCGCGGTCGTCCCGATGATCTGCGTGTTGGTGTTCTTGTTGACGTACTGCACCTGGAGCTGCCGATTCATCTCCGGCTGCACCGCCGTGAGCAGCGTCGCGCGCTCGGCGACCGCTTCGGCGTCCTCCATTGTGAGACGCGCCCGGCTGTCCATCACGACCACGCCCCGTCCGAACTGCTGGCCGGGCATGATGGTCAGGAGCGTCGTGCCGAGGGCGCTGATGCGGTCGCGGACAGCCTGCTGCGCACCGCGGCCAAGCGCGATCATGGCGATGACGGCCGCGACGCCGATGACGATGCCGAGCATCGTCAGGAACGACCGCATCTTGTTGGCGCGGAGCGCGCCGAGGGCGACGCTCAGGATCTCGCCGATCAGCACGTTACCGTCCCCCGCCGCGCGGCGCGCCTCCGCCTCCCCCGCCGGCGGCTCCGCCACCTTGCTGGCGCTGCATGCCCGGGACGCCGCCGCCGGTCATGCCACGGAAGCGCTCGAGCTGCTCTTGTCGACGCTGCTGAAGCGCGGCGGCGGTCAGAATCGCGACCTGCTCGCCTTCGGTCAGGCCGGAGCGCACCTCGGTATAGTCGTAGTTGGCGATGCCTAACGTCACGATGCGGGGCTCGAAGGTCGTGCCCTTGGCGACGAACACCAGGCCGCGCCGCCCGCCACCGTTGGGACCACGGGGTGATTCACCGCTCATCGTGGGCCGCTGTACGCCAGAGCTGTCGGCTGCGCCGCGCTGCGCACGCATGCATGCCATGCCTACGCGAGGCTCCAGCCCGAGCTCGGTGTAGATCGCGCGCATCTGCTCGCGGATCGGCGCGGGATCCGCGACGGCCGAGGTCATACGGGCCATACGGAGGGAGTCGAGACGCGCCCGAAGCTGTGGCTTCTTCTCGAGTGCCGCGCGGACCTCGGCGCACTGAGCCGCCGTCGGCACCGGAAGCTGCGCGAGCTGCCCCTGTTGCGGCGCCTGTCCCGCGTCATCGAGAACGACATCACCGCGCGAAGTCGTCGTGACGCGGTCGCCCCCGTTCGCGCCGCCACCCATTGCGCCCGCCGACTGCGCCTGCACCTGCCGACGCACGCTGTCCGCGTTCAAACCGAGCGCCGCCGCCGCCGCGGTGATGTCGCGAGGAGGACGCACCGCATCGTTCGGCACCGAGATCACGTTCTCGCGGCGCTCGACGAGCACGGACACTTCGCCGTTCATCCCCGGCATGAGCAGCCCCTCACGGTTCGAGACCGCGACGAGCACCGGAAACATGGTGACGTTCTGCTGTATGACCGCCTGCGGCTCGATCTTCTCGACGGAGCCGCGAAACGGCCGATCGGGATACGCATCGACCGTCACCGTCGCCTGCTGGCCCGCCTGGATGTTTCCGATGTCCGTCTCGTTGACGAGCGCACGCACCCGCACCTGGGACAGATCGGCCATCTTGAGCAGCAGGGTCCCGCCACCGAACGCGCCGGTCGCCGACGTGATGACCTGTCCCGTCGACACCGCCTTCTCGATGATCGTCCCCGAGACGGGCGCGCGCACGGTGGCATCATCGAGGCGCTGCTGCGCGAGGTCGAGCGAGGCATCGGCGCGCGTCACCTGCGCCTGCGCATTGGCGTAGTCGAGCTGCGCCGTCTCGAGCTCCTGCGCCGTGATGATCTGCTGCTTGAACAGATCCTCCGACCGCTTGCGCTGTGCCGCGGCCACGGCCACGCGCGCCTGCGCCGCGCGCAGGTCGGCGAGGGCCTGGTTGTACTGATTGCGCACGTCGCGCGTGTCGACCTGCACGAGCAGGTCGCCGGGCTTCACGTGCGTTCCCGTCTCGACCGGCATCCGCTCGATCTGCCCCGAGGCCTTCGACTTCACCTCGATGACGTTGATCGGCTCGACGACTCCCGTCGCCTCGGCGTCGACGATGATGTCGCGCCGCTCGACCGGCACGGTCTGGACGGTGGAGGCTTGTTCATCGTCCCCCTTGCACGCGGTGAGGCTGGCGAGTGCAAGGACAACAGCAGCTGTAACGCGCAAAGTGAGCTCCATGAGTTAGATCGACTGCGAACTGCGAACTGCGAACTGCGAACTGCGAACTGCGAAGACTGCGCGTGCTGTGTTCGCAGTTCGCAGCTCGCAGTTCGCAGTTCGGTTCTAGAGTCCCCTCCCCACCAATGCCTCCAGCTGTGCCTTCGCGATCCGGTAGTCGTATCGCGCCTGGATCAGCGCGGCGCGCGCGTTGTTCAGCTCCGTCTGTGAGGTGAGCAGGTCCAGAAGCCTCGAGGCGCCCACCGCATACCGCTGCTGCTGCACGCGCACGTCCTCCTCGGCGGCAGCGACGCTCGCGCTCTGAATGGCGATGCGTGCTTCCGCGGTGCGCAGCGCGCCCAGGAACTGCGACAGCTGCTGGCGTGCGGCGAATTGCGCGTCGCGAAGGGCGGCGGCGGAATTTGCCTCCTGCACATCGGCGCTGACACGCTGCTCCTCGCGATTGAGCCGATTGAACAGCGGATACGAGGCGGTGAAGCGCAGATTGCTCGAGTAGCGGAAGGGATCGTTCCAGCCGTACCCGAGGTCGTCCCCGTTGGAGCCGCGCGAGTACGACATGCTGATCGACGGAAAGTACGTCGAGCGCGCCGCCTTCTGACTCGCGCGCGCGACCTGCCATTGGGCCGCTGCCTCGCGAATGGCTGGTCCATCGAGGGCGAGCTGCGCGAGGCTGGTGCTGTCCATCGAGATGCTCTGCGGGCTGAGCGTGTCTTCGGCCGGCGTCACGGGGAAGGGAGTCGCCACCAGTCGCGTGAGCGTCGCCTCGGCGGTGCGGAGCGCGTTCTGAGCCGTGATGAGTGCGAGCTGCGCATTGCCGATCTGGATTACGGTGCGGAGCGAGTCGCTCTTCGTCGCGGCGCCGGCGGCCATGCGGGCCGTGGCCGTCCGCATCTGCTGCTGCGCTTCGTCGAGCTGAGTACGCGCCGCCGCTTCCGATTCTCGCGCCGCCAGACCGTCGTAGTAGGCCTGCTTCACATCGAGCGCGATCTGGAAGCGCTGATCGATGTCGTTCGCTTCGGCGGCGTCCTGCTGCGCGCGGGCGCGACGCAGCTCGTAGAATCGCGAGCCGCCATCGAACAGCTGAATGCTCATCGACGCGCCGGCGGAGCTCGACCAGGGACCCTCATCGTCGACAGGACGGCCCGCCTGCACGGTGCGCGTCCCGCCTTCCCACGCGCGCGACATGTTGAGGTTGACGTCGGGGAGAAACGCGGCGTAGGCGCCGCGGACGGTCGCGTCGCTCGAGCGCAGCTGACCACGCGCTTGCACGGCGAGCGGGGCGTTGCGCTGCGCCAGCTGCACCGCCTCATCGAGCGTGATCGGCCGAGGGGCTTCCTGCGCCTTCGAAACGCCTGTGGCAGCGAGCGCGGTCAGTACGCAGTACGCAGTACGCAGTATCGCCGTTTTCACCTGGACTTCGTCTCCTTCGCGGACTGCTTCTTGGCCAGCAGCTCATCGAAGCGGGCGCGTTGACTCTCGGTGAGCACGCGCCGGATCTGCTGGCGGGCCGTGTCGCGCACCGCGTCCATCTGCGGGCGCACCGGCGCGATGACCGCCCGCATCTCGCGATGCCGGCGCTCGACGATGCTATCCACCGCGGCGGACTGCTCCGGGGTCAAGTGAAGCTCCTCCGTGAGCCAGGCGAACGAACGCCGGTTGTCGCCACTCTTCGCGCAGCGGTCGCTGGTGAGGACGCGATCGGCCGTGAAGCCCAGTGCGCCGCCCACGAGGAGGGCGCCCAACAGGAACATCAGCGCGAGACTGCGTGAGCGCTGCATGTCGTACTCCGAGTTTAGGGTTCGATGACGTAGCGGAGGGTTGCCTCACGCCCGTCAGGTTCGGTGACTTCGGTGGCGACCCGTGCCGTGAAGGAGACGGGCGTCTCGAGCAGAGTCGCCATCTCCCGGGCCTCCACTTCATACGTGCGCACGAGGGCAGCGCCCGTGATGAGCGCCGCCAGAGCGGCCGCGATCAGCCCCGCGCTCGTCCAGCGCGCGAAGGGCGCGGTCCAGTCCTCGTCGTCCGCGAGGCGCGCAAGCATGCTCGCCTCGAGCCCACTCCAGTACGCGGGGTCCTGGGGCGGCGCCATCAACGCGCGCAATGCCGCGGTGACGCGAGAATCCTCGGGCTCGATGTGATGACCGTCGATCATGAGTCGCTCCGTGTGTCGCTCAACAAGCGCCGTAACGTGGCGCGGGCGTGGTGCAGATCGGACCGTGCCGTTCCTTCCGGTATACCGAGCATCTCGCTGATCTCGGCGTGACGAAACCCTTCGACATCGTGCAACACGATCACCGCCCGCTGACGCTCCGTGAGCCGCTCGAGCGCCGCGGTCAAGCGGCGTCGCAGCTCATCCGATTCCGCCGGATCGTGAAACGGCAGCGCAATCGTCTCCGGCAGCGTGCCGGCCGTCCGAACCTTTCGGCGCCGCTGCAGGTCGAGCGCCGCGTTCGCGACGATCCGATGCAGCCAGGCACCGAACGGCTCCCCGGGCCGAAACCGGCCCAACGCGCGATACGCGTGCAGGAACCCATCCTGCACCGCATCCTCGGCGTCGTGATGATCGAGCACGATCGCTCGCGCCACCGCGTAGGCGCGCCGTTGATGCGCGCGGACGAGGTCTGCGAACGCCTCGTGGCTGCCCCGTTGCGCGGACAGCACGAGCTCGTGCTCGCGTGCGCGGTCATCCGGCACGGTGGAGGCGCCGCCCACGACGGGGCGCGCGGCTGCCGCTGGGGCAGGGGGAGAGGCGGTCGCGATCATCTACCGGACGTCCTGTGTCAGATACGCGGCGCGCGGCCAAAACGTTGGGCGATGACACTACCCGCCGGCTGAGGCGGGTGCGCCAGGTGCCCCAGGGGGGGTTCCCTCCAGCCCCAGGGCCGGCGCGGAGCGCCGCATGGCGTCGATCACGAACTGGATGTGTCCGTCGAGCTCCACCCCGAGCTCCTCCGCGCCGCTGATGACGTCCTCGCGATTGACGCCGCGCGCGAAAGCCTTGTCCTTCATCTTCTTTCGGACCGATCTGGCATCGACCTCGTGAACGCTCTTCGATGGCCTCACGAGCGCCGTGGCAGTCACGAGCCCGGTGAGCTCGTCCACCGCGAACAGCGTCTTCGCCATGCGTGACGTGCGCGGTACTCCGGAGTATTGCGCGTGCCCGAGAATGGCCTCGAGGATGTCCTCCGGCCAGCCGCGCTCCCGCAGGATGCGAACGCCTTCGGCCGGGTGACCGGTCGTGGGCGAATGTTCCTGATTGGGCCACCGCTCGTAGTCGAAGTCGTGGATGAGTCCCGCGAGTCCCCACCGCTCCGGATCCTCCCCGAACTTTTCCGCGTACGCTCGCATCGCTGCCTCGACGGCGAGCATGTGCTTTCGAAGCGAGTCGCTTTGCGTGAACTCGTGCAGCATCGCGAGGGCTATGTCGCGGGTGGGGAGCGTGGATGGCATGGGCGGGGATTGGCAAGGAAGGAAGGCAAAGGCGTCAGATGTCAGAATACAGAATTCAGAAGGTTGTCGGTCTGAATTCTGTATTCTGTATTCTGTATTCTGACATCTGACGTCTCTGCCTTCAGTGTGAAGCATGAAGGTAGACCACACTCCATCGCGAGGGGAGATCGCGCCCGCCCAATAGCTCGGTCGTCGCTGGGTCCACGCCGTATCGACCGAGCCAGCCTTGCAGATGCACCCGCGCCTCCGCTGGCGTGCAGCTGCGAGGCTCACCCGCCGCACCGAGCACAATGCGATCCGTGACCATCGTGATCACGTCGGCTGCACGCCCACCGCGGAACGCCACGCCCACGAAATGCACCGGCTTTTCCCGAGCGGCGAAGCCGATGACGGTGACGCGTCGAGAAAGTGCGCGCGCGAGCACGCTCAACGCTGGGGGAAGTGCCATCTCCATCCGCGCCGCCGCGGGCAGCCCTGAGGCGAGCTCGAGCGCGGCGCCCCAGGGCGTCGCATCGCTGTAACCGCTCCACTCGCGGATCATGCTCAGCGCGGGCTGAACGAGATCGACGTCGAAGAAGCGCGCTTCGCTGCGCTCGGTGGGCTCTGTCGGAATCGGCCGCGCTGGTTCCGCGCGCTCGAACCCTCGTTCGGCGAGCACCTCATCGAGGGCCCGTTCCGCCTCCGCGGCGGGGAGTGCCACGAGGAGTGCCTCACGCGTTCTGGTCGCCATGGAGGGGAAGCGTCGAGTGAAACGCGCGCGGGCGCAAGGCCGTAGTGATGGCTGTCCCGCTCGGAGGGTGGCATGCGTACTTCGTTTGTCGCCGTCTCACTCGTGGTTGCATCGGTCGCAGTCGCCGCGTGTCGTGCCGTGGAGGGCGACGCGATTCCTCGCAGTGTTCCCGGCGTCTATGAATATGACGCTGCCGGTCGCGCCTTTGGACATCCGTGGTCCTTCCACGTCGCGCTGGAGCTGCACCGCGATGGCCGGTACGAGATGACCACCGACTCCGACATCGACGGCGATCGCGATCGCGACACCCACCGCGGACGCTATATTGTCCGCGACAATGTCGTGCTCCTGGCCAAGCACGGTGGCGATCGCGTCCGGGAAGACGATGCCCACCGACTGGAGATTCGCGGCGATTCCCTCCGGGCGAACATGCCCTGGGTCGCAAACGCGGCGCTTCGCCTGGCCGGTGCCTCCAAGCCCATCCTCGTCCGACGCGATCGCATCGGAGACTGAACCCGCGGCCAGTCGTCCTTCCTGGGGTGCGCGTGACAGGCGGAGCGCGCATCGGACGGCCGTCCACCCGCCCCGACCATTCAGATCGAGGTAGGAAAGATGCGGAGCTCATTCGCGCTGCTCGCGGCGATTCTCGTCGTCGCGGGATGCACGTCGGTCGATACCACCGAGCATTGCGTGCTCACGCGGTATGGGAGGATCATCGAGCCGCGCATGAGCACGGGCTTGAACTTCACGCCTCTGGCCAAGGCGACCTGCTTCTCGATGACCGACAAGAACTTCCCCGATCAGGGTGGAAAGGAGACGATGGAAGCGCAGACGCGCGATCCCATCACCGTCGTCGGCGACGTCGGCATCGTGTACTCGTACGATCCGGCGACGATTCTCCAGCTGTTCGAGGACAAGCGCACGCCGGAAGCGGCGGAGGCCGAGATCCTCAACGCGGTGCGCGAAGGCTATCGCAACGCGCTCGCGAGCTGGACCGTCTCACAAATCTTCTCGGCCGACCGCGCGTCGCTGTCCGATTCCGTTCGCTCGCACATCCAGCGCAAGCTCGGCGGGCGCGCGATCGTGAAGCAGGTGTTCGTGCGCGACATCAAGGCACCGGCCGCGATCGAGGCGGCGCGTATCGAAGCGGCGAAGCAGGCGCAGGTCCTCGACCGCGCGATCAAGCAGTTCCAGATCGATTCGGTCAACGCGCGGGCCACGGTCATCGGCGCCGAGGCACAAGCGACCTCGAAGCGGCTCGAGGCCCAGGCGTACTCGCAGAACCGTGAGCTGTTGCAGCTGCGAATCGCCGAGGCGCAGGCGAAGGGGCTGGCCGAGGCGTGCAAGGGAGTGACGACGTGCGTGATTGGCGGGTCGGTCATCGACTCGTGGAAGTCCCCGCGCGAGTGACTGGGGGTCAGGAGTCAGGAGTCAGGGATCAGGGGTGGAAAGGCGCGTCGCCGCTTCGCGGCAGACGCGCTCATCTGATGAGCAAACGGCAGCGCTCTCGCGCTGCCGTTTGCCTTTCCACCCCTGATCCCTGACTCCTGACTCCTGACCCCTACTCAGGGCACCACCTCCGACTTCGGCTCAATCCGCACGACCCACAACCCGTTATGGTTGTCGTTCACATACGCCAACCCATCCCGATAAATCACTCCCCACACGCGCGGCGCGTTCGTGACGTGGCCCACGTCGCTCGCGGTGTGGAGGTGCGCGATCTCGCGATCCTGCGCGCGCAGGTCCCCGCGCAGTTCGCCTGAGATGTCGAAAGCCCGGAAGCCGGCCTCGTACGCGCCCATGTAGAGCGTGTCACCGGCGATCCAGATGTTGTGCACGCCACCGAACTCGGGCTCGTACCACGCCACCGACTTCGGATTCTTCATGTCGCTGACGTCGATCACCTGCAGGCGGCCATAGGCGCGCTCGGCGGCGACGCCCGTCGCGCCGGCGACGCCGCGCAGCGGGAACACCTCGTCGGCGATGAAGACGTAGTCCTTGTGGCGCCAGGCGGTGTGCGTGCCGCGGATGAAGCCGCCGCCGGCAGTCTGTGCGACGTCGCGATAAAGCTCATCGAGATCGTACTTGTACTGCGTGACCAGCTTCGGGCTCGAGGGCGTGCCGCCGTGCGAGCCGTTGCCGATGTCGAGCACGACCAGACCGTCGTTCCAATAGCTCAGATACGCGAGGCCGTCACGCACGTCGATGTCGTGGAGCGAGCGTCCTTCGGCAGGGCGTTCCGTCACCCAGCGCGCCACCTCACGAGGCCTGGCCGGATCGTCGAGGTTCAGGATGTGCAGCTCGGCTGTCCCGTCGTTCGTGAGGAGGAGATGCCGGCCGAAGCGCGGGCTCTCGTAAAAGAAGAGCGAGTGTACACCCGACGTTACACCCTCCGTGAACTCGGCGATCGGGCGCGGGTGTGCCGGATCGCGATTGTCGCAGATGACGATCCCGTTCCGGCGGTCGGCGGCGCCCTCGCGCGTGAAGACGAGGACGGAGCCGTCGGCGGTCGTGACGATGTCGTTCACGCGGCGCGTGTTGGCGACGATCGAGTCGGTGACGACGGGCTTCGCCGGATCGCTGATGTCGATCGCGAACATGACGTCACCGCCCCGGCCGGTGCCGAGGTAGGCGTTCTTGCCGTTCGGGTGGAGCCAGAGCTCCTCGGTGCGGAAGCGCGCGCGTGGCAGGCGTCCGACGACCGTCACCGGGCGGCGCACATCGCGCTCGCCCAACGTGACACGGGCGCTGCCGCTCTGGTTGCCGAAGGTCGCGATGACCGTGTACTCGCCCGGCTCGTAGCCGACGAAGGCGCCCGTCTCATCGATGACCCCGTTGCCCGGGGAGACGCTCCACGTCGGCGTGACGCCGGCGATCGCGCTCCCGCCAGCGGTGCGCGCACTGGCGGTGAAGCGGACGACGTCGCCCTCGCGGGCTTCACGCGCGCTCGCGGTGACGCGCACGGATGCGACGCGGGCATTCGCGACCTCTACCGGGATCGAGGTGCGCACGTCACCCACCGACGCCGTGATCGTGGCGCGACCTGGGGCGACCGCGGTGACGAGACCCTCGGCGTCGACGCGCACGATCGCGGGGGCGGAGCTTCGCCAGGTCGGGCGATCGCGTCGCTCGTCGCCGATCGCTGACTGAGTACGTGTGCGAAGCACGACCGTCTGACCGATGACCAGGCGGCCCGGCGCATTCAGGATGCTCACCCGAGCAGCCGGTCCGGGCACGACGCGAACGAACACGCGGTCGAGCAGTTGGCGCTGTCCCTCCCCGAGCCCGATGACGGTGACGGGGATGGTGGTCGGCGCGCCACCGACAACGAGGCCGGTGGAATCGACCCGGCCCTCGAACGATCCACCGCCGGCGCGGAACACCACGCGAGCGTTCGGCACGACGTTCCCCGCCCGGTCCCGCACTTCGCCGGTGAGGCGAACCGAGTCGCCCACGGCGATCTCGGCGTTGGCGGGCCTAACGACTATGCGGGCCTCGAGCGGCTCGGCCTGCTGCTGCTGCTGAAGGGACGCGATCAGCAGGAAGGGGAGAACGCTCACGTGACTCAGTGTGCGCCCGGGGCGTGCGCGGCGGCGGCCGTGTCGCCCGGCGCAGGCGAGGGTTGTCCCGCTGCTGGTGCGGCCGTCTGTCCCGCAGGCGCGGGCGCCGCGTGCCCCGGCTGTGCGGCGGCGGTGTGACCCGCGAAGGCCCGGTTGGTGAGCGCGATGATGGTCGTGACGGTTGCCAGCAGAAAGAGCACGGAGACCGCGAGACCGATGAAGCCCGCGCTCATGTCACCGGGACGAGGAGAGGACATGGTTTCGGGATTGAGTGTGGTGTCGACTGCGGACTGCGAACTGCGAGCCACGAGCCGTTAGTTCGCAGTTCGCAGTCCGCAGTGGGCCGTTACGTTACGCTCGCCTTCACGATCTGATCGTTCTGCTTGATCTGCTTCATCACGTCGAGCCCCTTGGTGATGCGGCCGAAGACGGTGTGCACGCCATCGAGGTGCTTCGCGTTCTGCTCGCTGAGCACCATGAAAAACTGGCTGCCGCCGGTGTCCTTGCCAGCGTGCGCCATCGAGAGCGCGCCGACGACGTGCTTCTGGTTGCCGCCTTTGGTCTCGCACTTGATGGTCCACCCGGGACCTCCCGTGCCGACGGGGCCCTTGGCGTGCTCGCCGCCTTTCGAGTAGGGGTCGCCGCCCTGGACGACGAAGTCCGGTATCACGCGATGGAACTTCGTCCCATCATAGAACCCGCTGTTGGCGAGCTTCTCGAAGTTGGCCACCGTGTTCGGGGCATCCTTGTCATACAGTTCCGCGGTGATCGTCCCGCGATTCGTTTCAATCGTAGCTGTTTTTGTCATGCACGGAAGATAGTTGGGAGGCGCTGGGGTTAGGAACCGCAGATGGGCGCAAGAAGGCCGCAAATGCACCGGTGCGCCCTTCCAATCCTCCTCGCGAGATGAAGTTCCCAGGATTCCTTGGTTACACCTATCGAGAATCCGGTCCGCGAGCAGAAGTCTTCCGCGGCCTTCTGCGGCCTTCTGCGGTTCCTTTACCGCTTGCTACGGGGACAACAAGCGATGAAGGGCAGAGATCCCACAGCGGACACTTTTCGCACAGAGGCCGGCGCGCGACGCAGATCGCGCGACCGTGAAAGATCAGCAGGTGCGAGAACAGCGTCCACTTCTCGCGCGGAACCACCTCGATCAGGTCCTGCTCGATCTTCACCGCGTCGGTCTCCCGGGTGAGACCAAGCCGAAACGACACGCGCGTGACGTGCGTGTCCACGACGACTCCCTCGTTCAGCCCGAAGGCGTTGCCCAGGACGACGTTCGCCGTCTTGCGGCCGATGCCGGGGAGGTGCGTCAGCTCGTCCATCGTGCGCGGGATCTCACCGCGATGCTTGTCGACTACCGCGCGCGCCATGCCGAGCAGGCTCTTCGTCTTGTTCCGGAAGAAGCCCGTGCTTTTGATGCGATTCTCCAGCTCCTCCGGCTCGGCGCCCGCGAGGGCCGCGGCATTGGGAAAGCGCGCGAACAGGTCGGGCGTCACCATGTTGACGCGGACGTCCGTGCACTGCGCGGACAGGATGGTGGCGACGACGAGCTCGTATGGGCTCCGGTAGTCGAGCGAGCATTTCGCGTCCGGGTACGTCTCCTCCAGCCGGCGGATGTACTCCAACGCGACCTCACGACCCACCTGCTTCGGCCGCCTGGGGAGCGCCTTACGAGTGACAAAGGCCGGTGGTGGCGGGGCTGCGCTCGCGCGCGGGCTCATGCGCGGGCGCGACGCGCCCGGGCGCGCTCGACGATGGCGTCGGCGTCCCACGTGTTGAGCACGTCGGCGGGCTCGAGCCAGCCCTTTCGCGCGATGCCGACGCCGATCTCCGTGACGTCCAGCCCCGCCGTCGAATGGGCATCGGGACCGATCGCGACCGTCACCCCCCGCTGCTTCGCCGCCTGACAGGTCTGCCAGTCGATGTCGAGTCGATGCGGGTCGGCGTTGAGCTCGACGACGACGCCCAGCTCCGCCGCCTTGTCCAGCACGGCCTCCATGTCGATCGCGTAGGGCTCGCGCGTGAGCAGCAAGCGACCGGTGGGGTGGCCGAGGATCGTCAGGTGTGGGTTGTCGAGCGCCTTGAGGACGCGGTCCGTCATCGCTGCGCGGTCCATCCCGAATCGTGAGTGCACCGACCCGATGACGAAGTCGAAGCGCTCGAGAATCTCATCGTCGTAATCGACGCGACCGTCGGCAAGAATGTCGGCCTCGATCCCCTTGAGGACCTTGATCCCCTCGAGCGTCTCGTTGATGCGATCGATCTCCTCGTGCTGCGCGAGGAGCGCCTCGCGCGAGACGCCACCGGCATAGAATGCCGACTCCGAGTGATCGGAAATGCCGATGTAGCTCCAGCCACGGGCCTTGGCCGCCGCGGCCATCTCGGCGATCGTCGCCTTGCCGTCGGAGTACTGCGAGTGGCAGTGCAGCACCCCCTTGATATCGGCATAGGCAATGAGTGATGGCAGCGCGCGTCGTGCGGCGGCGTCGAGCTCGCCGCGCCCTTCACGCAGCTCCGGCTCGATGTACGGGAGACCGAGCGCGTCGTAGAGCGCGACTTCATCCGCGATCGGCAGCACGGTGCCGCTGCCGTCTCGTAGCTCGTCTTCCGCCAGTGTGAAGCCGCGCTCCAGCGCATGCGCGCGAAGCTCGTTCGTGTGCGACTCGCTTCCCGTCGCCCGCCAGAGTGCAATGCCGAAGCGCTCCGGCTCCACGCAGTGGAGATCGAGGACGGTGCCATCCACATACCGGATGGAAAGCGACCGTCCACCAGCGCCGACGACATCGCGCACGCCGCCAGCGCGGGCGAACGAGGCGGCGACAGACGCCGGCGTCGTCCGACAGGCGGCGACGATGTCGACGTCGCGCACCGTCTCGCGGCGGCGGCGGATCGAGCCGGCGATGAGCGCACGCTCGACCTCGGGATGCGCCTCGACCATCGCCAACAGGCGTCGCGCCTCGATCACGGCGTGCGGGTAGAGGATGTACGCATTCGTCGACCGCAGATACCCGATCCCCTTGAGGATCTTCTCGGCGGTCTTGGGCCCAAACCCCTTGACCTTGGCGAGGCGCCCGTCGCGAGCGGCCTCCTCCAGCTCCTGGACAGTCGAAATCCCCAGCCCTTCGTGGAGCGCCTGAATCTTCGAGACGCCGAGTCCCGGCACGCGGAGCATCTCGAGCAGGCCCTCCGGAGTCTGCTCGCGAAGCTGGTCGAAGTAGCGCGATTCCCCGGTCTCGCACAGGTCGGCGATGACGCCGAGGGTGGCGGGCCCAATCCCTTTGAGCTTGGCGAGTGCGCCCTCACGGTAGAGTGGGCAAAGGTCGTCGGTGGTGACTTCGAGGACCGCCGAGGCGGCCGAACGGTATGCGCGGGCCTTGAAGCGATTCTCCCCCGTGAGCTCGAGGATCTCGCTGATCTGGGTGAGGACGTGAGCGGCAGTGCGGGGGTCCATGGCCGGAATATAGCCGTCCTTGACTTCGGTGTTTCTTCGGGTTACTCTCGGTGCCCGGATTGAGGAGGACCAGGTGCCAAAATCAGACCTGCCGATCGGCGGGGAGTATGCCCCGGTGGCCGACCGGATCGCGCTGTTCTACGAGCGGTTCCCGGCGGGGCGGATCATCACGCAGCTCACGATGCATAACGAGCGCGAGGTGGTGTTCCGCGCCAGTGTCTATCGAACCGAGAAGGCACGGACGCCGGCGGCGACGGGCTGGGCGAGCGAGAAGTTCGGCGACGGCGACATCAACACCGTGGCCTGTCTCGAGAACACGGAGACCTCGGCCATCGGGCGGGCGCTCGCGAACCTCGGCTTCACGGCGGCGAAGAACCGGCCGAGTCTCGAGGAAATGGAGAAGGCCGCCCGGGCGCGGACGCGGGCGGTGCTCGCGGAACGATACCAGAGCGCATCGAGCGATGCGTTGGAGGATGTGCTCACTCTGGTTCGCACCGCCGAGCGGTACGGCCTCCGCACGAGACGGGCGACGTGGCTGCGCACTCGCATACGGCGCGGCCTCTTTACTCCGGCCCAGCTCACGAGGCTCTCGCAAACCCTTCGTCGCTGGGTCCGGTCAGACGCGGTTCGGGCGGTCGAGTCGCCCCAATAGACGTGTCACCACCTCGCATCTACCAGGGCGTCCCGAGGATGCGCAGCCACAGGAGCAGTCGACGCCGACACAGCATGACGCGGGGATCAGGATGATGACCGGGAGGCGGTGGGGTGTTGCGAGCGTACAAAGAGGCGAGCGACGACGCGGTCGTCCACGCGATGCGAGCCGGTGAAGAGCCAGCGATGCGCGAGTTCATTGAGCGGTATCAGTCTCTCGTGTTGGTGCAGGCGCGCCGCTTTCGCGTTCCGGAAGACGAGCGCCAGCACTGGACGGCCGAGACGCTGTACGATGTGGCGCTGTCGCTGATCCGTTCGACGCGGCCCGTGCCGGCGTCGCTCCCTGGCTATCTGATCGCGGCGTGCCGTCGAAAGGTCATGATGACCGAGCGCGCTCGTCGCTCGCGGATGGTGCGTGAGGGGGCGGTGGTGGGGAGCGTCGGCGGCGAGCGCGTCATCGTTACTACCTGTTCGGAAGACAGCCTGCGCCTGGCGCGCGGCCCATTGCGCGATGCCTCGCCGCTGTCCGCCGTGCTCGAACGGCTGGTGGCGGCGCTGGATGATCGACTCGATAGCAGCGAGCGAACGCTGCTCTCGTGGATGGGGCAACGAGTGCCATACAGCACCATGGCGACCTGGCTGGGGATCAGCCGCTCGGCGGTGATCAAGCGAGCCATGCGATTGCGAGTTCGATTGCTCGGCGTCGCCATGGAGTTCGGCCGGACCCTCGGTGCGCCAGACCGTGAGGAGCTCGTGCGCTTCTTTCGGCGAACGGGCGCGCTCGACGCGATCGCGTTGGCCCGCCTCGAGCATGGTGGGCACGGTCGTGAGGTCCATCCATCGTCCGTGGTGTCGGCACGGCGCGTACACTCAAAGGATAGCTAGCCATGGATGACCGCGATGTGGTGCTTCAGCGCGAGCGGCTCGATCGACTCGAATCCGCCAGCGATCCGCTGATCGATGCGATCGGATACCTCGAATCCCTTCGCCCCAGCTCGCCGGCGTTCGCCGATGAAAAGTTCGTCA
>JAICOJ010000188.1 GCA_025930755.1 Gemmatimonadaceae bacterium
GGCCAGGGGAGTCGCCATGGTCCGTGGAAGCTACTGGCGGCGCCCTCAAGGCTGCTAGGCAGGGCGTGTTAGGGATCAGGAGTCAGGGGTCAGGGGTCAGGGATGGAAAGCGCGGCAGCTTTGCTGCCGCGCTCATCCGATGAGGCGGCTGCGGCGAAGCCGCGCCGCCTTTTCCTTCCCTGACCCCTGACTCCTGACTCCTGACCCCTACAGATCAAATCTCGCCATCGCGCCCTTCAGTCGCGACGCAATGCTCGCCAGGTGCTGGCTCGACTCGGTCACGTGCATCATCGACGAGGTCTGCTCCTCGACGACGGCGCTGACCTGCTCGGATGTCGAGGCGTTCTGCTCGGCGACGGACGAGATCGCTTCGATCTCGCGCGCCAGCGATTCGGCCTCGTTCTGCTGCGAGACGGCCGACTCGACGATGAGCGCGACGGCGCCACGGCTGCCCTCGATCTCGCGCGCGATCTGCGTGAGCGCGGCGGTCGATGAGCGGATGACGGTCTCGCCGCTCGCCACGCTCGTGCTCACATCGGTGATGCGCTCGGCGGTCCGCATCGACGCGTTGCGCATCTCGACGGCGAGCTTGCGGATGGTGTCGAGCGCGCGAGCGCTCTCGCCGGCGAGCTTGCGGACCTCGTCGGCCACGACGGCGAACCCCTTGCCGTGCTCGCCGGCACGGGCCGCCTCGATCGCCGCGTTGAGCGCGAGGAGATTGGTCTGCCGCGCGATGCCGGCGATGGTGTCGGTGATCTTTCCGATCCGCTGCGATTTCTCGCCGAGCTCGGCCACAGCCGGGACCGCCTCACGAGTGACGGAGGCGATCTCCCCCATGCTGCTGAGCGCCTGCTCGGCGGCCTGCGTGGCTCGCCGCGCGCTCGAGGCCACGCTGTCGGCGGCGCCCTGCGCCCGTCGCGCGTGCTCCGACACCTTGAGGGCGCGTTCGGCGACGCTGCCCGAGATGTTGACCACGTTCTGAATGTTGCGCGTCTGCATCGATGCCGAGTCGGCGATGCTCTGCGCGGCGCTCGCGACCTCCTGGGTCGAGGCCGTCATTTCCTCTGCCCCCGAGGCGAGCTCCTCCGCGGTCGCGGCGACCTCGCTGGCGCCGGCATCGACATCGCGGAGCAGGACGCGAAGTCCCGTCGTCATCGTGCGGAACGCGTCGGCAAGGCGCCCGACCTCATCGGCGGATTTGAACGCCAGCTCCTGACGGAGACTCCCGCGGGCAACCGCTTCGGCGTGTGACGCCACGGCCTCGATCCCGCGCGTCAGGCGACCCGCGGTCCATCCCGCGATCACGATGCCTGACAGCATGATCATCAACGGAAGCCACGCGAGATTGCGAATCTGCACGCCGAAGTCGCGCAGGAAATTATCGGCGCGCAGCGTGGCGATCACGAACCCGGCGGCCGTCCCATCGGGCCGGACGATGGGGGCCACGGCAGTGAGGACGCGTCCGCCGCCCCCGTCGAGATAAATCGGTGTCGTCCCGCCCTTGTTGTGGCCGAGCGAGTCGGCAAGACCTTCGGGGGCGTCGAGCAGTTGGCTGTACTGTGGCTGCCCCGCCTTCCACTGCGAGTGGACGAGATAGCGATACCGTGCCTGCTGCCGCCGAACGATGGCGAGACCGTTGGTGAGCTCGGCGAGATTTCCACCGTTGGTGAGCCACAGGCGCGCGAGCGTACGCTGCGCGAACACGAACGCCGCCCCGGTGCGACCATCAGGCCGCGCGATGACGTCGATCGAGTCGGAGGGGATGGCGACGGCCGCGCTGCGCGCGATGGCCGACAGCCGCATCGCATTCAGTGCCGTGAGTCGCTCGCGTCCCGCGAAGTAAATGGGCGTGAGGACGAGCACCAGCGTCGCCATGACGGCGGCCGCGGTGAGCGCGACCATTTTGCGGCGAAATGGCTGCCGCGATGCCCACGAGCTGAACGACCAGGACAGGGGGAGCCTCCGGGACGGTCGCCACCAGGTGGCGCACCAGGGAAAACGACGTGCTGCCGGCACTCATAGAACGCTCCGCCAGTCCCACACGTAACGCGCGCTTGGTGAGCGACATCGGCCTCGGTAGCTTTCGCGCCGACTGAACCGGGAGAGGCGCGTGTACGAAGGGCTGATGATCAGCGTGTCCGGCGTGCGCGGGCGCGTGGGCGAGGCACTCACACCGGAGGTGGTCGCGCGATTCGCGGCCGGGTTCGGCGCGTGGGCGACCGGCCGCGCACACACGCGCGCGATCGTCGTCGGCCGTGACTCGCGAGTGTCCGGTCCCATGTTCCACCGTGCCGTCGTTTCGGCGCTTCAGTCCGTCGGGTGCGACGTGGTCGATATCGGTCTGACCACCACCCCGACCTGCCAGCTTGCCGTCGAGCACCACCACGCGGCCGGCGGGCTCATGATTTCGGCGAGCCACAATCCCGTCGAGTGGAATGCCCTCAAGTTCATCGGTCCGAGCGGCGCCTTTCTCGAAGCGCACGAGGGCGCGGAGATGCGCCGCATCGTCGACGGGAACATCCCGCGCGCTTCGTGGGACCGCCTTGGAGCGATCACCGACGATCGCGACGCCATCGAGCGACATGTGCAACAGGTGCTGGCGATTCCGTTCGTGGACGTCGCCGGGATCCGGAAGCGCCGGTTCAAGGTCGCCCTCGACTGCGTTCGCGGAGCGGGCGGGCGCATCATCCCGCAGCTCCTCGGTCACCTGGGATGCGCGGTGACGGCGATCCATTTGGAGCCCGATGGGCGTTTTCCACGGTCCCCGGAGCCAGTAGCCGAAAATCTGCATGAACTGGAACGGCTCGTGCTTCAGAGCGGGGCCGACGTCGGCATGGCGGTCGATCCGGACGTCGATCGGCTGGCTTTGGTGTCGGAACAAGGGGTGGCGGTCGGCGAGGATTACACGCTCGCCCTCGCCGCTCGTGTCGTTTTGCGACACCGGAAAGGTCCGGTGGTGGCGAACCTGTCGACGAGCTTGATCCTCGACGACATGGTCAGGGAGGCCGGATCGAAGGTGATCCGGGCGCCCGTGGGCGAGGTGAACGTGGCGGTGCGCATGCGCGAGGAGCGGGCGCCCGTTGGCGGCGAGGGGAATGGCGGTGTGATTCTCCCGGAGCTGCACCTCGGCCGCGACGCGCCGGTCGGTGTCGCGCTCATCCTTCAGTTGTTGTTGGAGGACGACACGCCGTTGTCGGCGATCGTAGGCCGCTTCCCCCGGTACTCGATCGTCAAGGACAAGATGGACCGCCCGAATGTATCGCTCGAGGCGGTGTATCAAGCGCTTCAGGCGGAGTTCGCCGATGCGACGGCCGACCTGCAGGACGGGCTGCGGCTGTCGTGGCAGGACCGATGGGTGCACGTGAGACCCTCGGGCACGGAGCCCATCGTGCGGGTGATCGCCGAAGCGAGAACGGAGGAGGCGGCGCGTGAGCTGGTGAGTCGCGCCTGGGCGCCGATCAAGGCGCTGAGACAGAGCGGGTAACCCTGGATCCTGGAACGTACGCACCATGTGTGGAATCGTTGGTTACGTCGGAGCGCGCGTTGCGACGCCGCTGCTCGTCGAAGGCCTGAAGCGTCTCGAGTATCGCGGGTACGACTCGGCGGGCATCGCCGTGATGAACGGCAAGGGCGTCGAGACTCGTAAGGCGGCGGGCAAGATCTCCCAGCTCGAGTCCGTCGTACTTTCCAGCCCCGTTCACGGGACGCTCGGGATTGCCCATACGCGGTGGGCGACCCACGGCGCGCCGACGACGTGCAACGCGCATCCGCACCATTCCTGTGACGACGCCATTGCGGTCGTACACAACGGGATCATCGAAAACGCATCGACGCTGCGAAAGCTGCTCGAGGATCGTGGCCACGAGTTCCGGTCCGAGACCGACACCGAGGTCCTGGCGCACCTCATCGAGGAGCACTTCGACGGCAGCCTCGAGACGGCGGTGATCGATGCGCTCCGGCACGTCGAGGGGACGTACGGGATCGCGGTGGTCTCGAGTCGCGATCCGAACAAGATCGTCGCGGCGCGGAAGGGAAGCCCGCTGCTGATCGGGCTCGGCGACGGCGAGCATTTCGTCGCCAGCGACGTGTCGGCGATTCTGGCGCATACCCGCCAGGTGATCTATCTCGACGATGGCGACGTCGCTGTTCTCTGCCGCGACGGGTACCGCATTCTCGATGTCAATGCGGCGAGCCAGATCGATCGGCAGGTGAGCCGGATCGATTGGGACCTCGACATGATCGAGCGCGGCGGATTCGCGCACTTCATGCTGAAGGAGATCTTCGAGCAGCCGGCGAGTGTGGAAAACACCATGCGCGGACGCCTGCTGGCCGAGGAGGGCACCGCCAAGCTGGGCGGCCTGAACATGACCGCCGACGATCTGCTTCACATCGAGAACATCGTCATCACGGCCTGCGGAACCAGCTGGCATTCGGCGCTCATCGCCGAGCACATGATCGAGGAGTGCGCGCGCGTGCCGGTGGAGGTCGAGTACGCATCCGAGTTCCGGTATCGCAATCCCATCGTCAGCGATCGCACGCTCTGCATCGTCATCTCGCAGTCCGGTGAGACCGCCGACACGCTGGCCGCGATGCGTGAGGCGCAGCAGCGGGGCGCTCGCGCGATCGGGATCGTCAACGTCGTGGGATCCACGATCGCGCGCGAGTCCGACGGCGGCGTCTACATTCACGCGGGCCCGGAGATTGGCGTCGCGTCGACGAAGGCGTTCACCAGCCAGGTCATGGCGCTGGCGATGTTCACGCTGAAGCTCGCGCGGTTGCGGAGCCTCTCGGTCCTTCAGGGGCGCAACATCGTGCAGGCGATGCACCAGCTTCCGCAGCAGATCCAGCAGATTCTCGACGGCGCGCCCATCATCGAGCGCATCGCCGATGAGTTCAAGGAGGCGACGAATTTCCTGTACCTCGGCCGCGGCTACAATTTCCCGGCCGCGCTCGAGGGCGCGCTCAAGCTGAAGGAGATCAGCTACATCCACGCCGAGGGATATCCGGCCGCGGAGATGAAGCACGGCCCCATCGCGCTGATCGACGAGAACATGCCCGTCGTCTTCATCGCGCCGCACGACTCGGTGTTCGACAAGATCTGCTCGAACATCCAGGAAGTGAAAGCTCGTGGCGGGCGCGTCATTGCTCTCACCAGCCGCGATGAGCCCGCGCTGGCGGGGCTGCTCGACTACGAGATCCGGATTCCCGAGACGATCGACATGTTCACGCCCGTGCTCGCCTCGGTCCCGCTGCAGCTTCTCGCGTACTACATCGCCGTGAAGCGCGGAGCCAACGTCGATCAGCCGCGGAATCTCGCGAAGTCGGTGACGGTGGAATAAAGGCGCTGGAGGCGCTGGAGGCGCTGAGCGTTGACCCCTCAGCGCCTCTAGCGCCACCAGCGCCTCCAGCGCCTTTATTAACCCATGCGCGCTCTGGTTCAAC
>JAICOJ010000242.1 GCA_025930755.1 Gemmatimonadaceae bacterium
CAGCGCGTTGTGCGACGTCCACACCATCTTCCACTCGCTCTCGTCGACGCGGAACATCCCGAGGCGCATGAGCGGGGCGACCGCGAGATCGAATCCGCCGCGGCGATCGACGCGCAGATAGCTCTCGAGGCGGTACTCGTGCTCGGTCGGAGTGAGGCCGCGCCAGTCATCCAGCTCGATGGGCAGCGACACGCCGGCGCCGAGGTCGAGCACGGGAACGTCCACCCCCTCCCAGCGGAAGCAGCTCCTCAACACCGCATGCCGATCCATGACCCGCTCCCACGCGAGCTGGAACGTTTCGGGTTGCAGGTCGCCGTGGACCGCGAAGACGGTCTGCTGGACGAAGGCGCCGGATTGCGGCGCATCCAGATTGTGCAGCAGCATTCCCTGCTGCATCGGCGACAGCCGGTACGCGGTGTCGAGTGAGGTGACGCCCATGTCGCTAGCGGTTGAGGCGGGAAAAGAGAGGATCGTGCGGCTGCGGCTCGTAGGCGCTCACGCCACCGATGCCGCGCGCGACGGTTTCGCAAGAAGCGAGCGCTCGGCCGCCACTGTGCTGGGAAGGTTCTAAACCGTTGCTATTGTGAGAGATAGATGCTGCGTGGCCGGCGGGAAATGCGTGCCACGTGCGGGTCCGTGTGGCGGTTGCGCAACGAGACCCTGCCCCGCGCAACACATGATGAAGTGGTTCCACACTTCCAGCCCCCGCTCCATTCGGCGGGGGCTCGAGCCTACCGCCCGCTGCTTCCTTCCTCGATCAAGGCAACCGACGCCGCGCGGGGGGGCGCGCTCGAGCTGAGGCTGCCGAGGTCGGCGCCAGGGACGACCGAAACAGCCGGTTCGGCAGCCACGACGCCCTTGGAGACGCGGGCTCGCTCGTACGGGAAGAAGCGCTTGAGGGCGAGAATCCGCTTCTCGAACAGGTGCCAGCTCGCGAAAGCGATCGCATACGACACCCCGATGCCGAACGCGACGATCGCGAGCTGCGCCGGAAGCTGCGACCCCGCGATAACCGGGAACCCTCCGCGGTTGGCCAGGATCTGATTCTGAAGGATGTCGCGCACCAGAATGTGCACGAGGTACAGAGCGTAGCTGTACTTCCCGAACGCCATGAGAGTGCGCGACGTCAACACCCGCGTGGCAAGGTGACCGGACGGCGCCGCTACCGCCTTGCCAAGCATGGCGGCGAAGAAGAGCGCGAGCGCCGGATACCCGAACGTCTGGACCGGGAAATCGAGCGTCGGCAGCATGCTCAGTCCCTTGACCGGCCCGCTCCAGAACATCACGAGGATCAGGACGCTGGCGCTGACCGCCGCCACCGGATTCAGATACTTCGCCGCGAGCCGCGCGCCCTCACGATCGCGAACGAGCACCGCCAGGAGCCCGCCGGCCGCGAGCGCATCGATCCGGGCCGGCATCAAGGCATAGGCGGCGATGTCGTTTCCCGCGACGAAGTGAAGGATGAGGCGCGTCCCGATCGCCACAGCGATCGAGCCGAGGCAGAGCTGGATGAGGCGACGCCGGCTCGCGAGCCACACCAGCAACGGCCAGAGCAGGTAGAACTGTTCCTCGATCGCCAGCGACCACAGGTGCGTGGTGTGCGCCGGCATCCCTTCCCACCCCGCGCGCGCGAAGAGGACGTTCGACAGATACGTCCACATCCACACCTGCTTCCCGAGGTGATCGGCTGGCGACGCTCGCAGCAGCGGGATCACCGCGAAGATCACGATCAGGAAAGCGTAGTAGAGTGGAAAGATCCGCAGCGACCGCCGCATGTAGAAGTTGCGGAAGTAATGCGGGCCGCCCTTCGCGTCATACAGGATTCCGGTGATGAGGAACCCGGAGAGCACGAAGAACAGATCGACGCCGATCCATCCGGTTTCCGAGAGCTGCCAGAAGACGCGCTCCCCGCCGGTATGCGGCGACAGAAAGACGAAATGCAGCCACATGACCATGAGCACCGCAATTCCGCGGAGCCCATCGAGCGCCGGTATGTGCGGGCGTCCCGCACGCTCGAAGAGCGTGTCCCCGCGTGCATCGATCTGCGCCATCGTCAGGTCCCTTCCGGCAATCACGGTCTGCGCCCCATGGGAGTGGACAGGCTGAACTGCCAGGTGCTCAGCCGCACGTTGCGCCGTCGCACCGCGAGCGCCCCGACGTATCCGGAGGCGGGCTCGAGTGCTTCCATCGTCCACGACGCGGCGACGCGCGCCGAGCCGCTCACGCGGCAGAGCTTCGCGGGAGCGTCAGGGGCGAGCGTGACCTCGAACGCCTGAAGGGGCGCGCTGAGGCCGGTGCCGACCGCCTTGATGAACGCCTCCTTCCGCGTCCAGCAGTTGAAGAACGTGTCACTCACTCGCGCCGTGGAAACCGCATGCAGCACTCGCCGCTCGGCGGGCGCAAAGCAGATCTCGGCCACGTCGAATGCGTCGTCGAGGACAGTGACGCACTCGACGTCGACGCCGACGGGACGGGCCGTCGTGATGGCGATCAATGCGACCGCCTCGGCGTGCGCCATGTTGAACGACACGTCGGTGCGGTGCGCGAGCGACGGCTTGCCGAAGCGATCCCGACGAAAACGCAGGCTATGCGCGGGCTTGCGGACGTACCGCGCCAGCACCCGCCTGAGAACGCCGTGCGACACGATGTACCGGTCGCGATCGACCCGCCGGCGAAAGCGCGACGCGCGCTCACGCTCTTCGTCGTCCAGCAGCATCGCCATCTCGCGAATGACGGACGCGTCGCGATCGAGCTGCGCTGCCCACACGTGTACCTCATCCTCGGCGACCTGAAGCTCGCCCGACGGGGCTGTCGGCCACGAGAGGCGGAGGGCCGTCCCGAATCCCCCCGAGACGTCCCGTGACTCGAGCACGGACGACGCGATGCTCAGCATCCGTTGCCCTGCTCGCTCGCGCAGGCGAGCTGCGCGTCCTGCCGGATCACGGGGACGAGCCTGTCCGCGACGTGGCGTGCGAGCAGCTCGTTGCCGCGCGGCGTGAGGTGCACGTAATCGGTATAGATCTGCTCCTCGACCCCGGCGTAGATCCCGGTGAGGTCGATGAACTGTGCGCCCAGCTCCGATGCCATCGCCGTCTCGCGCTCGTTCACCATCGTCACGGCGCGACGGATGAACTCCTCGTAGTTGGGCAGGTACGAATCGACGTTGAACTCGAAGAGGCGCTGCTCCATGTCGGGCATCGGCTTGTGCCCG
>JAICOJ010000026.1 GCA_025930755.1 Gemmatimonadaceae bacterium
CTGCTCGACGATGCGTGTTTCGTCTTCGTTGAGCATCCCGAGGGAAATCGCGGTCGGGCCGAGCCGGCGTAGGGCATTGTCCTGCCGTACCGTAAGCCGGAATTCAGAGCGCGACGTGAAGAGCCGGTACGGCTCGTCCACGCCCCGCGTCACCAGGTCGTCGACGAGCACCCCGATGTATGACGTCTGCCGCCCGAGAATGAGTGGCGGACGCTGCATGACAAAAAGCGCGGCGTTGATTCCACCGATGACGCCCTGGCCCGCCGCCTCCTCGTATCCTGTCGTCCCGTTGATCTGCCCGGCGAAGAACAACCCGGGGAGCGCCTTCACCTGGAGCGATGCATCGAGCTGCGTCGGCGGGTAGTAGTCGTACTCGATCGCGTACCCGGCACGGGTCATCCGGACATTCTCGAGCCCCGGGACGGCGCGGAGAAATTCCAGCTGTACATCGGGCGGGAGCGATGTCGACACACCGTTGACGTATAGCTCGTGAGTGTCGTGCCCCTCAGGCTCGAGAAATATCTGATGGCGCTCGACGTCTGGAAACTTCACGATCTTGTCTTCGACCGAGGGGCAGTAGCGCGGCCCTCTCGCGCCAATGGCACCGCCGTACATCGCCGACCGCTCGAGGTTGTCCCGAATGATTCGCTTGACCTCGGGACCCGCGTACGTGATCCAGCAGGGCAGCTGGGGGGGATGGAGCGAGGAACGAGGAACGACGAACGAGGGAGTCGCCACGCGAGGTCCGAGGACACCCAGAGGCGCAGGCGCTTCCTCGTTCCTCGTTCCTCCTTCTTCGCTCCGCCAGAAATGCGACCATTGAAAGCCGAAGTCCCCGAGCTCGCTCTCCTGTCGCTGAAGATTCGTGTAATCGACCGAACGACCGTCGATGCGGGGCGGCGTCCCGGTCTTGAAGCGCGATACAGTGAGACCGAGCCGCTCGAGCTGCTCCGCGAGATGGGTGGCCGGAGCATCCCCCGCACGGCCACCGGCGATGGCTGTCCCCGTCCCAATGTGGATGCGACCGCGAAGAAAGGTGCCGGTCGTGATCACGATGGCCTTCGCGCCGAAGCGCCGCCCTTCCAGCGTCTCGACGCCGACGACACGTCCTTCAACGTCGTCGATGAGGAGCCGTGCGACGGTTCCCTGGATCACGGCGAGCCGATCGTGCGATTCCAGCAACGACCGCACGGCACGCCGATACAGGCCGCGATCGCATTGGGCGCGAGGCGCCCATACGGCGGGCCCCTTGCTCCGGTTGAGCATGCGGAACTGGATCATGGCAAGATCGGTCGCGCGTCCCATGATGCCGCCGAGCGCGTCGACTTCGCGTGCAACCGTGCCCTTGGCGACGCCGCCGATGGCCGGGTTGCACGACATCTGACCAATGGTCTCGAGCGCACTGGTAACGAGGCCGACCCTCGCCCCGGTGCGGGCGGCCGCTACGGCCGCCTCGGTGCCAGCGTGGCCGCCACCGATGACGAGGACATCGAGCTCCAGCTCGGGGGATCGAGACATGATCCCAAAATAGTGCATTGCAGGGTCGAATGGCGTCCGCGGAGTTGCGGGCGCCCGGCTCGCCTGCTCACCATTCGCTTTCGTCACCCACTGCGTCCGGGGTTACGCATGCCACTATCCATTCCCTTCGCCGTTCCTACGATCGTCATTCGCAAGAGCGCCTTCGAGCGCCGGGGACTTACGCGTCAGGCAGTGGATCAGCGCCTCAATCTCACGCCTGACGAGTTCCGCGTCGAAGGGGACCTCATCGCGATTGGTCCGATCCACGGCGATGACGAGCTCACAACCTTTGTCGAAGAGCTGGAACGGGTGGGCCTCGTCTACTTCGACGACTTCTTCGATCTCAGCGGGAACTGGCCCGAATGGCTCAAGGTGTTCGTTCGCGCCGACGGTGTCTGACCGTCGTCTAGTGGCGACGGCTCACCGGCTCGGGCGATCGAATGACGGGCGTCGTCGGCGTCACCGATCCGTGACGATGTAGCCCTTCCCAGTCGCAGCGCATGCACCAACTCGTTCGGAACCAGGGCATGAGCGTGTTCCACCCGCGTGACTGCACGCGCAACGTCACCTCGTCGCAGATAGGACAACGATCGCCATCCGGGAGGATGAAGAGGAACACGATCGTTGCGACGACGATGCGCAGGATGAAGAGAGCGACGAGGACAACGGCGAAGACCACGGGCGAGATCCGGAATCAGACTGTAGGTCTTGCTCAGACGAGAAGGGTCGCGAGAACCGTACCGAGTCAGGGAAGCTCGAGCTGTCGCGCAATCGTGCTCCATCGCTCGACCCAGGCGATGCCATCCTCGATCCGCTCGATGGCGATCTCGGTGCCGGTTTCGATGGGTTGTCCATCCAGGCTGAGCGCACGGGCGCGGTGCCAGGCCCCTTCGAGCTGATAACTGATCTCCCCTGGCGTGCCGTTGCCGATGGGCTGCGTCACCTTGCCCACGAAGCCCTGAAGCGCGTAGCGCTCATCCTCGGTCTCACGCCTGGCACTTGGCACGGCCCAGCCGGCGATCATGGCCACAGCCAGCCCCCATCCCGCCAACCCCGCCACGGTGGCGATGGCCGTAATGGCCAGCCCACCCAGCGTCGTGTAGCGGGCGAGGGGGTAGCCCACGGCGCCGGCGACGGTCACGAAGGCCCCAATCGTCGCGAGGTTGAACAGCGATCGCGCGGTCCTCGGGGGGCTGTCCTTCTGGATGCCGACGAGCATCGCGATGACGCCGAGCACGAGCCCGGCGAGAAACAGCACGGCATAGGTGAATCGAAGGGTCATGGATCTGGCTCAAGCTCCTTCGAGGTATCGGCGGAACCATGCAAGCGTGGCGGGCCAGGCACGCCGCGTCGCCTCCAGGTTCGCGCCCGAAGCCGCGTCCTGCTGCCTGAGGAAACCATGCCCCGCGCCTGGAAAGATCTGCGCCTGATAGGTCTTTCCCATGACGCGCATGGCGGAGTCGGTGGGCGATATGGTCGCGTTGACCCGGGCATCATTCTCGCCATAGAGCCCGAGCACCGGCGCCCGCACAGTCGTTAGGCGGCCGGGGTCCGGTGCCGCCCCATAATAGGCGACCCCCGCGCCGAGCGTCGGCGAATGGACGGCGTGGTTGAAAACCACCGAACCGCCCCAACAGAACCCGACGATGCCATATCGCGGTGTCGCAGCGGGGAGGGCCATGGCCCACCGAGCTGTCGCGTCGATCCGCGTCTGTATCTGATTCGCGTCGAGTCGGCGGATGAACGCACGCGCGGAGTCGACGGGCAGACTGTCGGGGTGAAACGTCCCTGTGTATCCCGTGAGAAAGTCCGGAGCAACGGCGATGAACCCGTCGGCGGCGAGCTGATCGGCAACGCCGCGGATCCAGGTACTGAGGCCGAAGATCTCGTGGACGACGATGACCACCGGCGCGTTCGTGCGACGTTCCGGGTACACCACCCACACGCGCACGCTG
Source organism: Gemmatimonadaceae bacterium (assembly GCA_025930755.1). Classification (GTDB taxonomy): domain Bacteria; phylum Gemmatimonadota; class Gemmatimonadetes; order Gemmatimonadales; family Gemmatimonadaceae; genus JAICNG01. The sequence continues at coordinate 3,474 of JAICOJ010000026.1, forward strand.
TCATCATTGCCCACTCGAACCATCGCCCACTCGGCGTGGCGGGTGGACGCGGCGAGGCGCCCGGTGACATCCGCGGCTCCGGCCGGCAATCCTGCCGCGGACGGCTGTGCCGCCATTGTCGATGGGACCGCCGGCGCCGGGTGGGCGGCATGGTCATCGGCCGGCATCGTCGCTGATCGCACGCAGCTGACCAGTGGCAGTGCGAGCGTGATCACGTGGAGACCGCGCATGTTGTCCTCTAGCGGATGACGAGATCGAAGCGAAGGGGGTTCGGCACCTCATAGCTGAAGTGCCACCACTCCTTCTCATAGTTCGTGAAGCCTTCAGCCTGCATGAGGAGCACGAGGAGCCGCCGGTTGGAGGCGACCTCGCCAGTCGCGTTAGCGGTGTGGGCAGCGGAGGAAAACGTATCGAATGGCGTGCCCATGTCGAGTTCCTGGCCATCGCCACCGATGAGCGTCAGATCGACGGCCACCCCGAGGTTATGCCGGCTGCGACTCGCGATGTACCCGTCGCGGAGCAGCGCTTGCTGGCCGGTCCGCTCGGCCCATTCGACCATCGCGAGCGTTGCACGAACGGGGCGATAGCCATCGAACACTTTCAAGGCCATCCCTTCGTTCCGTGCGCGGCGCTGAACGCGCGCGAGGGCCGCGGCCGTCTCGCGGCGAAGCAGAACGCGGTGGGACTCGTATCCGGGAAGCGGTGCACCGGTGAAATTATTGGCCGTTGCGTACCTGGCGTCCACCATGAAGGTCGGGTCAACGAGGCGGATATCGATCAGGTGGGCGCGAGCAGCGGAATCGCTCGCGACGTCGACCTGCGGAGTGTTGACCGGCGGTGCAGCCGTCTCGAACGAGGGAGGCGGTTGCACGCAGGACATGGCGACCGCGAGCGCGGCGCCAAGCGAAAGGAGCAGAAAGTTTCTCACGGGCAGAAAGGTATCGCGCGCACCGAAGTTGCGCAGCGCGGTGACATGCCGGATCCGTCGGACCGACCACGCGTATTCCTGATCTCCCCCGCCACGGCACACGGGCCGCGAGCGACGATGCTTCGGAAGCCAGGCTCCGGCTCGTCACTCGCCCGCCGGCTCCGAGAGGGGGGCGTTCCGCTTGGCGATGTCTTCAGCTTTCTCAGCGGCTTGTACTTTCGAGGAAAACTCGAGTACGCTCGTGCCTTCGCGCGCGCGCGCGAGGCGAGCGACAGGATCCGCGTCATCACCATGACCGATGGGCTGGTTTCCCCTGACGCGACCATCGCGGTCGAGGACCTCGAGCGATACGCGCTCTGTAGCGAGGGAACGGCCGCCGCGGCGGCCACGCTCGAGCGAACAGCGTCGACGTTCTCGCAGCGCATCGGTCCGGGTGCGGAGGTCGTGCTCCTGGGCTCGGTGAGCACGGGTAAATACACCGACCTGCTTGCGCCGATCTTCGGCGAGCGGCTGCTCTTTCCTCGGGATGTGCTGCACATCGGCCAGCTGGCACGGGGCGCGCTCTTCCTTCGCCGTGCGCATGATGGCGAGGAGCTCGAGTACGTCCCGGTGAGCGAGATCGCTCGCGCGGGCCGGCGCGCCTCGATCAAGGGCGGATTGTCTCCGCTGCCGGTGCGAGATGCGACGACAGAAACTCCATTACCCGCCCCTCGGCCCAGTACAGAGGACGCCAGGGCAGACGCCCGGCAATGAAGCCGACGTGCCCGCCCTGCGCGGGGAAATCGCAGTGCAGGGCGTCATTCGACCTCGCGACTGCACGTACGTCGTCGAGCACCTCGGCAGGAAGGAAGGGATCGTCCAACGCGCTGACAAGCAGCGTCGGTACGCGGATACGATCGAGCCACCGCAGAGAGCTGGAGCGCTGGTAGTAGTCCGTGGCGTCGCGGAACCCGTGGACCGGAGCCGTAACGGCGTCGTCGAAGTCCCACATGGACCGCAGCCTCGTGAGGTCGACCTCGGGAACGATATCGGGGAATCGCTGGCGCTTTTCCGTCGTCTTGCGCACCAGCGAGCGGAGAAAATGCCGCTCGTAGACGCGCGCGAAGCCCCGGTTGATGTACCGTGATCCGCGTGCGAGGTCGTACGGCACCGACACCGCAGCGGCGGCACGGACCGCCGGTGGCACGTCCGAGCCCTGCTCGCCCAGCCATTTGAGCAACACGTTGCCGCCGAGGGAGAATCCGGCGAGCACGATGGGCGCGTCAGGAGCCTCACTCGTGAGGCGGCGGATGGCGAAATCGAGATCGGTCGTCTCCCCCGAGTGATAGAACCGCCGCGTGCGGTTCATCTCGCCGCCGCAGGTCCGAAAGACGAGCGCGGCCGCGGACCAGCCGCGCTGGTGGGCATGCGCGAGCAATCCGCGCGCATAGTGAGAATTGGGGGAGCCTTCGAGCCCGTGCAGCAACACCAGCAGCGGACGCGAAGGCGACCCCTTCAGCCGGTGAATGACCAGCACGTCATCGTCAGGCGTGATCCACCGCTCGACGGTTGCAGGCACGCGTGGGCGTCGCCGGATGAATTTTCCCCACAGCGTGCGAAGGTGGCGTCCGGGGACGAACCAGGCCGGTCGATAGGGTGGCGCCGTCGTCATTGGCTGAATGATAACTTTGCCGCGATACCATTTGACATGCGCGTCGTGCCTGCCGAGCTTTCCTTTTCTCTTCATAGATACTGAGCCACCCGGGGGCGACCGTTCGGCCGCCCCCTTTGGATGCCCGGGAGTCTCCTCGCATTGTCCAGCTTCGACCCGCGCTATGACGTGATCGTGATCGGCAGCGGTTTTGGCGGCGCCATGGCGGCGCATGCCCCCGTGCTCGCTGGCGCGCGCGTGCTCATGCTCGAGCGCGGTGGGTGGGTCGAGCGTGGTCCTCACAACTGGGAGCCGCGGGGTGCGATGGAGCTTACCCCGTTTTACTCGAAAGAGACTCCGGTCCGCGTGCACCAGGGACGGCGGTCGTCAACCATCGGACTGTACAACTGCGTCGGCGGGCAATCGGTCTTCAGCGGTGCCGTGGCGCTTCGGTTCCGCGAGCACGACTTCGCACCGGACCCGGAAATCCTTGGCGATTCGCAGGCACGGTGGCCCTTCGCGTATCAGGACCTCGAGCCGTACTATGCGCGTGCCGAGCGACTGCTCGACGTCGCCGGGGAAAGTGGCGTCGATCCCACGGAGCCACCGCGGACGGCGCCATATCCCCATGAGCCCGCCAGGCTGGCGGGAACGTCGGACGTCATCGCACGAGCGGCGCGTGATCTCGGGCTGCATCCATTTCGACTTCCGCTGGCGATCAACTATCAGAATGGGGCTGCGCGGCGTGCGTGTCAGGCCTGCACGACCTGCGATGCCTTTGCGTGCGCAGTCGAAGCGAAGAACGACGTCGCGACCGCGATCATCCCTGCGCTCGTACGTGCAGGGATGGACCTGCGGCCCCGCACCGTCGTTACGGGCCTGGTGTTGGAAGGCGACCGGATTGTTGGCGTGGACTGCATCGATCGGGAGAGCCGGCGCGCGTGGCGCGCGCACGGCACCGTCGTCGTTCTGGCAGCCGGCGTTCTGGCGACGCCGCATCTGTTGCTCTGCTCAGGGCTCGATCGGGTGAGCCCTGCCGGTCACGCGGTTGGTCGCTATCTCATGCGGCACTGCAACGGCCTGGTGTACGGATTCTTTCGTCATCCCCCGAATCCGGCGCGTGAGTTCCACAAACAGATCGGCATCCACGATTTCTACTTCGGGCATCGCGACATTGCTGCTCCGCGCGGGAAGCTCGGGTGCATCCAGCAGGTCATGGCGCCTCCGATCGGACTGATCCAGGCGCGAGTGCCAGCGCTCCTTGGGCGCGTGCTGTCGCTCGGCGTGGATCACGTCACCGGGTTGCTGGCCATCGCCGAGGATACGCCGCAGCACGCGAACGGCCTAACGATCGACTGGGCTCAGCGCGACACGTATGGGCTCCCGCTGCCGGTCGTCAGGCACGAGTACACCGCGCGTGACCTGCTTGCCCGACGCGCGCTCCTGCGGCAGGCCAGGCGCGTATTGCGGCACGCCGGCGCCCGGTTTTTCTACGTCCACAGCATCGAGACGTTTTCGCACGCGGTCGGCACGGTGCGCATGGGGCTCGATCCGACGACGTCTCCACTGGACGGCGCCGGCCGGTACCGGGGTGTCCGCAATCTCTGGGTGACCGATGGCAGTGTGATGCCGACCTCTGCCGCGGTGAATCCGAGTCTCACGATCTCGGCGATCGCGTTGCGGGCGGGCGAGGCCATCGTGCGCGAGATGGCCGCGTGACCGGAAACGCCACCGAGATCGGCATCGCGTTCCTCGGGTGCGGCGCGGTGACGCGCGCGCACACGCGTACGCTGCGAGCCATCGATGCCAGCGTGCGACTGTATTACGCGAGTCGCGAGCTCACCCGCGCCGCCGAGATGAACTCGCGCTGCCGCGGCGCCGGAGCCTTCGGGACCTACGACGGCGCGCTCGAGGATTCGAGAGTCGACGCGGTGCTCGTCGCGACCCCTCCGGCATTCCATCTCGAGTGGACGCTGCGCGGGCTGGCGGCGGGCAAGCATGTGATCGTCGAGAAGCCCCCGTTCCCACGGGCGGCCGACTTCGCGGCCGTCGAGGCGGCGGCACGAGGCGCCGCCCGGCAGGTCCTGGTGGCCGAGAACTACTTCTACAAGCCGGTGCTGCGGACGCTGCGCTCACTGCTGCGAGCGGGAGTGATCGGCGAGCCCCGCTTTCTCGACATCAAGGCGTTGAAGACGCAGCGCACGCAGAACTGGCGCGACGACGCGGCGCTCGCCAGGGGTGGCGCGCTCTACGAGGGTGGGATCCACTGGATCGACTTCCTGGCCAATGTCGGCCTGGACGTCGTGTCGGTGCATGGGTTCCGTCCCGGCCCCCCCGGGGGGCTGGACCGCGAGATGCTCGTCGTGGCTCGTTATGCGCAGGGCGCCGTCGGCACGCTGTTCTTCTCGTGGAATACGCCGTCGCTGCTGAGGGGCGTCCGCCTTTCGCGTATCTACGGGACGGAGGGCTCGATCACCTTCGAATCCAACGGACTGTTCGCCCTTGCGCTCGGGAAACGCACAGCCCTCCGGTTTCCCGGTGTACGGGACCTCACGGGGAGCCAGGCAATGTTTCGTGACTTCCTCGGCGCCCTGCGCGAAGGCCGCGCGCCCGAGTTCACGCTCGCCCTCGCGCGCCGCGACCTCGAGCTGGTCGAGGCCGCATACCGCACCGCCGATCAGCACACTTCACGACCGTCTCTCACCAGTTCACAAGGATCCTGACCGGATGGGCACCGCGCTCGCACTCTCAATAGGGCTCCTCGCCGGAGCGCATACGTCCACGTGGGGGATGTTCAAGGACGCGCCGCACGAAGGCTTCACGTACGGCAAGTACGTGCGATCGATCCTGCTTGCCGCCGTCGTCGCGATCATCACGCATCGCGTCACCAACCTCGACCTCTCGAACTGGTCGCACGCGGTGGTGTTCTTCGGGATGGTGTACGTGATCGAGCGGGCGATCACGGAGTTCTGGAAGACGTTTCTCCGGGTGGAGGATCAGTCGAAGTACTTCATTCCGATGCAGTTCCACGTGAAGGGGGCGGTCGTTCACGACCGGAAGGTGCAGCTGCTGGCTGGCGCGGGGTGGCTCGCCGCCGTGCTGCTGATCGTCTACGGGATCACGTGGGCACAGCGGAACGTCAGCCTTCCCACCTGGCTCGTGATCGTCGCCATTGGTGGCATCGGCGGATGGATCTCCGCGTTCGGCGGCGCGTGGAAGGATGCCCCGCTCGAGGGGTTCGAAACCTTCAAGTTCTTTCGAAGTCCCGGGATCGCTGCCTTCTTCGCGCTCCTGCTATCGTGCTTCACGGACAACTGGCTGTATCTCGCGCTCGCTGCGGAGGGGTATACCGTCGCATCGATCGAGACGTACAAGACGTTCTTTCATCCCAACAAGCCTCGCGGGAAGTGGGCGGGAAAGCCGATGCCCTACGAGGACATGCTGAAGAGGCGGTGGAAGTTCGTTCCGATCTATGTGCTGGTGTGGGTCTTCATTATCGCCGGCTTCGTGCTGGGCTACACCGGCCCGCATAGCGGATTGTCGTGCCGGTGAAGCTGAATGACGCTCTCGGTGCAGATTTTCGGAACGCGGAAAAGCTCCGACACGCGAAAAGCGCAACGTTTCTTCGCCGAGCGACGGATCCAGGTGCACTTCGTGGATTTGATGGAGCGTGCGGCGTCGCTGGGTGAATTGCGCCGCTTCGCACAGAAGTTCGGAGTGCGCGCTCTGATCGATCCGGCGTCGAAGCGCTATCGCGAGCTGGGGCTCACCACCGCCGCCCGGTCTGACGAACGGTGGCTCGACCTACTCGTCGAGGAGCCCCTCCTGCTCCGAATGCCACTCGTCAGGCACGGTCAGCAACTGACGGTGGGACTCGCCGAGGCGGAGTGGCGGGAGTGGATGGCACGGTGATCGCGAGCGCATGACACAGCTGAGCGCTGGCGGGGTGGGTGTCGAGTTCGGTGCCACGACCGTCTTCGAGGACGTCTCGTTCACCGTCGCGCGTGGTGAGCGGTGGGGCGTCATCGGTCGCAACGGCACCGGGAAGACCACGCTGTTCAAGGTCATCCTCGGCGAGCTTCAGCCGACGCGCGGCACCGTTGCACGCGTCGCGGGGCTGCGCATCGCGCACCTCGAGCAGCATCGGGACTTCGGCGATGCCGCGACCGTATGGGAAGCTGCGGCGGGCGGATTCGCGGATCTGCTCAAGCTCGAGGCGTCGCTCGCGAAGCAGGTCGCTCGCCTGGCCGAGTTGGGGGAGCGCGCGACCACCCAGCAGTTGAGCCAGTACGATCGCGATCTGGAGCGGTTCTCCCGTGAGGGGGGATACACCTACGCGCCACGCGTCGATGCCGTGCTCCATGGCCTCGGCTTCGACCCCGATGCCGCCCGCACGCGTCCCCTCGAACGCCTGTCGGGTGGCGAACGTGGGCGGGTGGGGCTGGCGCGGCAACTCGTCGCGCCCGCCGATGTGCTTCTACTCGACGAGCCCACCAACCATCTCGACCTCGACACGACCGAGTGGCTGGAGCGCTACCTCAAGACGTTCGGGCAAACGGTCATGCTCATCAGTCACGATCGGGCGTTTCTCGAGAGCGCGGTCGATCACGTGCTGCACTTCGAGGCCGGAACGGCAACGGCCTACACGGGCGGCTTCAGCGACTTCGTGCGTCAGCGAGAAGAGCGCCGGCTCTCGCAGCAACGCACGTTCGAGCAGCAGCGCCGCTTCATCGAGAAGGAAGCGGATTACATCCGGCGGAACATCGCCGGCCAGAACAGCTCGCAGGCGAAAGGGCGGCGCACCCGGCTCGCGCGCCTTCCGCGGCTGTCCCCACCGCCCGACGCCGAGGGCGCCATGGCGCTGCGTCTGGAATCGGGCCAGCGCGGTGGCGATCAGGTCCTGGTGGCGGAGCGTGTGACCCTGGGGACGACCGAGCGCACCCTGGTCAAGAACTTCGATGCGCGCGTGATGCGCGGTGATGTCGTGGGATTCGTGGGGCCGAATGGGGCGGGCAAGTCTACGCTTCTGCGCGCGATCGTCGGGGAGAAAGCCGTCGAGCGCGGCACGCTTCGCGTCGGTGCGTCGATCATCGTCGCGCATTACCGGCAGGACATGTCGCAGGTGCCGACGGAGAAGACGCTCTACCACATCATTCAGGATCTGCGACCGACGTGGGAGCGCGGCGCGATTCAAGGGCACCTCGGCCGCTTTGGGTTTTCGGGCGATGAGGTTCACCGTATCGCCGGGACTCTCTCGGGGGGTGAGCGAGCGCGCGTCGCGCTGGCGATGATCGTCCTGGCGCGCGCAAATCTTTTGCTCCTGGATGAGCCGACGAACCATCTCGACGTCGAATCCATCGAGGCGCTCGAGGATGCGCTGGAGGGCTACGAAGGGACGGTGATCCTCGTCAGTCACGATCGCGCGCTGCTGCGAGCGACGGCGACGCGCACGTGGGTGCTCCACGGTGATCACATTACGGATTACCCGGGGACGTTCGGGGAATGGGAGGCGGTGAGCGCCGAGCGCGCGCATGCGGCGACGATCGCCGCGGAGGAAAAGGAGACGCTGCGCCGCACCCACGAGCGACAACAGATGCGCAGGCCCGACGCGTCGCGAGACGACCGCGCAGCTCGACGCGCGGCGCACCGCGAGCTCGAGCGTGCGGAAAAGGATGTGGCGCGACTCGAGGCGAAAGTCGCCGAGATCACCGCCGCGCTCGAGGATCCGGAGCTCTACACGACTCCCGCCGGCGTGACGCGGGCGCAGACGTTAGGCGTGGAGCTCGACGGCAGCCGTGCCGCCCTCGATGAAGCGATTGCTCGATGGGAGCGTGCCGTCGAGGTCGCCGAGGCTGGCGGTCCGGCCGCCTGAGCTAGAGTAGTCGCGACCCAAAGAGAAAGACCGCCAGCACCACCACGATCACGGCCAGGACGTCGAGAAGGAGGCCTGCCCGCACCATCTGGCGAACGGTGATCGTTCCCGAGCCAAACACGATGATGTTCGGGGCGGTCGCTGTCGGCAGCGCGAACCCGGCCGACGCGACCAGGGTGGTGAGCAGCATCAGCGTGAGACGGGGCTGGCCGACGGCGTCGGCAAGCGAGGCGACGATCGGCATGGCCATCGCGGCCACGGTCGTGTTCGACGCGAGCTCCGTGAGCAACAAGATGATCGCCGCGACGCCGAAGAAGATCCCGATCGTCGGCCACCCGCTGAACCCGGTCATGATGTTTCCCAGCCACGCCGCGACACCCTGCACTTCCATCGCCGTGGCGAAGGAAAAGCCACCGCCGTAGATGAGCAGCACCTCCCATGGAATGCCTCGCGCCTCATTCCAGGTGAGTACTGGCTTCCGTTTCCCGTCCGGCGCGCGCGCGACGATGATGAACATGGCGAGCGCGCCGATCAGACCGACGGAGGCATCGGTCAGGCGGGGAACGAGGTCGGTGAGGCCGGGAAGACGGACGATGCCGAGGTCTTTTGGCTCACGAATCACCCATGCGACCGCGGTGGCGGCGAAGATCGCGAGCGCCGCGCGCTCGGTGCCCTTGAGCGGTCCCAAGGCGGCACGCTTGAGACGCAACTCCTCACGCGCGTCGTCGGTGAACGTCACTCGACCGGGAAACAGCGCCATGAGGAGGAGCCAGCAGACGGGGAGGAGTATCGCGGCCACCGGAAGGCCAATCGCCATGAAGCTGACGAAATCGATGTCGGCACCAGCGAGCTCGCGTGCGGCGCCGGCAAAGATGAGGTTCGGTGGTGTTCCAATCAGCGTTCCCATTCCCCCGATCGACGCGGCGTACGCGATCCCGAGCATCAACGCAGTGCGAAGGTTGTCCGCGTCCCTCGACGTTCCAAACAGGGCGCCCACGGCGAGGGCGATCGGGTACATCATTGCCGTCGTCGCGGTGTTGGAGATCCAGAGGGAGATGAAGGCGGTCGCGACCATGACGCCGAAGACGACTCGCCGGGCGCCGGCGGTCCCTACCGTTCCGACTATGGCATAGGCCACGCGGGCGTGCGCGTTCCACCGTTCGAGCGCCGCCGCGAGCATGAAGCCGGCGAGAAACAGGAAGATGAACTCGTTCGCGTACGGCGTGGCCGCTTCACGAGGCGAGGCCACGCCGAGCACCGGGAACAGCACGAGCGGGAGGAGCGCCGTGGCGCCGAGCGGGATGGGGCCCGTCAGCCACCAGACTGTCATCCACGCGGCGACGCCCAATACGCGTGCGCCCGCGGGAGTGAGTCCCGCGGGCGAGAGCGACGTGATAGCGACGAGGATGAGAGGGCCGGCCGCGAGTGCCACGAGCCGGCCAGCGCCGGGTTTGTCGAGGAGGGCCTCGGACTCCCGGCGGTCAGCCACGCGTGTCGCGCGAGCTACGCGATGACGCCGCTGGCCTCACGCTCGCGGCGGTGATCTCGCGCGGCCGTCGTGAACGCCTCGAACAATCGCCGCGTGAGCGGGTCCTTATCGGCGAGCACCTCCGGATGCCACTGGACCGCGAGGACGAATTGATCGCCGGGGAGCTCGATGGCTTCGATCAGGCCATCCGGTGCCGTGGCCGATACGCGGAAGCCGCGTCCCAGCTCGCGAATGCCCTGGTGGTGCATGCTGTTCACCTGCCGCTCGCCCGAGCCCACGATCTCGGCCAGCTGCGTTCCGTCGCTGACGGTCACCGAGTGCGCGAGGTGATCGCGCGCGTAGCCGTCGCGAAAGGGGAAGTAGTCGTGCTTGATCGACGTCGGTCGCTGCGACGCAAGATCCTGCCAGAGCGTACCGCCTGCCGCGAGATTGATGAGCTGCAGGCCGCGACACACGCCGAGCACGGGCTTGCGGTCCCGTAACGCCCATTCGGTGAGAATGAGCTCGACGCGGTCGCGGGCAGAATCGGATCGATCGCAATTCGGGTGGCGGTGCTCGCCGTACATGGTCGGATCGATATCCGCGCCGCCGGGCAGAAAGACCCCATCGAGCTCGTCGTAAATGCCGCGCAGCGTGTCGATGTCGTCCGGCAGTAGCGGGATCATCCATGGAATCGCGCCGGTTCCCGTGAGCACCTGAATGTACCGCTGGCTCATCGCCCACGACGGCGGAATATCAGCTGGAATCCCGCCAAAGCTCTGCAGGCCCTGTGTGGGGATTCCGATTATGGGACGCTTGGACATAGGAGACGGATGAAGACTGCGACCTGCGCTTCTCGCGCTGCGGATATGATACACCGCCGCTAGGCAGGAAGCTCGCCAGTCACGTCTGACGCGCGAGGGGCACCGAGGTCAAACCCACGGCCGTCGGAGACACCCTCGCCTGGGCGGGCGGCCGGTCCGTCGGCGCGGTGCTCGCTAGGCGAGGGCGATTTGACACCCTCCTCGGTCTCGCGGATGAGCTGGTCGACGACCGCCTCGAAGCTGCCCGTTCGCTGATACGTCGCGAGCTGCCGGTCGGCGCTCGTGCCTTCATCGAGGATCCGGAAGGCGTATTCCACTTCCTTCCGGCTGCCCAGGTCATCGACCACGTCGTCGATGAACCACTCGATCATTTCCCGGATGAGCGCCCGCGCTGGAAGATCGATCTGTTTGCCGAAATCAATGAGCTTTCCGTCGAGGCCAAATCGGGCCGCCCGCCACTTGTTCTCTTCGATGAGCGTCTGCGGGTAGACCCGAAATGTCATGTTGTCACGGCGGAGCTTCCAAAGCTTGGCCACCACGGCCTGCAGGATCGCCGCGATGCACACCGCCTCGTCCACGCGGGTGCACACATCGCACACGCGGAACTCGAGCGTCGGAAACTTGTGATGCGGTCGCACGTCCCACCAAATCTTCGAGCCATCCGGGATGCTGTTCGTGCGCACGAGCGACTCGAGGAGCGACTGGTAGCTGGCGTACGATTCCATGACCGGAGGCACACCCGTCCGCGGAAAATTCTTGAACACGACGCTGCGATACGACTTCAACCCCGTGTTGCGACCCATCCAGAAGGGGGAGCTGGTCGAGAGACAGAGCACGTGCGGGAGCAGGTAGCGCGACACGTTCATCGTGTCGATCAGGAAATCCCGATCCTCGATGCCGATGTGCACGTGGGTCCCGAAGATGAGCAGCTGCTGCGCGAGGTCGGCGAGGTCCTGCTTGACGCCGAGGTAGCGCTCGAGCGGGGTGATCTCCTGGGTGATCCAGGATGAGAAGGGGTGCGTGCCCGCGGCGACGATGCGCAGGTCCTTCCGGGCGGCGAGATCCATGACCATGCCGCGGAGCCGGACGAGCTCGCCGCGCGCCTCGGCGGGCGAGCGGCACACCTTGGTGCCGATCTCGACCATCGACTGGTGCAGCTCGGGCTTCACCTCCTCGAGGACGAGATGGTCGCCCTCGAGAATCTCCGTGATGTACGAGCGCAGCTCCCGCGTGCGCGGATCGATGATCTGATACTCTTCCTCGATACCTAACGTCAGCGAAGGGGATTGCATATGAGCTCAGGCCGCTAGCGCTTCTCGACGAGTAGAGTCGGCACCGATGAGCCGCCCCCGGCCGTCACGTTGAGGAGCGCTGCCGTGGAGAGCCGGGTGAGGCAACCATCGACGTACTGGCCGTAGACGACGTACGGTGCGGTATCGAGCAGGCGATCCGCCACGACGAGCCGGCCCTCCACAAGGCTGGGGTACGGCTCGCTGGGCAGGGAGACGCGCTCCTGCACGATGTACGGCTCACGCAGGGCGGTCCGCAATGCCTCCGCCCACGCGGCCTCGCCGACCTCCCACCCGAGGACGATTCCCTTCCCTCCATACTCATCGTTCGGTTTGAGGACGAGCTGGTCCTGGTGCGCGACGATGAACTCCACGAGGTCGACCGGAAGGCCGGCGTGCGTGGTGCGCCGTTCTTCGACCACTCGGGTCCACGGGACGTTGGCGGCGATCACGTCACGCTCCTGCGCCGTGAACAGGCTCGCGTTCCGCTCGTCGGTGAGCACCGCCAGGCTCGCCTTCTTGTGGAGGATCTTGCAGGCGAAGGGGTTCACCATGCAGACGGCGCGCTCACGCACCGCGCGCACGACGGCATGCCCGGTTCCGCCGCGTTCGATGAGCTCGCTGATGAGCACGCGCTTGTAGATGAGATCGACCGGGGCGCCATCGAATGTCAGCTTGCCCCCGCGAAACTCGGCGTGCCGCGGGTCGACGACGACGCAGTGAATGCCCTGCCGCTCGGCATACTCCTGAAAGAGGGTGAACTCGCGCCGCGTCGGAACGTCCAGCCAGTCCAACACGGCGATGCGCGGCGACACCCGTGTGCCGGACCAGGCCTCGTACGCGCTGAGCAATGCGTGAAGCACGTTGTGTCGCGCGGGAAGTGGCCGGACGTCCCAGCGCTTCACGAATTCCCGCATGGCGGGAAGCGCGTAGAACATTTCGGTCAGTACATCGTTGAACGACGGACCCGCCGGGGTCTCCGCATTGTATTCGGTGAAGCGAAGGCCGTCGTCGCCGGCGAAGAACGCGTCGAGCCGCGACACGGGGCTCGGCCACGGGAATCCGGGATCGTCGAGGACGAACTCTTCTTCCCACGGCGTCAATCGGAACTGAGCCCGTATGGCAGCGTTGGCGATGGCAGCCGCATGCGCACGTGCGAACGCGCCCATGAGTGCGCCGGCGCGCCGCTGAAGATCCCGATATTGCGCGGGTGCCATGAACCGCGGTCGCAGCACGGTGCATAACGGGCGGTCGCCGAAGAGCAGATCACGCTTGCGAGTCTGCTGGTCGAGCATCGCCTGCGAGTCGGCGGCGACATCCGGGCTGAGGATCTCGTGATAGGCGTCGATCGCCTCCCGCACGGGATCGGCAGCCACGGCAGAGGGCCGCGGAGCCGTTCCCACCGTCACGAGGACTCCCGCGACGGATGGCTCGGCCGTTTCTTCGAGGGAGCCGGGCTCAGCGCGGGACTCACCGCGGGCCGGGCAGCGGCGCGGGGAATGTCCACCTCCTTGTCGGGGCGAGCGATGGTGTCCAGCTCGCGTCGCCCGAGCAGGAACTCCCCGCGCCGAGGCTCACGCGCCGGGTGGCTGGTCTTGGCCAGCCGAATCGCGAGATCGGCCATTCGCGACACCGCCCACTCGAAGTAGTGCGGTGTGAGTGAATAGACGTCCATGTCCGGTGCCGGATTCATGAAGTCGATGGCGTACGGGACACCGTCACGCACGGCCCACTCCATCGAGTTCATGTCGTAGCCGAGGGCTCTCACCAGCGTGAGAGAATCGTCGACGATCCGTTTGCCGAGCTCGGGCGAGAGGTGCTCGTGCTCGACGAGGTATTTCCGTTCACGCGGGTCGTACTTCATCGGTAGCACGTCGCGCTGGCCGATCACCAGACAGCGGACGAAGTGCTCCCACTCTATGAACTCCTGCACGATCATCGTGAGGCGGCCCGACTGATTGTAGTGGTGCAGAAGCTCGTCGAGCGACCGGCACACATACACGTCGCGCCACCCACCGCCGTGCGCATCCTTCAGAATGCACGGCATGCCGACGTAGTCGACGATGGCGTTCCAATCGAGCGGGTACTGCAGGTTCCGCAGGCTCTCGTCGTGCACGATGCCCGGGACGTAGTCCTTGTTGGGCAGCGCGACCGTTCGAGGGCTGGCGACGCCCAGCTTGGTCGCGAGCGCTGCACCGAAGAGCTTGTCGTCCGCCGACCACATGAACGGGTTGTTGACGACGGTCGCTCCCTGCAGCGCGGCGTACTTCAGGTACGTCCGGTAGTAGGGGACCTCGTGAGAGATCCGGTCGATGATGACCGAGTAGGGCACGGGGTCATCCATGCGAGCGCCGCCGAGCGTAACGAACTCGGCCTCGACGCCGACATCGCGTCGACGAATCTCATCGATGAAGGCCGGGGGAAACGACCACTCGCGGCCAACGAGGAGGCCAATCTTGGTCATCGGAGATACCCGGTTAGAGCGAAGGGACTGCGAACTGCGAACTGCGAACTGCGGACTGTGAACCGGCGAGTGCGTTGCAGTTCGCAGTTCGCAGTCCGCAGTTGCCATTAGTCATGTCCACTGATGTACTTGACGACCATGTGATGCCAGTACGGCCAGTCGTGCGCCCAGCCATCCCAGATTCTGAGCGCGTGCCAGATGCCTTTCGACGACAGCACGCTGGAGAGCCACTCATTGTTGGCCCGCATGGGATCATCGCGCCCAATGGCAATGATTATGTCGATCCCGCGCAGCGCCGCCAGACGTGCCGGGTCGTGTTCGTTCTGGAGGAAGTCGGTCGGGCAGTTGAAGTAGATCGCCTCGTTCGACCATCCGCCGGTTTGCTCCTTGATGTCGTACATCCCGCTCATGCCCAGCACGCGCCCAACGAGGGTCGGATGACGAAAGGCGAGGTTCACCGCGTGGTAGGCTCCGAAGCTCGTGCCGGTCGTGATGAGAAAGGGGTTGGGATTCCGGTGCGCCGAGAGCGGCAGAACCTCGTGGAGCACGTACGCTTCGTAGTCGAGATGGCGGCGCACGCGGTCTGCGGGGTGGCGGCGCCTCGAATACCAGCTCTCGTCGTCGATGCTATCGACGCACCAGAGCTGCAGCCACCCGCGCTCCAGCGGCTCGGCGAGGGCGTCGATCATGCCCCGGTCCTCCCATTCGTAAAAGCGACCCATGGAGGTCGGGAACACCAGCGCTCGCGCCCCGGCGTGCCCGAACTGGAGAAGCTCCATGTCTCGGCCGAGCGACGGACTATGCCAGCGGTGGTGCTCTCGGTGCATGCGCTTATGAGAACGGCAGAGACGTCAGATGTCAGAATTCAGATGTCAGAATTCAGAAGTCAAAACAACCCTGGCGGTGTGCATTCACCTGGCATCGCGGCGCTGAACTCTGACATCTGAATTCCGACATCCGTGCCGTTACACGATCCCTCACGTGCGCACCGGGAATAAAAAGCGCAGCACCCCCTCGACCCGGGTCGCCCACGACTGCTCGTTGTGGCCGCCGCCCTCTGCCTCCAGGTAGGCCAGATCCTGTCCTTCGACCCACCCCTTTCGAATGAGCGCATCACGAAGCAATCGAGAGTCGCGGGTCACCTCTTCACCCTCGTTGGTACCCGCGTCGAGCCAGATGCGGAGCGGCGGCTTTGCCGTAAGCGCTTCGACGTCGCGAACGATCGCGCGATCGTCCCACCAGACCGAGGGTGACATCACCGCCAGGCGAGTGAATACGGTGGGGAAGCGCAGCCCCAGGTGCAGCGTCAGCAGTCCCCCGAGGGAAGAGCCGCCAAGTCCGGTGTTCGCGGCACTCCGAAGCGTGCGATATCGGCGATCGATGAACGGCTTGATCTCCTGGACCAGCATCCGTGCATAACCATCGCCTTTGCCACCCATGTTCCTCTTCGGATCGGGGGTGGGGGTGTACTCGTCGATGCGACCATGCCCCGCGTGATAGATGCCGACGATGATGATCGGCTCGATGGCGCCGGTTTCGATCAGCCGCTGCGCCGTCTCATCGACCGACCACTCCTCGCCGGTCGCCGACGTCGCGCGGTCGAAGACGTTCTGGCCATCCTGCAGGTAGAGCACGGGAAAGCGGCGCGTGCGGTCATCGCGGTACCCGGGTGGTCGATACACCATCAGCGTGTGCTCGCTCGGCAGAAAACGCGAGCGGAACCTCGGGTGACGCCGGAAGTCCCCCGTGAGCGTATGCTCCATGGGGTGCTCCGGGCCCTGGTCCTCGACGAGCTCCTCGCGTCGTGCGAGGGCGCTTCCCTCAGAACTCACCAATGAATCCGATCTCCGGCTCGATGTTCTGGTCGAAGCGCTCGCGCACCGCCTGCTGGGCGACGCGAATCAGCTCGCGCACGTCGCGCGCGGTGGCGCCGCCGAGGTTGACGATGATGTTCGCATGGATGTGCGAGATTTGCGCGTCGCCCACGCGGTGCCCCTTGAGCCCGCATTGATCGATGAGACGCCCCGCTCCCACACCCTCGATCTTCTTGAAGATCGATCCGGCGCTCGGATGGAACTGAAGCCACGGATGCTTGCCACCGCGCCAGCTGAGGTTCTCTTGAAGGATGCGGTGCATCGCGGACTCGTCACCCGGCTCGAGCTTGAACGTCACGGCCAGCGCGACGTCGTTTCGGTGGTGCAGAATGCTCGTGTCGTACCCGAACTGCATGTATTCCTTCGTGACGGTCTCGCGCTCACCGTCCTGCGTGAGCAGCTCGCATGATTCGAAGATCTCCTCGATGAACATCGTGCGTTCGCGCGCCGGTGCCGGCGACAGAAAGTGCAGGTTCTGCCAGACGGCGCCGCCGACGGTGCTCGGGATGCCAATGTAGTGTTCGAGACCGGACAGTCCGCGACGAACGGCTTCGGGGATGATATCGGCAACGATCGCGCCGCTTTCCGCGCGCAGGCGCCCGTCGTCGTCGAAGTCGAAATGACGGGCACGATTGTGGATGATGAGGCCGCGAAATCCCTTGTCGCCAACGAGGATGTTGGCGCCCAACCCGAGGATGAAGTGCGGGACACCGGCCTCGCGCGCGGCGAGGACCGCGCGGGCAAGCTCCTCGGCCGTATACGCGGCGTAGAAGAGATCCGCAGGGCCGCCTATTCGGAACGTCGTCAACGGCCCGAGCGGAACATCGCGTTCGAGATGGTCTGGATCGAGGCGAGCGACGACCGCGTCCGTCGGGCTTCCTCCCTTTGTCTTTGTCATGTCGAGGAAAGGAAACGGGGACGGGCCGCCCTCGCCAGGCAAGCCGTAATCATTCCCTGGCAGCGCCCTCTTCGAGTGCCCGCTCGAGCTCGCGGACGAGCGTGGGGTCGTTGGCGCGGACGGGCCCGACGTGGCGCCAGCGAAGCATTCCCTCACGATCGATCAGGAAGGTGGCTGGAACCCCGATCGCGAAAAACGTCGACTGCACACGCTCATCCGGGTCGAGCCACAGCGGGTACGTCATGTCGAAGTCCCGGGCGAACTCTCGAACGGTTGCGTGCTCGCCGCGGGCATCGACGCTTACCCCGATGAGGTCGAGGCCCCGCGCGGAATATCGCTCGTGCAGCGCCTGAAGGATTGGAATCTCTTCTCGGCAGGGGTGGCACCAGGTAGCCCACACGTTCAGCAGGACGACGCGGCCGCGCTTTTCGTCGAGGGATACCGAGTCTCCAGTGAGAGAGACGGCCCTGTACGCGGGCGCGGGCTTGCCGATCTCCACGGCGCTCGCCGTACGGTCGGTATCGCGCGCGCAGGCGATGACGAGAACGAATGCAGCCGCACGGACGGACTGCGTCCCGACACCCATCACCGGCGGCCGTCGAGGCGGGCGCGAGCGACGCGAATGCGGGATGGGGTGCCGGCCTCGGTCCAGGCGAAGATGAGATCGTCTCCGCGCGATACCATTCGCGGGAAGCCGCTTGCGCGGGCGCCGGAGGTTCGTGCGACGATCACCGCGGTGCCAGGGGCACCCTGGGCGTCGACGCGTCTGACTCGGACATCGGCCTGCTGATCGGACGTGAACTCCATCCAGCTCACGATGGCGCCGCCCTGATCATCGAGCTCCACGTCCACGCGCCCCACCGGGTTTCCGTCGTCGATGCGCGTGGGCGGGGCGAACGTGATGCCGGCATCGGTGGACATCGCCAGATAGACGCGAGCAGTGTCGCGCGCGTTCGTGAACCAGGTCACGGCGACCCGGTCTCCCGCCGCGGCGATCGCCGGACCGTTGACCGGGCACGCATCGATTTTCCAGTCGTCGGCGTGGACGACCGTGCCTCGGCTCCACCCCGAATCCGACCAGCGCGCGATGCTAATGTCCCGGATCTCGCCCTCCAGGCGATCGCGATAGACCACCAGGGGTCCCGACGATGCGATTGCGAGCGACGTTTGGCAGCAATCGCAGACGCGCTCGTCGACAATGCGCTCGGCCCCGGGGCCACCCGCCGGTCCCACGGTCGTCATGAGCAGCATCATGTCGGCACTCTCGCCCTTCGCGGCTTGCGCGAAGTTGCGACCGTCCAGCCAGACGGCACCTAACGAATCGCGTATAGGGAACAACGACACGAACCCATGCTCGGTTGCGGTTCCGTCGCGGTGCGGAACGAGCGGCTCGCTCCACGTTTCGCCGCCATCGGCCGACTGCGCGATCCGCACGTCGTACGCGTACCTGGCACTTCCGCTTCGCTGCAGCCAATGGGCAGCCAGCGTGCGCCCGGAGAGGGGGACGAGCGAGGGAAAGTCGGCCCAGTTCACGAAGAAGTCCGATCGCTGCGCGATCGTGCGGGGGGCTGACCATGCGCCGTCCTGAAGTGTCGCGAAGCGGAGCGCGTGGGCGGAATCGCCGGCCGGCTCGAGCCAGGACAGGTAGACGCGACCATCCCGATCACGCGCCAGATTCGGCTCGCCGCTGCCCTGGGCGGCTGGCGAAGCGAGGGTGTCGATCGGTCCGATCGCGACAGGATCGCCGTCGGGGGGCGTGCACCCAACACCGAGCGCCAGCATCAGACACGCTTCGCGGCCACCGAGCCTGCGTTTCATGGGGAAGCTCCTCGAGATGGACGAACACCCGCGCCGAAGGGCGTGACAGTCTAGCATGCGCGAATGCCCCTGTCAGGATCGGTCCTGCATCAATACGGTCGCCGTACGCAGCGTGTCGTTCACAGGGGGATTGGCGCGCTTGGGCGCGACGCACTTCTCCGGCCCTTACATATACGACAGCTTGACATGCTGGCCGTGCCGCAAACCTCCTGATTGGAGACTGCATGCGTAACGTCGCCTTTTCGAGCGTCATCGTAGCCGTCGCGCTTTCGGCGTGTGGAGGCGGGGGCGGTGGGGGGACGCCGCCACCCCCTGCGGCGGTATTCACGTCGCTGGTAATCGCCCCCACGAGTCCCGACCTCGTGTTCCGTGACACGCTTCAGATGACCGCCACGCCGCGCGACCAGAATGGCGCGCCGATGACGGGGGTGGGAACCGCGACCTTCGAGCGACTCACGGGTACCGCGGTGTCGGTGACGACGGCGGGCCGCGTGATCGCCGATCAGCCCGGCTCATCGCAGATTCGGGCCTCGCTCACCTCTGGGGCGACCACACGCACGGCCTCGACGACTGTGACGGTCACCGCCCTCAGTACGGCGGCGAACGTGACCGCGAGCGGTGTCGGATCCACTTTTAGCCCGGATACCGTGAAGATCGCGGCGAACGGGACCGTGACGTGGACGTTCCCTGGCCCCGAGACGCACAACGTCACGTTCGATGGAACACCTCCCACGGGCGGAAATATCAGCGACCGCAACACCGGGACCGATGCGCGGACCTTCGCGAATGCGGGGCGCTATTCGTATCGCTGCACGCGGCATGCGGGAATGAACGGAGCTGTGGTCGTCCGGACGCCGTGAGCTTCTGAGGCAGGGAATGCCGAACGGGCACGCGCCATGCGCGTGCCCGTTTGCCATCCGGGACGCTTGTGAATAAGTTCACGAGGTCCGCGGCATTCGCGGAATCACGAGGCGATTGGATCGCCAGACTAGCACGACTTGGAGGCTTCTCGGTATGCGGTTCTACGCTCTGACAGCGGCGAGCATCCTCGTCTTCGGCGCTTGCGCCGGCGGCGACACGGCGAACGAGGGCACGACCGACACGGCCGCACCAGCGGCAACGACCACTCCGCCGGCAGGCGGGGGCCAGGCAGCAACGGGAGCGCCGATTACGGGCACCACGCACGAGGTTCGGATGCTTCTCGATGGACAAACGTACAAGTTCGATCCGGCCAATCTGACCATTAAGCAGGGGGACGGCGTAAAGTGGGTGATGGTCTCGGGTGGTCCCCATAACGTGGCGTTCGACCCGGCCAAGATCCCCGATGACGTGGAGGCGGTGCTCTCGGCGAACATGCCAAACCAGATGATGCCGCTCTCCAGTCCCTATATGACGCAACCAGACGAGAACTACACCATTTCGTTCGCGGGTGTGAAGCCGGGCACCTACGACTATGTGTGCACGCCACACGTCATGATGGGGATGACGGGAAAGATCACCGTGCAGTGATCCAGGTCCGGATCGCAGAAGTCCTGATGAGGGGAGCCAAGTGGCTCCCCTCATTGATTTTGCGAGCGCGAAGGAGGCACACGGCGGCCGATCCGACTGTAACGGCAACGTTCCTGCAATGAGCAGAGGCAGACGCAGCATGGAGTCGGCATGATCGAGACGTGGACAGACTTGCTGGATTTCGTGTGGTGGGCGCTCACGGGGCGGGAAGACCGGCCACGTTTTCGCCTGAGCCTCCGCCCTTCCCGCTCAGCCCTCGCGGCCGTTGGCTGGGCGTGGGTGAGTGCGCTCGCGCTTCTTTCGGCGTTCATCTTCGCCGGTGACGTGAACGATCCCGTGCCGACCTGGGTGTTCGCGGTCATGGGCGCCATCGCGCTCCTCTGGGCACCTACGCAATACGCCCTCTTCGCCGACGCGCGGCGGCTTCCTCGGTTGGCGCTCATCGCGCTCGTGATCGGTGCGCCGGTGTGGGTGCTTCCCGTTCCCCCGGATGTCGCCCTGTCGAGCGTGCATCGATTTGCTCTGTGGGCGCTCCTCGGCATAGCCACCGCGCTCGCTGCCCCTCTCCTCGCGTTGCCGCTACGCGTGATGCGCCCGAGTCCTTCCCCGGCGCAGCGTTCGATCAGCGGCTGAGCACCCGGCGCCGCACGGCGCCGCGCGACGTACGCACCCGTGGAGCTCTGGCTCGGCGTCGTGACCTTCGTGGCCGGGAGCGTGCTGTGGCGCGTCGCCAGCCGCGAGCGCGCAATCGTCGCCCCATGGCTCCCGCGCCTGGGCCTCGGGATCGCCGTCCTCGGCCTGGGCACACTCGCGATTACGCTGGAAGGCGTTCTCTGGAACTTCGTGTCCATCGTGGCGAGCCTGGTCGCCATCGGTGTGATCGTCTCGGTGATCCTGGAGATCCTGCGACGGCGGTGAAGCTCTCGGAGCCTTGCCGACGGGGGTTGCGCGGCCGATACTCGCGATCGGTGTCATCCCCAGTCGCCTTCGACATGACCGTCGCCTGATGGAGCGGCCGGAGTCTCCGCGCACGACCGGTGAGGCGGGCCCCGCCGACCACGGCCCGCCATCGTTAGGTCCCGACGTCAGCGATCCGGTCGGCTTGCTCCTCGCGGAGCCGGTCCCACCCGCGTCTGTCGGCACATGGCTCGGGCGTCGTGCGCGGAACGCGGCTCGCCGCACGGCGCTGCTCGGGATCGCCGGAGGGCTCGTCTTCGTGGGGATGCTGGTGACACTCATCGTCATTCCGCACCGAGCGCGCCGGGCCGCGGCGGCCATCATGCCGCGTCCGGGCGAGCGTCCCGATACCGCCCGCCTGCGAGCCACCGACGCCGCCGCCGTGCAGGAGCTCTCGCGTGCGGAAGCCGAGCTGGCGAGCACGCGAGCGCGTGCTGCGCGTCGAGCACTGCCGCCACCTCCCGATACGCTCCCGACGGCGGTGCGCCTGCGACGAGACTCGCTGCAGGTGGCCATCACACGACTCACGACACTTCTCGAGCGGGCCGAGGCCGCCCCGCTGTTCGCCTCGTATCGCGCGTTAGGCACGACGCCCGACCTTCAGGCGGATCCCCGCGTCCGGGCGCTCCTCGACTCCTTGGCCGAGATCGAGCGACAGCGGGACGCCTTCGGCGCAACCGGAGGGGTCGATCCGTTGTTCGTCGCGCTCACGTCGCGCGCGGGCGAGCTCGGCCGCGCGCTCCAGCAAATCGGTGCCGCACGTCGAACGGCGCTGCGCGACGAGGTCGAGCGACTCCGGCCGCCACCGCGTCCGGTCGTGACGCTTCCGCCCATCGATACGATGCCCGCCGTCGCCTCACGGGACTCGGCTCGTGCGGCGCTCGGTCGCGCGCGCGCGGCGCTGGCGAGCGCGCTCGACCGCAACCGCCAGCTCGACGCCCGCCAGCAGCGCGCTCGAGAGATCTCGGCCATTGCGGCCTCGCCGCCGGCGATGCTCGCGGCCTCGCTCATCTTCGGCCTTGCGGCGGGATTTGCGATCGCGCTGATCGCGGAACTGCGAAGCCCTCGAGTCGCCGACGCGCGCGAGATCGAGCGACTGGTCGCGCTGCCCGTGATCGCGCGCGTGGGCCCCACCGAGCGCGTGCCGGAGCGTTCGCGGCGCCGGGCCGACCGCGAGGTGGCACCCGTCATCGACCAGGCCACGGACACCTATCGTCAGCTGTACCTCTCTCTCGCGGATGCCGCTGCCAATCTCCCGGTCATCGCGATCATCGGCGACGAGCCTGCCGTGGTCGCCACGATGGCCGTCAACCTCGCGGTGGCCGCATCGCATCAGGCGCGACATCCGTTGGTGATCGACGCAGACGTGACCGTGCACTCCGTCTCTGCGGCGCTCCACATCCCCCCCGCCCCCGGTGCCACGGAGTCGCTCACCGGGGAGGTGGAGTGGCCCGAGGTCATCATCCACGCGATTGTCGGCCGCGACCGCACGATCGATGTCATTCCCGCTGGCCGCCGCCGGACGCCGAACGAGGTCTCCGCGCGCACCCTTCGCGAGGCAGTGGCGCACCTTGCCCGACGATACGACACCGTTGTCGTGAGCGCGCCGTGGCTGCGCGAGGTTTCGCTCGAGGAGACGGTCTCGGCGTCGCCAGACATCGTGGTGGTCGCGCGCACCGGACGCACCACAGCGGTGGGGCTCAAACGCCTTGTGGCTGCGATACATCAGGCGGGAGGCTCCATCCGAGGTGTGGTCGCCTGGGATGCCCCGGACCCCGCCATTCCCTTCCTCTCGGAAATCCCCGAACGAACCTCATTTCTCCCGCGCTATGCCTCGATGCGGCGCGGGGATGGGCAAGGTGAAACAGACGCGAACGAACCCCGGCAAGACGTCGTGACCGAGGAAGATTAGGATCGTCTCATAACTAGACGGCCCTTCGTCGGTACTCGAAATCCTGAATGCCCGTCAACCAATTGCGAGGCGAACCATGCGCGCGACGCTGCCGCTTGGATTGGCTGGGCTGATCATGAGCTTTCTCGGGTGCGGTGAGCCACCGACGGGCGTTCTGGCCCCTGCCACGCCAATTGGCCCGCCGCCGACCGCCGTCGCCACGCTGAGAGGTACCGTCGATCTCGATCGAGGCACTCTGGAGTTCGCGCCCCTCGTGCCGCACGGCCTCCCGGGATTCGCTCCAGCCATCTACGGCGACCAGAACGTCAACGTGCGCCTGTACAATTCCCCGGTCGTCGTCGACAGCACCACGACTACATGGCGCTGGACCGCAAGCGTCGGTGTCCGCAACATGCGCCCACATCCGATCGGAGACGAGGAAGCGTCGGCAGCGCCCCTCGATACGATGGGCCTGTTCGTCTTTTTCGTTCAGGAGCCGACCGTCGGCCAACCGTGCAGCGGGTGCTTCGTGCGCATCGCGAACTTTCAGGGCACGATGAGCTTCGACGCGCCGCAGCGGAAATACTTCCACTGGCCGGAGCGACTCGGTGAGATGGGCTCGCCACTCGGCGATACCACCGGTACCCGGCATTCTTGGACGTTCGAGACGAGCGCGGGCGTGCGATCCTTCTCATTCGCGGTGCTGGTCTCGGCCGCCTGGCCGGCGCCGTACGAAAGCCGGTGGCGAGTCGAGTACACGGCGGATGCTCTGCCAGGGAGCGCGGCGCAGGCGTGGAAGTTTGGAGGCACAGGCGGTAACGCGAGCGTGAGCGGCGGAAGTCTGTTGCTTCGCGGACGATTTTCCGGGCTCTTTTATCGTCGTGATCCCATCGCGCCGACGCAGGACGCGTACGTTCACGGGGTGGTGCGCTTCAACGGAGGGGGCTCGCAGCCAGAGTTAGGTCTCATCCTCAGCGATCGCGCCAAGCTGATCGCTATCGGCGTCGGAAACGGAGTGGTTGGACTCATATCGAACTCCGGGACTTTCCTGTCCGGCACCACGTCCTCGCTGGGCAGCGGAGCCCACGAGCTCCAGCTGCGGAAGTACGCAGCCGACAGCGCCGTATACTTCGTGGACGGGGTTAGACGTGGGGCCGCGTCGTATGGCGCGCTCTCACCGGACACGTTCACACCGCAACTGTCGTCCGTGTCGTTCGGCGGACTTCCCACGACCGAGGGGAGCAACTCGACCTGGGACAGCGTGATCTACGAGATCGGGGTCGCGTCGCCGTAGCGATCTCCGCTTACTTCGTTCAGCCGTCATTCGTCCTCTCTGCGCCGCGACCTGTGTTGCTCGAGGCGCGGTTCCCGCCTGAACACCCCGCCGCGTCTCTCCGACAGCTCCATGCACTACACCATCTCGCCTGACGCGGCCTTTGCCGCGGTCGACGATGGCGCCGTCGTGCTGCACATGGGCACCAAGCGCTACTATTCCCTCAACGAGACCGGCACGTTCGTGTGGCGGCGGCTGGAAGATGGGGTTCCGCGCTCGGAGATCGTCGCACGGGTGGTCGACGAGTACGATGTGGGAATCGTCGAGGCCGAGATGGCAGTGACGCGGCTGCTCGAGGAGCTGGTGCAGGAGCAGCTGATCCATACCGCCGAGCGGGCGTGATTGAACGGGCGTTGGCGGTAGCGGCGACGGTCGCGGTGCCGGTAGCGCTCCGAGCGCTGCCGTTCCGCGTGACGCTCGCGTTGTGCGACGCGTGGCCGAGAACGCCGGGCGCCCGCGCGAGTGCGCCAGCACTCGCGTTTCGCGTGGACCGCTGGATGGCGAGTGGACGTGCATGGTGGCGTCCGACCTGTCTCACGCGGACGCTGGTGCTCTACACGATGCTTCGACAGCATGGCCACCGTCCGCGCCTGCACATTGGCACCGCGGGTCCGGCGCACCACTTCCACGCCCACGCCTGGGTATCGTTAGGCGGGCTGCCAGTGGCGGAGCTCGGCGCATCGGTCGAGGACTACCGCGAATTGCTCACGCACGATGCGTAGCGCCTCTCCGTATGACGTGATGGTCGCCCTGCTCGCCGGGAACGCAGAGCAGACACCAGCGGGCACGGTGACGCGCGCGTTCGCCGCTCCCGTGGCCTTTTGGCAGCGTGCGCTCGTTCTGGAGGGCTGTGCCGTTCAGCTCGATCGGGCTCTGCGAGCATCGTCACTCGCACCCCGCGCGCCATCCCCACTGCGGGAACTCCTGCGGGACTCGACCGCGCGGGCGGTGAGGCAGACACTGACACTGCCTGGTCAGCTGACCGAACTGGCGACCGCCGCGCGTGAGCTCGGCATCCGAATCATGGTGCTCAAGGGTGCGGCGCGAGCGCTGACGGCGAGGATCCCCGCCGCGCGGTCGATGTCGGACATCGATGTACTCACCGCTCCCGATGATGCGGGACGGCTGCACCAGTTCCTCGCGCGCCGTCTCGGCTATGAGCCGCTTTCGACATCCCCTGAGCACCACCTGCCAACCCTGAGGCGCGCGGGCGCGCTGCCAATCGAGGTTCACGTTCGACTGGGACCCCGTCCGACCGGTCTCGATACGCGGATCTGGCGTGACGCGCGTGCGGTGAGCGGGACCGATCTCGTGGCTCCGTCACCGACGGCGACCGTGTTGCACGCGCTCGAGCACGGGGCTCTGGTCCATTGGGCGGTGCGGTATCGCCTGCGCGATCTGCTCGACGTGGCCGACGCGTGGAGCGCTGACGTCGACCGCGACGAGGTCGCGGGTTATCTGCGCGGCCACCTTCAGCGCGTGGCCCTCGAGACGATGATTGGAGGAGCCCGGTCCTTCGCGCCGGACATTCCGGCGGGTCGTCGATCGGCCTGGCGTACCATTCGCCGGGTGGCGAGGGCACGACACTTCTTCGCCGCGCACGTCGCCAATGACGCTGTCGCGACGTCGTTATGCATCGCCAGCGGTCTGCTGGCCGAGGCATCGCCACGGGCGCTGCTCCGGCCTGCCAGGCTGGCGCTCTTCGGTGTCAACCAGGCTCGCCTCGTTCCGACGGAAGTGTAGGAACAGCCGGTTCGGCGCCGCATAACCGTTGGCTGCTGCGAAAGTGCGCGAAACCCAGTATCGTTACGCGCACCGCCACGCTCTCGGGACCAGCGCATGACCATCGGCTACTCCGACCGCATCAACCACGCACTCGCGTACGCCACGAAGCATCACGACCAGCAGGTCCGGCGCGGCACCCGCTCGCCCTACCTCACTCGTCATGCGAACGTGGCGGTGATCCTCGCGCGATACGGTGGGGACGAGGACACGGTGGTCGCGGGAATCCTCCATGACGTCGTCGGAGACGGCGTGCGGGGCGGCATGTCCCGCGAGTCGCTGATCGGGCGGGTCGGGGAAAAGTTCGGCGGGGATGCACTCGATCTCGCGCTCGCCGTTTCGGAACGGCGAGCCGATGAGGACGGCGTCGAGCTGTCCGCGGACGAGCGCCGCGAGGACCTGCTCGAGCGGCTCGCGGAGGCACCGGAGCGTGCTCGCTGGGTGGTGGCGGCGGATACGCTCCATGAGGCCGGGACGCTGCTCGCAGAGCTCCGTCGCACCGAGTTCCCGGAATCCGTATGGGGCCGCGGTCCTCGGGACCAGGGGCTCGAGTGGCTCCGGAAGGTTTACGACCGACTCACGGTGGTGGGATTCGCGGCGCCGATCATGGCCGAGCTCCGCGCCCTGGTCGAAGAGCTCGACCGCCACTGGCGCGCCATGGTGCATGCGCCGGCAGGGGGGAAGCAGAGCTAAGGCTGGGGATCCACGCGGGCGCTTCCGTTCGCCGCCGGATAACGCGTGGCGACGTAACTCTCGAGGATCACCAGGAACTCCTCGACGATCCGCTCGCCGCGTAGAGTCGTGACCAGTTTGCCGTCGACGTACACCGGCGCCTTCGGCTCCTCGAAGGTGCCCGGCAGCGAGATGCCGATGTTGGCGTGCTTGCTCTCCCCGGGGCCATTCACGACGCACCCCATCACGGCAACCTTCATCTCCTCGACGCCACGGCGGCCCTGACGCCACTGCGGCATCCGCTCACGCAGATAGACCTGGATATCCTCGGCCATCTGCTGGAAAAAGGTGGAAGTCGTGCGTCCGCAGCCCGGACATGCGGTGACCTGCGGCGTGAAGTGCCGAAGCTGAAGCGACTGGAGGATCTGTTGCGCAACGAGCACCTCCTCGGTGCGATCCCCGTTCGGTCGCGGCGTCAGTGACACGCGGATCGTATCCCCGATGCCTTCCGAGAGCAGAACCGCCAGCCCCGCCGCACTTGCCACGATCCCCTTCACGCCCAGCCCAGCCTCGGTGAGACCGAGGTGGAGCGGGTAGTCGCACCGCTGGGCGAGGCGGCGATACACGTCGACGAGGTCCGGCACGCCCGACACCTTCGCCGAGAGGATGATGCGGTCGTGCCCGAGACCGGTCTGCTCGGCGAGCTCGGCGGAACGGAGAGCGCTCTCGATCATGGCCTCGATGTAGACATCCTTGGCGTCGAGCGGCTCAGCCCGCGAGGCGTTGGTGTCCATCATCTGCGTGAGGAGATCCTGGTCCAGGGATCCCCAGTTCACACCGATGCGGACCGGTTTCCCCTGCTCGATGGCGGTCTGCACGATCGTCCGGAAATTCTCATCCCGTCGCTTGCCCCCGACGTTCCCGGGGTTGATCCGATACTTGTCGAGCGCGCGCGCGCACGCGGGAAAGCGGGTGAGCAGGAGGTGCCCGTTGTAGTGGAAATCGCCAATGATTGGCGCGCTACAGCCCTCCCCCCGGACGCGGTCCACGATCTCGGGGACCGCGGCCGCGGCGTCTTCGTTATTGACCGTGATCCTGACGAGCTGGGAGCCGGCGCGGACCAGCTCGAGGATCTGCGTCGCGGTCGCGGCCGCGTCCGCCGTGTCCGTGTTCGTCATCGACTGCACGACCACGGGGTGCAGGGAGCCGACGGCTACGTCGCCGACGCGGGTGGTGACGGTCTGTCTGCGAGGGGCGAAAGACACTAGTGTAGGTAGTCGAGATCACAGGGCGTCGGTACGAGCGCGCCCATGGAGAAAGCTACTCTTCCCTCGTACCCCGAACCATGGCCGATGATATCGAGCAACCGCCGCGAGGCTACAACACCGAAGACGTCAAAGCCGTAGCCGAGCCGGAGGCTCCCCCACCCCCGCGTCGCCGCTCGCGGTGGAAGCTGTTTGTCGCTGCCCTCGTGCTGATCCCGGTCCTGGCCGTTGCGCTGTGGACGTGGGTTGCGTTGAGCTGGTCCTACTCCGATGGAGACCGCGCCGGGTGGGTGCAGAAAATCTCTCGAAAGGGATGGCTCTGCAAAACGTGGGAGGGCGAGCTGGCAATGTCGAACGTGCCGGGCTCCATGCCGGAAATCTTCCGTTTCAGCGTCCGGAGCGATGCGGTCGCTCAGCAGATCAACGAGGCGTCGGGGAAGCGCGTGTCCCTGCACTACGAGGAACACAGAGGGATACCGACGTCGTGCTTCGGAGAGACCCCGTACTTCGTCTCGGCGATTCGCGTTCTCGAGTAGGGGATGCAGCATGAAGCTTGCACTACTGCCCGGTCCTACACGGAGGTAACGCAATGGACAGAGGCATGGATTTCCTGCGCAGCCAGGTCAACAACGCGGTCATGCAACATCAGACCTTTCTCGAGTCCCTCGTGGACCACGAGCGCGAGGCGAAGGATGCACGGTTCCGCGACCTGTGCAGCCGCCACATCCCGATGATGCGTGAGCATCAGCGGATGCTCGAGCAGTATCAGCAGCAGCTCGGCGCCGAATCCGGCGTCGGCAAGAAGATGCTCGGAAAGGCGCTGGGCATCGCGAAGGACCTGGCCGACGTTGCGCGCGAAAGCGACTTCCTGCGACTGGTGCAGGACATCGTGATGGCGCGGCAGTCGGAAGACACGTTCAAGACGTTCCGCGAGGCAGGCCGCGAGCTCGGGAACGAGCAGCTACGGCAGATCGGCGACACCGGGGAGCGCCACCATGATGAGTACGTGAAGGACGCGAACCGTCTGTGCGCACAACTGTTCGTCGAGCACGTGCGGGGAGACACCGCGGTGACGGCGGCGGCGGAGACCCGAACGACTCCCGGCGCCTGACCGGGGAGGCGGTGGCGGGTATTGCCGAACGGCCCAAACTCGATATATTCGGGTCCGGCGACACCCGAATGGACGGACCCGGGCGACATTCGCCCGGGTCTTTTTATTTGGTTCGCTGCCTAACGCGGGGGGTATTGGGGTCCCGCACGTCACACATTTGTCAGGGGTCGGCGCAGTCCGCCCCGACAAAACATCTCAGGAGCAGGGCATGCGTACGACCGGCAAGGTGAAGTGGTTCAACGACGCGAAGGGGTTCGGGTTCATCACCCCGGACAACGGCCAGAAGGACTGTTTCGTGCACTTCAGCGCGATCGAGGGCAAGGGCTTCAAGTCGCTCGCCGAGGGCGACGCCGTTGAGTTCGACATCGTCGAGGGGCAGAAGGGGCCCGCGGCGGAGAAG